>JAYWEP010000176.1:0-24414 GCA_043779205.1 Chthoniobacter sp. | reverse complement strand
GCGAAGCCGTGCCCGAGCTGGGGCGGTAGGGACGGCACTCCGTGCCGTCCGGGGCGAGCGCAGCGAGGCGGCGGGAGGGGATTTGCGCGTCGCATCTGCCGCGCAACTGTAGGGGAAGCTGGCAGCTTCCCCTACAGTTGCGCGCTGCGCGCGCGAGCCCACCGCCTCGCTGCGCTCGCCCGGCGGACGGCACGGAGTGCCGTCCCTACCCGGCTTCGCCGACCACGGGAGTGCGCCGGGCTGGTCATCGCGGCCTTGGGATTTTGCAGTTTTCTCCCCGCCGCGCTTTCCTCCCCGCCGCCCGCCGAGGAGTCCGACACGTATCATCCGCGCAATTCCAAACCGCCGGGCCGCGAGCCGCCCGCGCCGGCGGAGGCGGTGCGCGCTTTGAAATTTCCGGAGGGTTTTCACGCGACGCTTTTCGCCGGTGAGCCGCAGGTGCGGCAGCCCATCGCGATGACCATGGATGAGCGCGGGCGCGTGTGGGTGGCGGAGGCTTACAGCTACGGCGAATGGGCGCGGCGCGGGGAGGATCGCATCGTTGTGTTCACGGATCGCGATGGCGATGGCGTGGCCGATGAGCGGAAGATTTTTTGCACGGGCCTGCATCATGTGAGCAGCGTGGAGGTCGGCTTCGGCGGGGTGTGGGTCATTGATTCTCCGAGGCTTATTTTCATCCCGGACAAGGACGGCAAAGGCGTGCCCGACGGTCCGCCCGAAGTGCGGCTCGACGGGTGGACAACCGAAGGCCGTCACAACATGGCGAGCGGCCTGCACTGGGGGCCGGACGGCTGGCTCTACGGCTTGCACGGGCAGTTGCAGGAAAGCGAGGTGCTCAATCCCGCGACGGGCGAACGGCTGCATGTCGGGCCGGGCGTGTGGCGGTATCATCCGGTGACGCGGCGCTTCGAGGTGGTGCTGCGCGGGATGACGAATCCGTGGGGTTTGGACTGGGACGCGTTCGGCGAAATGTTTCTCTCGAACAACGTGAACGGGCATCTTTTCCACGGCCTGCCCGGCGCGTTTTACGAGCGGTCGTTTGGCGCGGATGAGGTGCCGGAGAGTTATGCAAGGCTGGGCATGATCGCGGACGCGCCGCACTACCGCTCGCGCGCCGATGACTGGCGGCAGGATTGGGAAAAGCGTTTCGCCGCGCTCGATGAGGCGGCGGAGTTTGGCGGCGGGCATTCGCACTGCGGGCTGATGATCTACCAGGGCGACAACTGGCCCGCGGCGTATCGCGGCCACACTTTCATGGGTAACACGCATGGCCGCCGCGTGAACGAGGACGTGCTGGCGCGGAGCGGCGCGGGCTTCACGGCGAAACGCGCGGGCGATTTCGCGGTGGCGGAAAATCCGTGGTTTCGCGGGGTCACGATTTTCAGCGGGCCGGATGGCGGGGTCCTGCTCTCGGACTGGTGCGACGATGGCGAATGCCACGACGAGGACGGCGTGCATCGGACCAGCGGGCGCATTTACAAAATCATGTACGGCCAGCCAGCGGCGAAGGCTCCGCCGGACTTGCGGCGGGATTCGGATGCGGAGCTGGTCGGGCGATTGCTGGACAAAAACGAGTGGTTCCCGCGGCAGGCGCGGCGGCTTTTGCAGGAACGCGCGGCGACGAACGGGAAGCTCGACGATGCGGCGGTGAAGGCGCTCCGCGCGATGACGCGGGAGCACGCGGACGCGAGCCGGCGGCTGCGTGGGCTGTGGGCGCTGCACGGCGCACGGCTGCTGACGAATGAGGATTTCATTGCCGCCTCGCGCGATGCCGATGAGCACGTCCGCGCGTGGGCGGTGACGCTCGCGTGCGACGAGCGACGGCCTTCCGCCGCTGCGCTGAAGCGCATCGGGGAGTTGGCGGCAGCCGATGCGTCGGCGCTCGTGCGGTTGCATCTCGCCTGCGCGGTGGGGCGCGTGCCCGATGCCGCTGCGTGGCCGCTCGCGCAGGCGCTGATGCACCGGGGCGAAGACGCTGCCGACCGCACGCTGCAAGTCGTGCTCTGGCACAATCTCGTGGTCCGCCCGGTCTTCGACTCGGCGCATGTTTCCGCAGCGTTGCCCGACTGCGCGCTGCCGAAGGTCCGGCAGTTTCTCGCGCGCTGGATTGCCGAGGCGGGAACGGGCTCGGCGGCCTTCGCGGAGCTGCTGCGCCTCGCCGCCGGGGCCGACGAAGCGCGCGCGGAAGACCTGCTCGGCGGGGCCGCCGCCGCGCTGCGCGGACGCTGGCGCATGCGCGCGCCGACCAATTGGACGGAACTCGCGCCGGGCTTTTTCGCCTCGTCCTCCGCCCGAATCCGCGAGGCCGCGGTGACGCTGAGCACCGCCTTCGGCGACACCTCCGCGCTCGCCCTCGTGCGCCAGAAACTCGACGACCCGGCGCAGCCCGTCGCCGAGCGTTCGCGCGTGCTGCTCGCCCTCGCCGCCGCGCAGGCGCCCGGCTACGAAAATCTCGTGGCGCGCGCCTTCAAAGACGCGCCGCTTCGGGCCGCCGCTTTGCGGGCGATGAGCGCGCTCAAGGGCAACGCGGCGACTCGGCTGATCCTCGACACCTGGAGTGAATTCAACGCCGAGGAAAAGTCCGCCGCCCTCGATACGCTCTGCGTCCGCGCCACGTCCGCGCGCCAATGGCTCGCCCTGCTCGCTGCCGGAAAAACCCGCGCCGCCGATCTTGACGCGATCCACGCGCGGCAGATTTTCGCGCTCGGCGATGCGACCGCGAATGAGTTGCTGGCGGCGCATTGGGGCCGCGTCCAGGCTTCCGATGCCGACAAGCTGGCGCTGCTGGAAAAATATCGCGCACTGCTCTCCGCACCCGCGCCCGCACTTGATTTGCGGCGCGGGCACGAGGTTTTCACCCGCGCGTGCGCCATCTGCCACCGGCTCTTCGGCGTGGGAGCCGCGATTGGTCCCGATCTCACCGGCTCGGGCCGCGCGAGTCGCGATTACCTGCTGGCCAACATCATCGACCCGAGCGCGGTGGTGCCGCGCGATTTCCAACTCACCGTCGTCACGCTCACCGACGGGCAGACGCTCTCCGGCATCATCGCCGCGCAGGACGCCGCCACGCTCACGCTGCAAACCGTGGCGGAACGCCGCATCCTCGAAAGGAAGCAAATCGCCGGCACGGAAACCAAACCAGTTTCCATGATGCCGGAGGGTTTGCTCAACGGCCTGAGCGACGCCGAGGTGCGCGACCTTTTCGCTTTTCTCATGCAGTCGAAACCGTAATCACGCCTATGCCCGCCGCCCGCCTTATCATCCTCCTCGCGTTATTTTTTGCCGCGTCCGTCTTTGCCCAAAAGCCGAACAACGAGACCGTCTATACCGCGCCCTTCGGCACCGGCGGGACGTGGAATCTGTATCAGGTCGTGCGCGTTTCCGAGACGTGGGCGAAGGCTTGCGCGCACGCGCAGACGATGCCCGATCCGCTCGGCGGCACCGAACTGCACGGGCATTTGGTGACTCTTGGTTCGATGGGAGAAAACATGTTCGTTTATAGGATTGCCGCGGTGCCGCAGGTGTGGATTGGCCTGACGGACAACGAGCGCTACGGTGGCCACGAGGCCGGCGCGGGCCGCACGAAAGGCTGGGCGTGGGTGACCGGCGAGCCGTTCACTTTTCAAAACTGGAACCGCTCCCAGCCGGATGACTGGACCGGCAGGGGACTCGGCGAAGACGCGGTGTGTTTGTCGGGGCGCGGCCTGTGGGGTGATGACGGCATCGGCGAGGACGGACAGAACGAGGCGGCGTTTTACTACGTGGTGGAGTGGGATGTGAAGGCGAAGATCGCGGTGCCCGGCGCGGTCGCGTGGAAGCCCGTGCTGCCCGCGGAACTGCCGGGACCGGCGGGCGGCGCGGGCTTTTTCGGCGTGCGGACGAAAGCGGGCGGTCAGCAGTTCAAGCACCTCGCGCTGGCGATGAAATGCCTGCTCGACGAATCCGGGCAAGCGTCCGTGCCGACCGACTGGCGGGCTCCGTGGGTGCAGCACGCCAATCCGCTCGGGCGCATCAATGACGAGGGCCTTTTCCTCGGGGCCGAGCGCATCGCCGGCGCGCGCGGCGGCTACAATGGGACGGTGTCGGTGATGAAAGGGAAAATCAAAATCCCGAAGACCGGGCTCTACACCTTTGGCGTGCATGCCGACGACGGCTTTGCGCTGCGCATCGCGGGTGCAAAATGGAAGCGGGTCTCCGGCGACGGCGACATCGATCCGCTCGACCACTCCGTCATCTATCAGGAAAACGCCTCCAATCACTGCGACGCCCGCGGGGTCGTGCAACTGGCGGCCGGAACCCATGCCGTGGAGCTGGTGCATTTCATTTGTGCGGAAGGCGGGCGCATCCAGCTCTATGCCGCGCCGGGGGAATTTGCGAACGACGGGGACACGGATGCGTGGCGGCCTGTGGGGTGGAAGGCGCGGGACAAAGTCGCCTGGCCGGGCATCGACGCGCAGGGCTGGAAGGTCGAGATGACCGTCGCGCATCCGAGCGATTCGACGGAAAAGGACACGCTGAGCGAGGCGCTTTTTCAGCTCGAGACGGACAAAAATCTGGTCGTCGCAAAAAACGTGGACGCCATCCATTTCGCCGATCCCGAGTGCTCCACGCCCGGCCATTTTCCCCACCCGGTGCCCTTTCCCAACAACACGCCCGCCGATGACGATCACTTCGCGATGCGCGCGACGGGCACGCTCGTCATCCCCGCCAACGGGACTTACAACATTGGTTTCAGCGGCGACGACGGCGCATCCGTGCGCATCGCCGGACAGGCGTGGACGCAGCTTGCGCGGGCACCGTCCCGCGAGGCGAGAATGGAAGACGATCATTTCTCCTGCTTCGACATCACCAGCGCTCCCGATGCCACGACGGTCGCGGAAATCTCGCTCCTCAAAGGCACCTACCCGATCGAAGTCACCTATCTCGAAAACATCCTCTTTGCGAATCTCGAAGTCTTCGCCGGCCCGGCGGGCTATCCGGTGCGGCTTTTGAAAAAAGGCGGCGCGGAAATGGTGGCGGATCACGACGGCCTGGAACTCGTGCCGTGACGCATCGCGTCCGCAGCTTATCGGCGAAAAAACGCCAGCAGATTGGCCGCCATATCGAAAATCACGGCTCAAGTTGCGCCCCGTTGCGACCCGGTTGCGCTGGGGTGCCGGCTCAGCCCTTGGTCACCGTTTCGTCGAGGTTCAGGATGGTGCTGGCGACGTTGGTCCAGGCGGCGAGTTCGGCGGGGTCGAGGGCGGGGTTGCGCTTGGCTTCGCCGTTGCCGAGGAGCTTGAGCGCTTCGTCGCGGCTCGCGGCGTAGCGGGTCTTTTGCTTTTGAAAAAGCTCGGTGAGCATCGCGGTCTCGCGCTCCGATGGCGCGCGCGCGGTGGCGAGGCGGAAGGCGTAGCGGATGCGCTCGGCGGGCGTGGCGCCGCCCTGGGTCATCATGCGCTCGGCGAGGATGCGCGCGGCTTCCACGTAGGTCGGGTCGTTGAGCAGCACGAGCGCCTGGAGCGGGGTGTTGGTGCGCTCGCGGGCGACGGCGCAGGTCTCGCGGTCGGGCGCGTCGAAGGTCTGCATCTGCGGCGGCGGGCAGGTGCGTTTCCAAAAGGTGTACATGCTGCGCCGGTAGAGATCCTCGCCGTGGCTCGGGACAAAAAACTGCGCGGTCCAATTGCCGGAATCTTTTCGCGATGACAGCTCCTCCCACAAGCCCGCCGGCTGATAGGGCGAGGCGCTCGGCCCGCCGATTTTCGGATTGAGCAGCCCGCTCACGGCGAGCGCGGTGTCGCGGATTTCCTCCGCGCTCAGGCGGAAGCGCGGCCCGCGCGCGTAGAGCCGGTTATATGGATCGCGCTCTTTCATCTCGGGCGTGACGCGTGCGCTCTGGCGGTAGGCGGCGGAGGTGACGATGAGCTGCGCGAGATGCTTCACGTCCCAGCCGCTCGCGGTGAATTCGACCGCCAGCCAGTCGAGCAGTTCGGGATGGCTCGGCCATTCGCCTTGCGCGCCAAAGTCGCTGACGGTTTTCACGATGCCGGTGCCCATGAAGTTTTTCCAAAACCGGTTCACCGCCACGCGCGCAGTCAGCGGATGCTGCGGGTCGATGAGCCAGCGCGCGAGACCGAGGCGGTTGGGCGGCGCGTCGGCGGGCAGCGGCGGGAGGCTCGCGGGCGTGCCGGGCGCGACCTTGTCGCCGGGCTGATTGTACTGGCCGCGCACGAGGATGTGCGTCTCGCGCGGCTTGTCCATCTGCTGCATCACCATGACGTTCGGCACCTGCTTTTGCGTGGCGGTGAGTTCGGCGCGCAGTTTTGCGAGCTGCGCGGCGGGCTCCTTGAGGATGGGCGAAACGGTCTCGCGGTAGTGCTTCTGCAAAGTCTCGCGCTGCTTCCCATCCCGCTTGTCCGCAGGCACGGCGAGGATTTGCGCGATGGCCGCTGGCACTTTGCCGATGGACGCGGCGGCGGCGTCCGCCGTCACTGCGAGGCGTGTGCGGCCGATGCTGTGACCGGCGAAGGCGGATTCAAAATCGAGCCGCACATGCAGGTCGGTGCCACCGGGAAAACCGAACGGTTTCTCCGCGACAAACCAAGCCGTCCGAGCCTCGTGCTTCGTATTTCCATCCACGGCCCAGCCGGTCTGAGGGACGCCGTCGAGAACCTTTGCGACCTCGTAGGTCGGCTGCTCGTAATCCGCTTCCGCAGCGACGAGGCGCACCTTCGCCGTGCGCTTCGGATCGGCCACGGACCGCGCCTCCACGTCGATGCCGGTGAGGACGAAATTCCCGTTGCTCGCGCGCCCCGGCCCGCCGTCCACGAGCGAAGGATCGGTGAGCGCTTCCAGCCGCAGCGCGGTCATCGCCACGCGGTCCGTGCGCGCGGTGATCTCGTAATGATCCATCCCCGCATTTGCGCCGCTCGCGAGGACCGAATGATCCGGCTGGACCGCGAGCGTCGCGCCGCTGAGCGATTTCGTGGCGGTCGGCGCGAGCACCGTCCAGTCCTGCGGCGTCTGCACCGCTGCGGTCTTTTCCCACGCGGCCTGCGCGGCATCGGCGCGCGCGGTCAGCTCGGCGATTTCCTTTTCCGCATCGGCGATCTTTTTGCCGAGCGCGTCGAGCGTCGCCTGCTGCTCGGGCGTGGGCACTTGGAGCACCGGCGCGGCGTTGCCTTTGCTGCCGTCGAGGCCGTTTTCCGGCACGGCGTTGAAGTAGGCGTAGAACTGGTAGTACTCCTTCTGCGTGAGCGGGTCGAACTTGTGATCGTGGCACTGCGTGCAGTTCACGGTGAGCCCGAGGAAGGCGGTGCCGAAGGTGTTCACCCGGTCGAAAATGTAGTTCGTCAGATACTCCTCGGCGATCGCGCCGCCCTCGAAGTTGATCATGTTGTTCCGGCAGAAACCGGTCGCGACTTTCTGCTCGGTCGTCGCATTCGGTAGCAGATCGCCCGCGAGCTGCCAGAGGATGAACTGATCAAACGGCAGGTTTTTGTTGAACGCCTCGATGACCCACTCGCGCCATTTCCACATCTCGCGCCCGGCGTCGAGATGGTAGCCGTGGGTGTCGGCGTAGCGCGAAAGATCGAGCCAGTGGACGGCCATCTTTTCGCCAAAGCGCGGCGAGGCCAGCAGCCGCGCGACCAGCCTGCCATAAGCCTCCGGTGAATGGTCGGCGAGAAATGCCTCGACCTCCGCGGGCGTGGGCGGCAGGCCGGTGAGGTCGAAAGTCACGCGCCGGATGAGGGTCGGCTTGTCGGCCTCGGGCGAGGGCTTGAGGCCGTCCTTTTCCAAGCGCGCGAGGATGAAGGCGTCGATTGGATTCGTGACTCCCACCGCCGGCAATGCCGGCCGCTGCGGCGCGATGAGCGACCAATGCGGCTCATACTTCGCCCCCTGCGCGATCCATTTCTTGAGCAGCGCGATCTGCTCCGGCTTGAGCTTCTTGTCGCTCTTCGGCGGCGGCATTTGTTCGTCCGCCTCGTGCGACTCGATGCGCACCACCGCGTCACTTTTCGCGAGGTCGCCCGGCACGATCGCGCGCACGCCTTCGATCTCCGCGCGCGCGCCGTCCTCGGTGTCGAGACGGCGATCCGCCTTCCGCGCACGCTTGTCCGGGCCGTGGCAGGCGAAGCAGTTTTCCGAAAGGATCGGGCGGATGTCGCGGTTGTAGGAGATGTCCTGCGCGGGCAGCGTGCCGGCGGTGAGGGCGGCGGCGAGCGGGAGGAGAAGGCGGACGTTCATCGGCGGGCGTGCTGGTGAAAAGACGGGCGGGCCGCACTTTCTTAGCCAACGCGCATTCGCGCAAGCGCAGTGGCACGCGGGCGCGACTGTAGGGGAAGCTGACAGCTTCCCCTACAGCGCACCCGCCCGCTGCGCCCGCCGCCAGATTTTGCGGTGAATAGGCGACCGGTGCGGGTTAGAGATCAGGGCGTGCGATTGAGATTAAGATTACGATTACGATTAAGAGTTCTGGCCGCGGCGCTTGGCGTGGTCTTGATCGCCGGTGCTGCGACGGCGGAGGAGTTGCAGAAGTTCGTCTATGAAAAAGCCGAGATGGGCCTGCCCTTTCGCGTCTCGCTCTACGCGGCGGATGAAGCCACCGCGCGCTCCGCGGCGGACGCGGCGTTCGAGCGGATCGCCGTGCTGAACAGCATCATGAGCGATTACGATAGCGACTCGGAACTCAGCCGCCTCTCGCAGACCTCCGGCCAGGGCGCGGCGGTGCCGGTGAGCAGCGCGCTGTGGAAAGTGCTCGTCCGCGCGCAGGAGTTTGCCGTCCGCAGCGACGGTGCGTTCGACATCACCGTGGGGCCGCTCGTCAATGTCTGGCGGCGGGCGCGGCGCAAGCAGGAGCTGCCGTCGCCGGAACTGCTCGCGGAGATGCAAGCGCGCGTGGGTTTCAAAAAACTCCGGCTCGATCCCGCCCATCAGACCGCCGAACTGCTCGTGCCCGAGATGCGGCTCGACCTCGGCGCGATCGCGAAAAACTTCGCCGTGGACGAAGCCATCGCCGTCCTCAAAGCGCGCGGCATCACCCGCGCGCTCGTCGGCGGCAGCGGCGACATGACGGCCACCGACGCCCCGCCCGGCCAGCCCGGCTGGCGCATCGAGATCGCCGCGCTCGATGCCCCCGGCGCTCCGCCGCCGCAGATCATCTGGCTGAAAAACCGCAGCATCGCCACGAGCGGCGACATGTTTCAGCGCGTGGAAATCGGCGGCCGGCGCTACTCGCACATCGTCGATCCCCACACGGGCCTCGGCCTCACCGACCACAGCCTCGTCACCGTCCTCGCGCCCGACTGCATGACCGCCAACGGCCTCACCACCTCCCTCAGCGTCCTCGGCCCCGAGCGCGGGCTGCGGCTCGTCGAGGAAACGCCGGGCGCCGCCGCGCACATCGTCCGTCAGCCGGGGGAGAAGATCGAGGTTCTCGAATCCGCGCGCTGGCGCGAAGTGCCGCGCGCGGAACGGTGAGCGCCACGCGGTTCCCCGGCCTTGCCGGGGCTCTGGCAGGCGGGTCGAGATTTGGGTTTCCGATTTTGCGGTGAGGCATTAGAAAGTCCGCCCTTTCGCGCGTTCGCGCGGTTTTTCATCCACACTCCGAAACCCACCCGCCGCACCATGTCCGCCAAGCTCTTCATCCCCGGCCCTGTCGAGGTCTCCGCAAAAACTTTCGCCGCCATGACGCAGCCGATGATCGGCCACCGCAGCGGGGATTTCAAAAAGCTCTACGCGTCGATCCATCCGCGGCTCCAGGAGCTTTTCGGCACGGTGCAGCCGGTGTTTCTTTCCACCTCGAGCGCGTGGGGCGTGATGGAGGGCGCGGTGCGCAATCTCACCGGCGCGGGCAAGGTGCTGAACTGCATGTGCGGCGCGTTTTCCGACAAGTGGCTGGACGTTTCCAAAAAGTGCGGGAAGGACGCGGTGGGCCTGCAGGTCGAGTGGGGCCAGCCGGTCCGCGGGGAGCAGGTTCGCGAGCAGTTGAAGGCGGGCGGTTTCGACGCGGTGACGGTGATTCACAATGAGACCTCGACCGGCGTGATGAGCGACCTCGCGGAGATCGCCGCGGCGGTGCGCGAGTTTCCCGAGGTCTGCCTGATCGTGGACAGCGTCTCGTCGTTCAGCGTGGTGCCGCTGCCGATGGATGCGCTGGGCATCGACGTGCTCCTCACCGGCTCGCAGAAAGCGCTCGCGATGCCGCCCGGACTGGCGCTTTTTTCCGCGAGCAAAAAGGCCATGGAGCGCGCCGCGACGGTGAAGGGGCGCGGCTACTATTTCGACTTCCTGGAGTTTGCCAAAAACCAGGCGGAGGACATGACCCCGAGCACGCCGAGCATTTCGCACATCTACGCGCTGCGCTCGAAGCTCGACGACATTTTCACCGAAGGCGTGGCCGCCCGCCACGCGCGCCACGCGGAGCTGAACGCGATGGTCGCTGAATGGGTGACGCGGCGCGGGCTCGGTTTCTTCGCGCCGGAAGGCTATCGCTCGAAGTCGCTGACCTGCGTGGCGAACACGCTGAACCTCGATGTGGCGGCGCTGGCCGCGAACATGAAAGCGCGGCACAACATGATCATCGACGGCGGCTACGGGAAGCTGAAGGGGAAGACCTTCCGCCTTTCCAACATGGGCGACGAAACGCCCGCGACCATCGCCGAACTCCTCGCCGCGCTCGACGACTCGCTGGATGCGTAGTGGGACAGGCTTCCAGCCTGTCGGAGTCCGGCGGGCATCCTGCCTGCCGCGCCCCTGGCAAAGCGCGGCGCTTCATTCCAATTTCGCTCCGTGAACGACACCATCGCCGCCATCTCGACACCGCTCGGCGAGGGCGCGATTGCCGTCCTGCGCCTGAGCGGGCCGCGCGCGGTCGCGATCGCGGAGCAGATCTTCCGCGGGAAAAAGCACGCGGGTGCGGTGGCGCGGGTGCAGCAGTTCGGGGCGGTTTTCGACGGCGCGCGGAAGCTGGATGACGTGCTGCTCACGGTCTTCCGCGCGCCGCACAGCTACACGGGCGAGGACGTGGTGGAGATCGCGTGCCACGGCGGCGTGCTGGTGGCGCGGCGGATTCTGGAGCTGCTGCTGAAATGCGGGGCGCGGAGCGCGGAGCCGGGCGAATTCACCCAGCGCGCGTATCTCGGCGGAAAAATGGATCTCACGCAGGCTGAGGCGGTCATGGATCTCATCACCGCCCAGACCGACCTCGCGCTGCGCGCCGCCACCGAGCAGCTCGAAGGCCGGCTGGGCGCGCACATCCGCAGCCTGCGCGAATCCCTGCTCGGGCTGCTCGCGCACGTCGAGGCTTTCATCGACTTTCCCGACGAAGACATCGACCCCGACACCGGCGACGCGCTCCGCGCAAAACTCGATGCCGTGCGCGCCGAGACCGAGTCGCTGCTCGCCACCGCCGGCCAGGGCCGCGTGCTGCGCGAAGGCGTGCGCACGGTCATCTGCGGTGCGCCGAATGTCGGCAAATCCTCGCTGCTCAATCTGCTCCTCGGCTACGAGCGCGCCATCGTCAGCGCGCGACCTGGGACGACGCGCGATGTGATCGAAGAGGTCATCAATCTGCGCGGCTACCCGCTCCGGCTCGTCGATACCGCCGGCCTCCGCGAGAGCGACGACGAGATCGAGCGCGAAGGCATGGCCCGCACCCGCCAGCAGATCGAGCGCGCCGATCTGGTCCTGCACGTCGCCGATGCGAGCGCGCCGCCGCGTGGCGCGGACGCCCCGTCCGCGTTTGTCCGGCGGACGCCCCCGTCCGCCGAATCTTCTGCGGGCGGGGCACCCGCAGGGACAATCGCGGACGGGGCGTCCGCGCCACGCGCGGCGGCACTCCTCGTCCTCAACAAATCCGACCTCGGCGAGCACGCGGGCTGGCGCGGCGTCGAGGGCGTGCGGATTTCCTGTCTGAAAAGCGCGGGCCTCACCCAGCTCGAAGACGCCATCATCGCCCGCATCACCGGTGGCCAGGCCGCGCACCGGGACTGGTCCGTGGCGATCAACGCCCGGCACCACGCCTGCCTCGCGAAGGCGCTCGCCTACAGCAACGCCGCGCAGCAGGCGCTGGCCGGCGCGCTCTCGCCGGAGTTTGTCGCCGAGGAATTGCGCGGCGCGCTCGACGCCATCGGCGAGGTCGTGGGCAAGGCCGACAGCGAAGAAATCCTCGGCAAAATCTTCAGCACGTTTTGCATTGGCAAATGAGTGCGGCAGTATGCCGGCGCGGTTTCCGTCCATGAATCTCTACAAAGAACTCGTCCGCCCGTTTCTCTTCCTCGCCGACCCGGAGGCGGTCCATCATTTCGCGATGGGCGCGCTGCAAGCGATGGGGCCGCTGCTCGCGGGGTTCGCGCCGACGCACGATCCGCGGCTCGCGCGGACGGTCTTCGGCGTGACCTTTCCCAATCCCGTCGGGCTCGCCGCGGGCTTCGACAAAAACGCGGTGGCGCTCCCGGCGTGGGAGGCGCTCGGCTTTGGTTTCGCTGAGGTCGGGACGATCACCGCGCGGGCGCAGCCGGGCAATCCGAAGCCCCGGATTTTCCGCGTGCCGGAGTGCGCGGCGATCATCAACCGGCTGGGTTTTAACAACGACGGCTGCGACGCGGTGGCCGCGCGGCTGCAGCGCCTGCGCGAGTCGGGGCGGTGGCCGCGCATCCCGGTGGGCATCAATCTCGGCAAGTCGAAGGTCGCGCCGCTGCAGGAGGCGACGGCGGATTATCTGCTGTCCTTCGAGCGGTTGAAAAACCTGGGCGATTACTTCGTGCTGAACGTCAGCTCGCCGAACACGCCGGGGCTGCGCCAGCTCCAGAATCGCGCGGCGCTCAATGAGCTGCTCGGCACGATCCAGGGGCGCAATGCGGGCGGGCGTCCGCTGCTGCTGAAGATCGCGCCGGATTTGGACTGGGCGGCGCTCGAGGAGATTCTCGCGCTCGTCGAGGAGCACAAGCTGGCCGGGATCATCGCTACGAATACGACGGTCGATCATGCGAGCGTCCCGGCGCACCGGCGGCAGCAGGGCGGGCTGAGCGGGTGGCCGCTGCGGGAGCGCTCGACGGAGATCGTGCGCTTCATCGCCGAGCGGACGAAGGTGCCGGTGATCGCGGTCGGGGGGATTTTCGACGGCGCGTCGGCGCTGGAGAAATTCGACGCGGGCGCGGCGCTCGTTCAGCTCTACACCGGCTTCATTTACGAAGGGCCGGGCCTGGTCGGAAAAATCTGCCGGGCGCTGCTCAGGGAAAGCCCAAAGGCCAAAGGCTAAAGGCAAAATCTGCTGGCGCGCTGCGGTGCAGAGCTTTCGCCTTTCGCCTTTCGCCTTTCGCCTTTATTTCCCACTCATGCCTGCCATTCTCGAAGACGCCCTGATCGACAAAGTGCTCGCCGGTGAGCGCATCACCCAGGACGACGCGCGCGAACTTTACCGCATGCCGCTCGTGGAACTCGGCGAACTCGCCAACCGCCGGCGCAACCTCGCGAAACGCGCAGCCTACGACGGTCGCGGCGAGGAGATCGTGACCTACATCATCGACCGGAACATCAACTACACGAACGTCTGCAACGTCTATTGCAAGTTTTGCGCGTTCTACCGCACGGAAAAGGACGACGACCATTACGTCCTCACCCACGAGCAGCTCGACGCGAAGCTCGACGAACTCACGGCCATCGGCGGCATCCAGATTCTGCTGCAAGGCGGGCATCATCCGAAGCTCAGGCTCGACTGGTATCTGGCGATGCTTTCCCACATCCGCGAAAAGTACCCGCACATCAATATCCACGGCTTCTCGCCGCCGGAGTTCAACCACTTCGCGGAGGTCTTCGGCATGCCGCTGCGCGAGGTCATCGCGACGTTCAAGGACGCCGGGCTCGGCTCGATTCCCGGCGGCGGCGGGGAGATTCTCGTCGATGCCGTGCGCAACCGGATCGCGCCGCTGAAGTGCAACAGCGACCAGTGGCTCAAGGTCATGGAGATTGCGCACGAGCTGGGGCTCAAATCGAGCGCGACGATGATGTTCGGCCACGTCGAGACGCTCGACGACCGCATCGAGCATTTGCAGCGCGTGCGCGCTCAGCAGGACGCCACCCGCGGCTTCACCGCCTTCATCTGCTGGACCTTCCAGCCCGCGCACACGAAGCTGCGCGCCGAGCCCGTGGGCAGCGGCGAATACCTCCGCATGCAGGCGCTTTCCCGCATCTTCCTCGACAACATCGACAACCTGCAAAGCTCGTGGGTCACCCAAGGTCCGAAGATCGGCCAGATCGCGCTGAAGTACGGCGCGAACGATTTCGGCTCCGTGATGATGGAGGAAAACGTCGTCAGCAGCGCGGGCACGAGTTTCCGCCTGGCGAAAGGGGAGATCGAAGGGCTGATTCGCGACGCCGGCTACGAGCCGCGGCGGCGGGACAATTGGTACCGGCTCGTGGAGTAAAGTAGCTTGGACTTTAGTCCAAACAGCTTGGGGACTTTGGACTAAAGTCCAAGCTACTTTCTTCCGCTCATCCGCCCGCCTTGATCTTCGCCAACTGCGTCCGCGCCTGCTCGATCTCCGCGGGGTCGCGCGCGACGGCGAGGAAGGTCTCGATCGTCTGCATCGCCCCGCGCCGGTCGCCGCGCTCCGCCTGCAGCGCGCTCAGGCGCAGGGCGATGTCGGCCACGTCGGGCCGGCGTTCGCGGGCCTTGCGTAAATGGGCGAGCGCCGCGTCGGGCTGGTCCGCGAGCTGGTCCGCCGCCGCCCAGTCGCCGTAGAGCTGCGCCAGCGCGAGCGAGAGATCGGGCGACTCGCCCGCCTGGGCCATGATCCTTTCCAGCAGCGCCACCACCGGCTCAAAGCCTGCCTGCGCCTTCGCCATTTCGCGCAGCCGCAGTGCCATCCCGGGCCGCAAAATCTCGGGATGCGCCCCGACCAGCGCCAGCGCATGCGCGGCCTGGCTGCCGCGATCGAAGTAGGCGAAAAGCGCGCGCCGCAGCGCCAGCAGACGCGGCGCGGTCAGGCCAAACTCCGCGGACGCCGCGTCGAAACGCTCCATTTTTTCCGCCGCCACCAGCCAGTCGATGATCGTCTCAAAATGCCGGTTGCCCGGATTGGCAAACGCCGCGCGCAGCGTCCTCTTCGCCGCCGCGAAATCCTTCGCCGCGGTTTGCAGGCGCGCGGTTTCGAGAAAGACCTCCGTGTTCCGCGCGAACGGATCGCGACGCAGCGCCTCGGCGTAGAGCTCCAGCGCGCGTGATTGGTCGGCGAGGTCGGCGAATGCGCGCGCGACTTTCCCGGCGAGGTCGTCGCTCAACGCGGCGCGGGCGGCCAGCGGTTCGAGGGCGGCGCGCGCGGCGTCCTTGCGCCCGAGCTGCTGGAGCGTCCGGGCGAGCCAGAGCGCGTGATCTTCGTCCGCCGGGTTGAGCCGGACGAGCCGCTCCAGCACACCCACGAGCGGCTCGCGGAGCTTTGCGCTTTCGAGTGCATCCGCCGTGCGCACCAGCCACATCTCAGCGGCATCATCGCGCATGAGGATTTGCGCGAGCGTCGCCGCCGCCTTGGCGTCGCCGGTTCCGAGCTGCGATGTGAGGATCTTCACGCCCGCCGGAATCTGCCCCGCACCGTCCGCCCACAGCGCCGCCAGCTCGCGCGCAAACTCCTTCTCCACATGCAGCCGCGCCGACTCCACCTCCGCCACGTCGAGATAACTCCCGAACAGCGCTTCCGTGCCCCGTCCGGCAAACTGCCGCAAGCGCCGCAGTTCCCGCAGCGCCACGGCCGGCCCGTCCTCGGGCGTGAGCAGCTCGATGGAGGTGCGCTGCAACGGGAAGCTCATTTTCAAATCCGCATTCCGGCTGAGCGCGCCTTGAATCACGCTCCGCGCGAGTTTCCGCTCATCCTTCGCGGCGAGCGCCGTCGCCACATTGATCGCCGCCGCGCTCTGCTGCGATGCCGCGACGCGCTCCAGGGCCGCGAGCGCGTCTTCCGGCTGACCGTTCTTCACGAGTCGCACCGCGTGGCGCGCATCGGTCTCCGGCCCCGCCGCTTTGCCGAAAAGGGCGAGCGCTTCAGTCAGGCGACCCTGGCCTTCGAGAATCACCGCCAGCGCCCGGCGCGCGGAGCCGTTGCCGGGGTCGGTGGAAAGCAGGCGCCGGTACCACGCCGCCGCATCTTCCGCGCGGCCCGCGTTTTCTTCGAGCTGCGCCAGCCGCAGGAGCAGCCACGGGGCATTGGGCTCGCGGCCGAGCATCTCAACGAGCACCGCGCGCGCCTGCTCCGGCTCGCCTTTGCGCTCGAGCAAATCGGCGAGCGGAATCACAAACTCGCGCCGCGCCGCGTCGTTCAGCCGCTGCGCGCCGTCGCCGAGACTCGTCCAGAGCACCTCCTCGGCGGTGTCCTCGTCGCCCGCGGCGCGGCAGGCGTTGAGCAGGTTCCGCAGCGCCTCGGGCTCGCCGAGATTGTGCTCCCAGATCTGCCGGCAGATGGCCACCGCCGCGACATTCGCATTCATGCTGGCGAGCGTGCCCGCGAGCGGCGCGAGCCCGTCGTGCGGCGAAAGCCGCGCATACGTCTCGATCCACGGCTGCGCCTCAGCCGGCGCATCGTAGGCGATGTGCAGCGCGCAGAGCTGCTGGCGGATTTCGCGCGCCACATTCTGCGCCTGCTCCGTCTGGAGCTGCACGAGCGCCTCATCGCGCAGCGCGCGCTCCCACAGAAACATCGCCAGCTTTTCCAGCCGCCACGCCTGCAACTGCGTCCCCGCCTGGAGCAGGAAACGCCAGCGGCGCGACGCCGAGTTGCCGGTGTCGTCGTACTCCACGCCGACCATGGGCCGCAGTTCCACGATCTTCTCCAGCGCCCCGCGCGCCGCCCTTTCATCGCCCGCCAGGCCGCGCAGCAGCACCGTCGCGATGACCGCATGCAGCGGATACGCATTTTCGTCGATGCCCCAGAGATAAGCCTCCACAAAGGCCGCGCGGTCGGCCACCGGCAGCAGCAGCCAGTAGTCGCGCAGCGCGTCGCAGACCGGCGACGCAAAGGAATCCGCGGGCAGTTTGATCGTCTCGCGCAAAACCGTGCGCGCCTGGCCCGCGTCGCCGCCCAGCAAATACCAGCGCGCCAGCTCCTGCCCGCACACCCCACGCTGCTTCGTCGCGCTGTCAAAAAAACGGCGGCCCAGTTGCGCGGCTTCGCGAAAGCGGTTGCGGCCGGCGAAGAGCGTCGCCGCCTGCCAGAGCCGGAGTTGCGCGCCGGGCGGGTAGAGCTGTTCGACAAGACCGGGATCAATGCGCCCGCCGTTCAAATCGAGAAGTTGCTCAAGGGCGACTGAAAGATAATCGCGCTCGCTCGGCGTGCGGCGCTGGTCCCGCAGCCATGCGCTCAGCCGCGCGAATTCCTGCGTCTGCAAGGCCAGCCAGATGAACGCCTGCGCCACCTTTTCGTCGCGCGGATCGGCGGCCATCAGCGCGTCGAGCCGGTCGAGCGTGGCCGCGCCGGCTCCGGCATAAAACAGCGCCCAGAGCGCCTCGCCCGGCGCATCCGGCACCGCCTGCCAGCGCTCGACCCACGCGGCCAGCGCGGCGGGATCGCCTCTCGCCGCGGTGAGTTGCGCGAGCTGGCGGATGGCGCTGAGCCGCACGTCCTGCTCGCCCGATCCGTCCTTCGTTTCCTCGACCCAGAAACTCCGCAGCGCGCGCATCGCCACCGGTGTCGGCCGCCCATTGCGCTGGCCCACCAGCGAGAGATACGTCGTCTGCAAACGCCCCGGCTCCGTCGTCTTCGTCGCGGGAAAGCGGATCGCGTCACCGGGTTTTTCGGCGGTGGTGGCGCGCAGGATTTGTTCGAGACACGCCTCCGCTTCCTTCGTTTCGCCCGTTTCGATGTCGAGTTCGGCGAGCGTCGCCAGCGTCCGCAGATTCGCGGGCTCCAGCGTGCGCGCCTTGCGCAGCAGTTCCGCCGCGCGGGCCGGTGCGCCCCACTTGAGTTGAAACTCGATCGCGTGACCGAGCGCCGCCGCATCCCGCGGAAACTTCGCCAGAATTCGCTCCCATGTCCTGGCCGCACCCTCGATGTCGAAGTCCTTTTCCTGCAACTGCGCCAGCTTCTCGAAACCGTCCGCGCGCTCCTGCGGCACCACGCGGAGAAAACGCTCCTGGAGCTTCGCCGCGGCGTCGGGCTTGCGCAGCTCCTCCGCCTCGCGAATCAGCTCTGGCAGGGCTTCCGCGGGGTTTTCCGCCGCGAGCGACGCATCCGCCAGCACCTCGAACGCCGCCGCGCGATTGCCTTCCGTTTTCAAAATCCGCCCGAGCGCCATCTCGGTGAAATAATCGTCGGCGCGCAACCGGCGGCGCTGCTCAAACTGCGCGCGCAGCCAGTCGAGCAGCCCGTGTTTGGCACACTGCGCGAGGAGATCGTTGAAGAGCGAAAACTGCTGCCGCTGGTCGGCCTCCGTCTCGATCGCTCGGAGCTGCAGCTCCGCCGATTGCTGGTGCAGGCCGAGCCGTTCGAGGGTGAGGAGCAGCGGCGCGAAGGCCTCCTTTTTCCGCGGGACCGGGCTCAGCGCATAGACCTGCCGCCAGGTGGCCAGCGCGTCCGGCCAGCGCTCGGCGCGCTGCTGCGTGAGCGCGAGATCGGTGAGTGCCTCGAGGCTGCCGGGGCTGGCCTTCGCGAGTTCGTCGAAAAGCGCCAGCGCCTCGGGGATGCGGCCGGCCTGGAGTTCGAGCTGCCCGGCGCGGCGGCGGTAGTTCGCGCGGTTCGCGGGATCGATTTCCGCGAGCTTCATCAGATTGAAGACGGCCACCGGCGACGGCCCGCCGACGGTGTTCAGTTTCACCATCACCTCGTAGGCGGCGATGGATTTCGGGTTGATCGCGAGCGCCTTTTGCGCGGCGTCGAGCGCGCCCTGGTGGTCCCGGTTCCACAGGCACCAGCGCGCCAGCCGCAGCCAGCCCGCTTCGCCCGCAGCCGCGGCGGCGTCGCCCGCCAGCGCGCCGAGATACTGGTCGAGCGCAGGATTCGGCTCGGGTGCGCCTTCGACGAGGGGCGCCGGGATCGGCGTGCCGCGCGGGATCGCTCTCGTTCTCACCGCGGCGGAGGGCGCGTCGTTGCGGAAGCTCTCAAACAGTTTTTGATCCGCCTGCTCTTTCTCCGCGTCGGTCTGGCTGCGCTGAAAGGCTTTCGTGAAAGCGGCCTGCGCCGCCGCGAAGTCGCCGCGCGCCGCGTGCAGTTCGCCGAGGGCGAAGAGGAAATCGCGGGCCTCGGGCTGCAGCGCCACGGCTTCGCCCAACTCGGCGGCGGCGCTCGCGAGATCGTTCTGCGTTTTGAAAATCTGCGCGCTGCGGAAATGCGCCGCCGCGCGCTTCTCCGGCGGGTCGCCGGCGAGGACGAGCCGCGCGAGCGCGCGCTTCGCCTCGGCCTCGCGGCGCTGGGTGAAAAGGAAATTCGCCAGCGCGAGCACCGCCTCCTCATGACCCTCGGCGGCGTCGGCGGTGAGGCGTTCCTCGATGAGATCGAAGAGCCGGTTCTGCCGGTAGAATTCCAGAGCTTTCGCGCGCACGGCTTCGTCGTTTTTCTTCGCCGCGAGCAGCGCCGCGAGGCGCTGGCGGGCGGCGGGCGCGGCGTCGCGCTGGAGGTCGAGCTTGGCGCGCTCGAAGACGTAGTCGGTGTTCGCGGGCTGCTCGGCGAGGAGCTTGTCGTAAAGTGCCGCGGCGGCGTCCGGCTGGTCCATCTGCGCGAGCAGCCGCGCGAGTTTGAGCCGGTGGCCGGCGCTTTTCGGCGCGAGCCGGATCGCTGCGGTGAGCCAGGTGCGCTGCGGCTCCAGGTCGCCGAGCCGCTCGTAGAGATCGACAAGCTGGAGGCACGCGCCGAGGTCGCGCGGATTGCCGGCGGCGAATTTTTTCCACCGCTCCTCCAGCTCCTCCGTGCGGTGGTAGCGCTGGTGCAGCCGGATGAGCTGCGAGCCCAGCTCCGCGCGCAGCCAGTTGCCCGGCGCGGTGAGGGTGAGCGCCCGGTCGAGCGCGGCGATGGCGGCGTCCTGATTGCCCGCGCCCTGCTGGATGCGCGCGAGCTGCTGGAGCGCCAGCGCGCGCTCGGCCGGCGGGGCGTGGGCGTCGAGGTAATCGAGATGCCGGATGGCGCGGTCGGTGAGGTGATTTTGCGCGTAGGTGTCGGCGAGTCGGCGGTGGAGTTCGAGGTCGCCGGGGTTCAGCGCGACGGTGCGCTCCCAGGCGTCGGCGGCTTTCGCCGCATCGCCGGCGGCAAGCCACGCGGAGCCGAGCTGCAGGAGCGTCTCCGCGAGCCGCGCGTCGTCCGGCGGGAGCAGCGCGATGGCCTTTTCAAACATCTCCGCGGCCTCGCGTGCGTGGCCGAGTTCGCTGTGCAGACGCGCCACCGCGAGAGGGGCGAGCGGGTTCTTTTCGTCGAGCTTGGCGGCGCGGTCGAAAGCGGCGAGCGCCTCGGCGTCGCGCAGGGCTTTTTTCAGCAGATGGCCGAGCACGAGTTCGGAGGCGAACGTCCCGCCGGCCTGGTATTCATCGAGCAGTTGCGCCGTCTGGTTCTGGTCGAGATACGCCTTCCAAAGCCGCTCCAGCGCCGTGCCTTCGCCGGGATTGTTTTCGAGCATCTGCTTGTAACGCTCGATGACTTTCGGCGACAGCGGCGGCTCCCCCCGCGCCGTGAGCGCGACCAGCAGGAATGACAGGATGAGCGACCGCCGGGACATGGCGGACAGGCTACGTTTTCGTGTGGCAGCGGCAAGCGCGATGCCGCGCGCCTGTAGGGGAAGCTGGCAGCTTCCCCTACAGGCGCGGGCGGCCTCGCGCTACGCGCCGAGCAGGGTCTTCGCGTGCGCGAGGGCGGAGTCGCCTTTGCCGCCGAGCATGCGGGCGATTTCCTCGACGCGGGCTTTGCCCTCCACTTTGCGGAGCTGCGAGATGGTGCGGCCGCTGGCGTATTCCTTGGTGACGACAAACTGCGTGTCGGCGAGCGCCGCGACCTGCGGGAGATGGCTGATGCAGAGCACCTGATGCTCGGCGGCGAGCGACTTCATCTTCGCGCCGACGGCGTGGGCGATTTCGCCGCCGACGTTGGCGTCGATTTCGTCGAAGACGAGCAGCGAGATGGTGTCCTGCGCGGCGAGCGACGATTTGACCGCGAGCATGACGCGGGAGATTTCGCCGCTGGAGGCGATGGCTTTGAGGGGCTTCAGCGGCTCGCCGGGATTCGGGGCGAAAAGGAACGCGATGCTTTCGAGTCCGTGGGCGCCGGGCTTTTCCAGCGCGGTCAGCGCGGCGGCGAATTCGGACTTTTTGAAACCAAGATCGCGCAGGTGCGCGGTGACGCTCGCGGCCAGCTTCGGCGCGGCGGTCTGGCGTTTCGCGCCGAGCTTTGCGCCGGCTTCGAGCAGGGCTTTGCGCGCGGTTTCGATTTCCTTTTCCAGCCGCGCCAGCTCTTCGCCGCGCGATTCGATTTTCCGCAACCGCTCCGCCGCGGCGTCGCCGAACGCGATGACTTCCGCGACGCTGCCGCCGTATTTTCGCTTGAGCGTTTCGAGGAGCGTGACGCGCTCCTCCATTTGCGCGAGCCGTTCGGGATCGAGGTCCATTTCCTCGGCGTAGCCCTGGAGCGATTGCGCGAGGTCATCCAGTTCCGTGGCCGCGCGCAGGTGCGATTCGGTGAAGCGCGCCGCCGCCGGATCGACGCGCTCCAGTTCGCGCACGAGCCGGCCGATTTCGCCGAGCCGGGTGAGCAGGGCGTCGTCGGCCTCGGTCAGCCGTCCGAGGATTTGCGTGGAAAGCTCGAGCAGCCGCCGGCTGTTCGACGCCACGCCGTAGCGCGCGAGCAGCTCCTCCTCCTCGTCCGCGCGGAGCTGCGCGGCCTCGATCTCGTGCGTCTGATGGCGGAGCAGATCGACCTCGCGCTCCAGCGCCGCCTCGCTCGCCGAGAGCGCGGTGTGCTCGGCGGTGACGGCGTGGAGCTGCGCGAAATGCCCCTCGTATTTCTGCCGTAGCGCGTCGGCTCCGGCGAAGGCGTCGAGGAGGTCGAGCTGCTTCGCGTCGGAGAGCAGCGACTGGTGGTCGTGCGGCCCGTGGAGGTCCACCAGCCCGTCGCCGAGCAGCTTGAGCACGGCGAGCGTGGTGGGGCTGCCGTTGATGAACTGGCGGTTCGTGCCGGCGGTGGAAAAGACGCGCTTCAAGATGAGCTGCGCGTCCTCGCACGGCTCCACGCCTTGCTCTTCGAGCCGCGCGTTGAGGTGCGCGTCGTCTTGCACGGCGAAGACCGCCTCGACCGTGCAGCTCTCCGCGCCGGTGCGGATGAGCGCTTTTTCCGCCCGCTCGCCGAGGATGAGCTGGAGCGCGCCGACGATGATGGACTTGCCCGAACCCGTCTCGCCCGTGACCGCGGTGAAGCCCGGCGCGAGGGTCCACGCCAGCTCTTCGACGAGCGCGAGATTGCGAATGCGGAGGGAGGTCAGGGTGGCGGGCACGGCGGCGAGTATGGAAAGCGCGGGCCGGATTGCGGAAGTCATTTTTACCGCAGGGGGCGCGAGGGGCAGGCCGCCCGCAGGACGCCGCGAAAATAGCCCGCCACGGACGGGCCGCGAAGTGCCGTCCCGACCAAGAAGAGAGCGCCCCGCCTTCTCGCGGAGGAGAAAGCGGGGCGCTCGGGAATCAGGCAGCCGTGGGGCTTAGATGACGACGGTCTTGCCGGGGATGGCGTGGGGATACATGCCGTCGGGGCCGGGGTTGACTTTCATCGGGGCGTCCCAGGCGAGCTTCTCGGGGAAGAGGCTGATCTCGGATTTGATGGCTTTGTCCCACTCGACTTCCTTGCCGCCATAGGTGGCGAGGCGGCCGAGGATCGCGGTCATGGTGCTGTGCGCGCCGTACTCGAGTTCGTTGTAAGGCGTGTTGTTGCGGATCGCGGTGAAGAGGTCGTCGTGCTCCTGCTGGTAGGGATCTTTGTCACCCTCGTTTTTGTAGCGCCATTGGTCCGCGCCGCGGATGGTGTAGCTGTTGATATCGACGCTGCCTTTGGTGCCGACGGCGGCCTCGCTCACGCTGTCCCAGCAGCCGGGGATGTGGCGGCACTGGCTGAAGCATTTCGAGCCGTCCTCGTAGGTGAACTCGACGGTATGGTGGTCGAAGATTTCGCCGTAGTCCGGGCCCTTGCGCACTTCCACGCCGCCCATGCCGTTCGCCTTTACGGGATGACCTTTCTTGACCCAGTTGATGACGTCGAGATTGTGGATGTGCTGCTCGCAAATGTGGTCGCCGCAGAGCCAGGTGAAGTAGTACCAGTTGCGGAGTTGGTATTCCATTTCGGTGAGCTTGCGGCCGTATTTGGTTTCCAACTCGGCGCGCGGCTTCACCCACGGCGTCTGGCCGTTCCAGTAGGCGCGCAGCGCGACGATGTCGCCGATCGCGCCGTCGTGCAGGCGCTTGATCGTTTCGATGTAGCCGGCCTGGTGATGGCGCTGGAGACCGACGCCGATTTTGAGGCCTTTCTTTTTCGCCTCCTCGGCGGCGGCGAGCACTTTGCGGATGCCGGGCGCATCGGTGGCGACGGGCTTTTCGGTGAAGATGTTCTTGCCCGCTTTGACGGCGGCTTCGATTTGCATCGGGCGGAAACCGGGAGGCGTGGCGAGGATGACGACGTCGGCGAGTTCGATGGCTTTTTCAAAGGCATCGAAGCCGAGGAACTGGCGCTCTTTCGGGACGTCGATGCGGTCGGCGTGCTTCTGCTTGAGATTGTTGAGCGTGCCGGTGAGGCGGTCTTCGTGGACATCGGCCATGGCCACGAGTTTGACGGGGCCGAGCTGATAGGTGCTGAGCGCCTGGTCCGCCGCGCCGCCGCCGCGTCCGCCGCAGCCGACGAGGGCGATTTTGATTTCGTCGCCGCCCGCGGCGTGGGCAAAACGCTCGGGGGCCAGCGCGCCGAGGAGCGCGCCGCCGGCCATGGCGGCGGAGCCGGTTTTTAGAAAGCCGCGACGGCTGAAGCTGTCGGGGGTGATGATGTGGGAGGGTTCTTGCATGGTGGTTTTGGAGTTGTGGAGGTGGAGTGGAAAACTACGGGACTCGCGCGGGATTTGGCGATGAATCATTCATCGCGGGCGGAGGAAAAGATTAGGCGGGGAAATGGACGCGCGGTGCTTTGGGCAGGCAGGGATGCCTAACGCACTCCGACAGGCTGGAAGCCTGTCCCACTACTCCGCCTTTTTCAGCGCGGGGTTGTCCTTCTCGACGCCGCTGTTCCAGTAAGCCTCCATCTCCGCGGCACCCGGCGTTTTCAGCGGGCGCACGATGCGGAAGCCGAGGAACTGCGCATCCGTGTGATACCAGATGCTCTTCGGGAGCTGCGGGTCCTGGCGCTTCCAATCCGACGACGATCCCTTGCGCACTGCGGCGCGCAGCTTCACCGCGTCCTCATCGTCCCACGAACCGCCGCGCGCCACGTGCGGATACGG
>JAYWEP010000175.1:0-10169 GCA_043779205.1 Chthoniobacter sp. | reverse complement strand
AAAATCGGAAGGGTGAGCCGACTCCGGTTTTCGACATTTCCAATTCTTCGGATTTGTTTCGGATTTCGATATTCGGATTTTCCCCGGTGAGGGAGATCGAGGAACTGACGGGGGAGAGTGCGCTCGGGACCGGATGAGGAACGGTTGCGGCCGTGATGGTGTCAAGGATGTCGCCGCCACGGCGGTCTTCCGGCGGTGTGAGAGGATTGGTTTGCCACGGTTGCGCAGCTCGCGGCAGTCTCGCGCCATGCGTTTCCTCCTCCCTCTCCTCGCCTCCCTCGCACTCGCACCCGCGGTCTTCGCGGCGGACGCTTTCCAAGCCGCACCCGAACACGAAATCAATGCCGCCGTCCCGCATGGCACGCTGACGAAAATGCCACCGTGGCCGTCGAAGATTTTCGCGGGGACGGAGCGCGACTGGTGGGTTTATGTGCCCGCGCAATACCAGCCGGACGGCAGCGCGGCGGTGATGGTTTTCCAGGACGGGCACGATTACGTGGGCGAAAAGGGCAACTGGCGCGTGCCGGTGGTTTTCGACAATCTCATCGCCAGCGGCGCGATGCCGCCGACGGTCGCGGTGCTCATCAATCCCGGCCACGACGCGAGCAAAGGCGAACTGAAAAACGCGTGGAACGCGAGCAACCGCAGCCTCGAATACGACGCGCTCGGCGACCGCTACGCGCGGTTTTTGCTCGAGGAGGTTCTGCCCGAGGTCGAGAGGGAGCACCCGCTTTCGCACGACCCGGAGAAGCGCGCGATCTGCGGGGCGTCGAGCGGCGGCATCTGCGCGTTCACCGTGGCGTGGGAAAGGCCGGACGCCTTCCGCAAGGTGCTCTCGACCATCGGCTCGTTTGTGAATCTGCGCGGCGGCAATGCCTATCCCTCGCTCATCCGCAAAACCGAGCGGAAGCCGCTCCGCGTTTTCCAGCAGGACTCCAGCGGCGATCTCGACAATCCCTTTGGCAACTGGCCGCTGGCCAACAAGCAGATGCACTCCGCGCTGAAATACATGGGCTACGACTGCCGCTTCGATTTCGCCGAAGGCTACGGGCACAAC
This sequence comes from Chthoniobacter sp., assembly GCA_043779205.1. Classification (GTDB taxonomy): domain Bacteria; phylum Verrucomicrobiota; class Verrucomicrobiia; order Chthoniobacterales; family Chthoniobacteraceae; genus Chthoniobacter. The sequence goes on along the minus strand of JAYWEP010000175.1, from coordinate 9,112 downwards.
TCGAATCACGGCGGCAGCATTTTCCCCGAGGCGCTGCGCTGGCTCTGGCGCAAGGACGCGCCGGCACCCGCGGGCGACAGGCGCGCGCAAATCGGCGGCGACATGCCGCTCAGCCAGATCCTCGTCGAGGGCGAAACGTGGCAGCTCGTGGCGGAGGGAATCGGTTTCGCGGACGGGCCGCTGACGGACGCGGAGGGGAGTTTTTATTTTTCCGATTTGAAGGCGAACGCGATCTTCAAAATCACGCCCGACGGCACGAAGACGAAAATCGCCGATGAGCCGGGGAGCGGCTTGAAATGGGGCGCGGATGGGCGGCTCTGCGCGTGCCAGGGCTCGAAGAAGCGGCTCGTGGCGATCGACCTCAAGGCGACGCCACCCGCCGTCGAAATCCTCGCCGAAGACGTGCAGCCCAACGACCTCGCGGTCACCCACCGCGGGCACATTTATTTCACCGAGACGGGGAAGAAGCAGGTCGTCTTCGTGGACTCGAAGACGAAGGAAAAACGCGTCGCCGACACCGGCATCGCCGCGCCCAACGGCCTCACCCTTTCACCCGACCAAGGCACACTCGCGGTGAGCGAGTACGGCGGGGAAAACGTGTGGACTTTCCGCATCAATCCCGACGGCTCGCTCGACGCGAAGGAGCCCTCCATGACGATGCGCCGGCCGATCGATCCGAATGGCGAATTCCAATTCGCCGAACCTCCGCCTTTCAAAAAAACCGCGAACGGTGACGGCATGGCCAGCGACTCCATCGGGCGCTACTACGTGACCAGCGCCGTGGGCGTGCAGGTCTTCGATCCCACGGGCCGCCTGTGCGGCGTGCTCCCCGCGCCGCAGCCCGCCAAGCCGCTCACGAGCTGCGCGCTCGCCGGGCCGAACCTCGAATACCTCTACGTCACCAACGGCGACAAAATCTTCCGCCGCAAAGTCCAGGCGACGGGGAATCTCCCGTTCAACGCCCCCGGCGCGAAGTGATCGGCTTCCACACGATTTGATTCGGGTTGCCGGAAAACGGTTCCGCCGGTCCGCCGCCCAGCGGCTCCGGCGGGGGCGTGGCCATCGGCTCTTCGGTGGCGGGCGATTCCAGCGTGAAGGCGCTGGCCGCAAGGTCTGCCGGAGGCAGCGTGGGAATGGTGAAAGTTTCGACCGGTGCGGGCGACGCGCCGGCGGGAGTTTCCGCTCCGGCGTCCCGCACCGTGCCGGGGTCGGTCTGACTGGCGACACCGATGCCGAGGAGCGCCAGCACCAGCGCGGCGGCGGCGCGCGGCATCCACAGGCGCTGCGGAAAGAGTGCCGAATAAGCATCGGGCAGCGGCTCGTTCGTGCTGGCGGGACGCTTCGTATTTTCAGGCACGGCGACCATCGGTGCGGCGGCGCGTTCCGCGAGCCGGGCGGTGAGCTGCTGCTGCTCCAGGCGCAGGGCATCGCGCTCGCGCGTCAAGACCGCGATGGTATCGCGGCAGCCCTCCAGCACTGCGCTGGAGTCATCCTTGACCGGCGATTCCGTGGCCGCCTTCGCGGGGGTTTCGCTGAGTTTCAAAAGTTCCGCCACACGGGCTGCCGCCGCATCGCGCTCCGCCGTGAGTTCGGTGGCGCGGGCCACCGCAGCATCGCGCTCCGCGGTGGTCGCTGCCATCCGGGCATTGGCCGCGTCGCGCTCGGTGGTTAGCTCCGTGGCGAGGGCGACCGCCGCCTCGCTATCCGCGAGAAATTTCGCCGTCCGGGCGACCGCGGCATCGCGCTCGGCAGTCGCTTCCGCGACGTGCGCCAGCGCCGCCTCGCGCTCCGCCGTGAGTTCCGTGGAGCGCGCGACCGCCGCCTCGCGCTCATGGACGAGCGCCGCCGCACGGGCCGCTGCCGCATCACGCTCGACGGTGAGCGCCGCGACCTGGACTTTGGCCGCATCGCGCTCGGCGGTGAATTCGGTGGTCAGGGCCATCGCCGCATCGCTGTCCGCGACAAGCTTCGCCACCCGCGCCAGCGCGGCATCGCGTTCGGCGGTGAGTTCCACCATGCGCGCAACCGCCGCTTCGCGTTCGGGCGCAGGCTCGGCCACGCGGGCCGCCGCCGCTTCGCGCTCCACCACCAGCTCCGCCACGCGGGCCAGCGCCGCATCGCGCTCCGCGGTCAGCTCCCCCGTGCGCCCAATCATCGACTCGTACTCCGCGCCAAATTCTGCGGCACGCGCCACCGCGACATCCAGTTCCGCCTTGAGCCGCGCCACTTCCAGCGCGGCGGCGGACGCCGATGTGACATTCGCGATCAGTCCTCCCGTCCCGCCCGACTCCGCGAGACTCGGCTGCGACCGCACCACGGAAAGCGCGGAAGCAGGCGCTTCCCCGCTCCGCGCAGAGCCCGCCGTCCCCGGAGCCGACTTCGAGGGCTGGCGGTGTTTCCGCGCCTTGAATCTGTGGGCGAGCGCATCCAATCCCGCGCGCGTGATGCCCGCGTCCGCCGCACCCGCCTTCGCCTCCTGGATCATGGTCAGCACTTTTTTCCATGGAAAAGGGATGACGCGATCCTGCCCGATCACCGCATTCGAGCGAAAGACATCGGGCATGCGGCGATAGACCTCCGTCAGCCGGATCGTGGTGTCCCCGCGCCCGATGCGCTCGCTCAGGGCCGACAGGTCAAAGGGCATCGGAATCGAGCGGTCGTGCGCTCCCTCGTCGAGCAGCTCCGCCGGAATCCGGTCGAGGAAATCGCCCAGCCGCAGCGTGACCATCTCCGCGGCCGCCGGCCGGTCGGCCAGCGCCGTGGCGCGCGGCTTCTGCGGGAAAGCCGCGCCGGGGGCGTGCCACGCCGGGGCGACCGCGCGCGCCACCGCCACCGGCATGCGGACGGGCTCGATGGGGGCCGCTTTCGCCTTTGGCGGTGCCGCGGGCGGTGCGGGCGCGGCGGCGGTCTCGGACGGCTTCCGGCGGAAATGAGCAAGCAGGTTTTTCATGGGACTCGCAGCCCTGAGTTAGCGGTTTCGGTGCCAGATTGCGGATTTTGTCTCCCGCTCGCGCGGTGTCACTTCGCCGTAAAAAACTCATCCAGCCCCGAGGCGCCGCCCGTCTTCATCGGCGCGGCTTTCCACACCGGCCCCACGGGATCGTACGGCGGGAGCGTCTGGCCTGCCGGCAACTCCGGGAGCGGCCCTCCGGCCAGCCGGAAGACCGGCAGGATCGGGTTGCCCCGCACGTCGCGCCGATACTCCACACCTTCCTCCTCCATCAGCAGGCTGAAAAAAACCAGCCCGCCCGGCTGCTCGCCGATGAGCACCTCCATGTCGTAAAACTGCCCCGCCCTCAGCCGCAGCGCATCGCCGCGCGCGAAGCCATTCGGGATGCCCGTGTAGCCGTAATCGTAATTGCGCGCGGTCTTCCATTCCTCGTCCTGCTGATACCAGCAGCGGTCGAGCACCACCTTGCCGTTGAAGCGCACGACCAGCACATCGTCCCCGCCGCCGACGAAATGATACGTCCCATCCGCGGGCGGCGAGACGCGCGCCTTGTAATGCACCAGCCACCGGCTCGGCTTCACCTTGTCCGCGAGGCCGAACGCCTTCGGGCCTTCGTCGGCGGACATGTTCGGGATGAAAATCTGCGGCGTGTAGAGCTTGTTCGGCGCGCGGAAATATTCGCCGAGCACGCTCTCGCGCCAGTGGTCCCGCACGAACTTGCGGAAGATCGCATGGTATTCGTCCGGCGAGACATTCGTCGGCTTGCCGGCGCGCGTTTGTTTGAGGTCGTAGAAAGTGCCGACGAAACCGCTGGCCGTCGGCTCCGTGTCGCCGAAAAACTTCGCCGTCCCGCCGGGCCTGCCGCCCGCCAGCGCTTTGCCCGCCTTGTTCAGCGCCTCACGCATCGCCTGCTCCACCTCCGTCGAACGGGTCGCGGGCGGCGCGAGCTTGCCGGCGTTGAAAGCGGTCGGCGCGGGAGCGGTCGAGACGAGGACGGCCATCGCCGATGGGTTCGGCGCCGGCACCAGGTTCTCGACCGGCATCGGGGCGCTCGGCGGCGTCACGGGATCTTCCGGCGGCACGGGAGTCACGTCCTCCGTCACGAGATTTCCGCCGGTGGCCCGAAAGTCCGTCGAATCCCGCGCCGGCTGGAAAAGCACCACGCCTCCGCCGATGACGATGAGCACCGCATGGATGAGCGCGGAGAAGGTGAGAAAACGCGCCTCCGCGAGGCGCATTTGGAGGCGGACGAGGAACGGCATTTTTTGTTTGGAGGTGTGCATGCCGCCCCCTTTAGCACCGGTCATGCCCGCACCATTTGCTGTGCATTCCATCAGAGGGAAAATGGCACCATCGCCCGCCAAGCATGCGCCCAAGCCGATTCCCGCCGGACAGTTTCCATCCGCGTACCAGGCTCGAATGAACAACCGCTATCCGCCAAAGCCACTTGAGCCCCGCGCGCAAAGGAGCGGCGCGCTTCCAGCCGCCGACCACACCACCGCGCGAAGCGCCACCTTCCGCTGCCGCGCTCGGAATGCTTGCGCGTCGCGCTTGGGGACGACGGCGGCTGGAAGCGCGCCGCTCCTTTACGCTCCGCGCTGCCGCAAGGCTGCCTTTCCCCGCGGATGCGCCAGCTTGGGCTTCAGCCCAAAGAACGCGCCGGACGTTGGGTTAAAATCCAAGCTACTTTGCGTTCCCGCCCAATCCCCATCACCCTCCGCTTCGTGCCCCGCCTCCCCGTCCTCGCCCTCGCCCTCACGGTCACGCTCGCCCGCGCGGCCGACCCGACCTCCGAGCAGCTCGCTTTTTTCGAGACGAAAATCCGGCCCGTCCTCGTGACCGAATGCTACGACTGCCACGCCGGCGAAAAGCACAAGGGCGGCCTCCGCCTCGACAGCCGCGACGCGCTGCGCCGCGGCGGCGACACCGGCGCGGCGGTCGTGCCGGGCAATGTCGCGGACAGCCTGCTCATCGCCTCGATCCGCCACGAGGATCCCGATTTCAAAATGCCGAAAAAAGCGCCGAAGCTCGACGACGCGATCATCGCGGACTTCACGGCCTGGGTGAAAATGGGCGCGCCCGATCCGCGCGACAAAGCCGAGCCCGTGCGCGCGGCCGGCGCGAAGTCCTGGCCCGAGATGCTCGCCGCGCGGCGCGGCTGGTGGAGCCTGCAACCCGTCGTGCGCCCGCCAGTCCCTGCGGTGAAAAACGCCGCGTGGCCGCACACGGACGCGGACAGCTTTCTCCTCGCAAAAATGGAAGCGCGCGGCCTCGCGCCCGCGCCGGACGCGGATGCGCGGACGATCATCCTGCGGATGACTTTCGCCCTCACCGGCCTGCCGCCGACAGCGGAAGAAGTCAGCACTTTCGCCCGCGACTACGAAGCCGCGCCGCCGGAAATGCGTGGTGCGAAAATCGAGGCGCTGGCCGACCGGCTGCTCGCCTCGCCGCGGTTCGGCGAGCATTGGGCGCGGCATTGGATGGACCTCGTGCGCTACGCGGAATCGCACGGCAGCGAGGGCGATCCCGAAATCCCGCAAGCGTGGCGTTACCGCGACTATCTCATCCGCGCCTTCAACGCCGACGTGCCGTGCGACCAACTCATCCGCGAACACCTCGCAGGCGATTTGCTCGCGCAGCCGCGGTGGAATCGCGCGGAGCAATTCAGCGAATCCAAGCTCGGCCTCGCGTGCCTGCGCCTCGGCGAGCACGGCTTCCAGCCCATCGACACTTTCGACGAGCAGGTGAAGACCGTGGACAACCAGATCGACGTCATCGCCAAGGCATTTCAAGGGCTCACCATCACCTGCGCGCGCTGCCACGATCACAAATTCGACGCCATCTCGCAGCGCGATTACTACGCGCTCTTCGGCGTCCTCGCGAGCAGCCGCCCGGCGCAGGTCACCATCGACGCCCCCGAACTCCTCGCCCGCCGCGACGGCGAACTCGCCGCGCTCAAAGGCTCGATCCGCGACGCCCTCGCCGACGCGTGGCTGCCCGAAGCCGCGCGGCTCGCGGAGCGGCTGACCAGCGGCGATGTGCCCGGCGCACTGCTCGACGACGCGCGCAAGGATTCCGCAAACCCGCTGCACGCGTGGGCGCGGATCGGCAAACTCGACGGCGAGGCTTTTGCGAAGGAATGGGAAATCGTCGCGCGCGAGTGGCGCGAGAAGCGGGATGCGGCGCAGGCTTTCAATCGCGAACACTTCCGCGCTGGTTGGGATTTTGCCAACGGTGACGACATAAAATGGAGCAGTCTCGGCGCGGGGCTTTACGAAAAGGCGGCGCGCGGCGGCGAGTTCAGCATCGAGCCGGAAGGCGACCGCGTGCTCGACGGTCTGCGGCCCGCGGGCGTCATCACCGACCGCCTTTCGCGCCGCCACAACGGCCACTTCACCTCGCCCCGTTTCCAGCTCGAATCCGACAGCATCAGCATTCGCGCAGCGGGCGGCGGCGGCGCGTGGGTGCGCGTGATCCCGGACAACTACCCGCTCGGCCAGAACGGCACCTATCCGCAAACCGAGCTGAAAAGCAGCGCGCCCGGATGGCTGCGGCTTGACACCGCCTACCGCAAAGGCGCGTGGGCCTATCTCGAATTCGCCACCGCTGACGATCTCACGCGACGCGAGGGCGGCGCAAAAGATGGGCGCTCGTGGTTCGCCGCCGAGCGCGTGGTCTTCGGCGAAAAGGATGCGCCGCGCGAGGAGCCGGTCGCCGCGGATGCTGTGCTGACGGGCGCGGCGCCCGCATCGCCCGGCGAGCTGGCGGCGCGCTACGGCGCGGCGCTGGCGGACGCGGTGAAGGCGTGGCGGATGGATGCGGTGAGCGAACCGCAGCGCGCGTTGCTCGATTTCTTCGTCCGCCGCGGACTGCTGCCATCCACGCTTTCCGCTCTTCCCAATCTCGCGGGAAACATCGCCGAGTACCGCCGGATCGAAAGCGACGTGCCCGTGCCGCGCCGCGCGCCGGGCGTGATCGAGGGCACCCCGTGGGACGCGCCGCTGATGCCGCGCGGCGACCACACGAAGCCGGGCGCACCCGTCCCGCGCGGCTATCTCGAAGTGCTCGGCAACCCGCCGTTTCAGACAACGCAAAGCGGGCGCAGCGAACTCGCGGATCAGATCGCCAGCGCCATGAATCCGCTGACCGCGCGCGTCATGGCGAACCGCATCTGGCTGCACCTCTTTGGCCGCGGACTGGTGCCGACGCCGGACAATTTCGGACGCATGGGCGAGAAGCCGACGCATCCCGAGCTGCTGGATTTTCTCGCGGCGCGCTTTATCGAGGAAGGGTGGTCTTTCAAGAAAATGATCCGCTACCTCGTGACCTCGCGCGCCTTCTGCGCAGGCAGCGAAGCGCCTTCCGGGGCGGCGGAGCGCGATGCGACCAACGAGCTGCTCACGCACGCGCGCGTGCGGCGGCTGGACGCGGAGGCGATTCGCGACAGCATGCTCGCGATCTCCGGGCGGCTCGACACGGCGATGTTTGGCGCTTCGCTGGAGGGCAACAGCGCACCGCGCCGCAGCGTCTATCTCCGCGTGCAGCGCAACAACCCGAACCTCTTTCTCGAAGTCTTCGACGCGCCGAAACCGTACACCACGCTCGGCCGCCGCGACTCGACGAACGTGCCCGCGCAATCGCTGGCGCTGCTCAATGATCCCTTCGTCATCGACCTCGCGAAGCAGTGGGCCGCCGCGCTCATCCGTTCGCAGCCCGGTGCCTCGCCCGAGCTGCGCGTGCAGACCATGTTCACCGCCGCGCTGGGCCGCGAGGCTAGTGCAGGTGAGCTTTCCCGGTCGGTCGCGTATCTCGCGACGCTCGGGAAAATGCACGGCGTCGAACCGGCGCAACTCGCCACGAGCGAGCGCGTGTGGCAGGATTTCGCGCAGTCGGTTTTCAATCTCAAGGAGTTCATCTATGTCCGCTGACCGTCCCCTTTTCACCCGGCGCGAAATGCTCCGCCGCACCTCGCTCGGCTTCGGCTCACTCGCGCTTGCCGGGCTGTTCGCAAACCGTGCAACAGCGCGCGCCGCCGGCGGCGCGACTGTAGGGGAAGCTGACAGCTTCCCCTACAGCGCGCCCGCCGGAGGCTTGCGCTCTGCCATCGCGCCGCATTTCAAGCCGAAGGTGAAGCACGTCATCTTCTGCTACATGAGCGGCGGCGTGTCGCATGTGGATTCGTTCGACCCAAAGCCGGAGCTGAAACGCCGTCACGGCCAGCCGATGCCGGTGCCGGTGAAGCCCACGGTTTTCAACGAGAACGGCAACATCATGGCGTCGCCGTGGGAGGCCCGCCCGCGCGGACAGAGCGGGCTGGTGATGACCGATCTTTTTCCGCATCTCGCGGAGCTGGCGGACGACCTCGCCATCGTGCGCTCGATGACGAGCAAGGTGAACGAGCACGCGCAGGGGAACTATTGCTTCCACACCGGCTTTCCGTTCATGGGCCACCCGAGCGCGGGCGCGTGGGTGAACTACGGGCTCGGCACGGAGAATGAAAACCTGCCCGGCTTCGTGGTGCTGCAAAGCGGCGGCGCGGTGCCGCCGCACGGGGGCGTGGGGCTTTACAGCAATGGCTATCTGCCGGCGCAGCATCAGGCGTCGATCATCCGCGTGGATGGCACGCCGCCGCTGGCGAACATCGCGCCGCGCGAGAGCGACGCGCTCCAGCGCGAGCGGCTCGGCTTTCTCCGCGATGTGGATGCAAGATCACAGGTCGCGGCGGACCCGGCGGTGGAGGCGGCGATTCGGAACTACGAGACCGCGTATCGCATGCAGGCGGCGGTGCCGGAGCTATGCGATTTGCGGGGGGAAAGCGACGCCACGAAAAAACTCTACGCGCTCGATTCGCCGAACGCGCATACCGCTTCGTATGGCCGGCAGTGCCTCGTCGCGCGGCGGCTCATCGAGCGCGGCGTGCGCTTTGTCGAGCTGAGCTGCCTGAACGAAAACATCGGCGCGGGCAACTCGCCGAACCCGTGGGATCAGCACGGCAAGATCAAAGAAGGCCACGGCGCGATGAGCCTGCAGGTCGATCAGCCCATCGCCGCGCTCATCCGCGACTTGAAAGCGCGCGGGCTGTTCGACGAGACGCTGATTCTCTTCTCCGGCGAGTTTGGCCGCACCCCGTTTTCGCAAGGCAGCGACGGGCGCGATCACAAT
>JAYWEP010000174.1:0-10282 GCA_043779205.1 Chthoniobacter sp. | reverse complement strand
GACGAAGATTTCACCGACAGCGGACGCGCGGGAATTTCGCGAAAACTTCGAGACATCAATGCGCTACCTGAAGCTCGGGCACGTCGATCTGCTTTCGCTCCACGGGATCAACAACGCGGAGCTGCTCGACTGGTCGCTGCGGCCCGGCGGCTGCCTCGACGCCGCGCGCCAGCTCCAGCGTGAAGGGCGCTGCCGGCACATTGGTTTCGCCACCCACGCGACGACTGACCTGATCCTGCGCGCGATCGAAAGCGACGCGTTCGATTACGTGAATCTGCATTGGTATTTCGTGAACAATTTCAACTGGCGCGCAGTCGAGGCCGCGGCGGCGCGGGACATGGGTGTGTTCATCATCAGCCCGACGGACAAGGGCGGGATGCTCCAGCAGCCCGTGGCGAAAATGCGCGGGCTGTGCGCGCCACTTTCGCCGATGCAGTTCAACGATCTCTACTGCCTCGCGCGCCCGCAGATTCACACGCTCAGCATCGGCGCAGCGCGACCGACGGACTTCGATGAACACGTTGCCGCGCTCGCGGATTATGAGCGTGCGGTGGAAGTCATCGCGCCCATCGAGATGCGGCTGCGCGTGGAGATGGAGCGGGTGCTGGGGGGCGACTGGTGGGCGGGTTTGTGGCGCGATCTGCCGAACTACGTGGATGTTCCGGGTGAGGTGAATCTCCAGGAAATCCTGCGGCTGTGGAGCTTCGCGAAGGCGCTCGATCTGACCGAGTGGGCGAAGATGCGCTACAACCTGATGGGCAACGCCGGGCACTGGTTTCCGGGCGTGAATGCGGCGCATTTCGATGCGGAGAAAATCCGCGCTGCGCTGGTGGGGAATCGTTTTGCCGAGCGCATCCCCGGCCTTCTCGCCGAAGCCCACGCAACGCTGCATGGGGAGCAGCAGAAGAGGTTGAGCGAGAGCGATTGAGAGCGCGTGCGCGCCTGTAGGGGAAGCTGACAGCTTCCCCTACAGGCGCGACACGCAGCCCGTCACCCCGCAAACTCCCGCACGATCAGCGTGGCGTTGTGGCCGCCGAAGCCGAAGGAGTTGTTCAGGGCGACCTTGATTTTTTTCTCACGGGCGACGTGCGGGACGTAGTCGAGGTCGCACTCGGGGCTGGGCTCGTCGAGGTTGATCGTCGGCGGGATGAGGCTGTCGCGCATGGCCAGCACGCAGGCGATGGTCTCGACCGCGCCGGTCGCGCCGAGCAGGTGGCCGGTCATGGATTTCGTGGAGCTGACGGTCAGCCCGCTCTTCGCGCGCTCGCCAAAGAGCGCCTTGATCGCGTTTGTCTCGCACACGTCGCCGACGGGCGTGGAGGTGCCGTGCATGTTGATGTAATCGACATCCGCCGTGGTGAGGCCGGCTTTGCGCAGCGCCATGGCCATGCAGCGTTTGGCGCCGTCGCCCTGCGGATGCGGCGCGCTCATGTGGTAGGCGTCGGAGGTCAGGCCGTAGCCCACGAGTTCGGCGTAAATGCGCGCGCCGCGCTTTTTCGCGTGCTCCAGCTCCTCGATCACGATGATCCCCGCGCCTTCGCCCATGACGAAGCCGTCGCGGTCTTTGTCGAAGGGGCGCGAGGCCTTTTCCGGCGCGTCGTTGCGCGTGCTCATGGCGCGCATCGCGGCGAAACCGGCCATGCCCATCGGCACGATGGTCGCCTCGGCCCCGCCCGCGAGGAAGACATCGGCGTCGTCCTCCAGAATCATCCGCCACGCTTCGCCGATGGAATGGCACGCGGTGGCACAGGCGGAGACGGGCGAAAAGTTCGGCCCGCTCCAGCCGAATTCCATCGAGACGAGCCCGCTGCCCATGTTCGCGATCATCATCGGGATGGTGAAAGGCGAGACGCGGCCCGGCCCCTTTTTCAGCAGGTTCTCGTGCTGATCCTCGAGCGTTTTCAACCCGCCGATGCCGCTGCCGATGACCACGCCGCAGCGGTCGGGATCGGCGACATGCGTGAGGCCGGAATCCTCCACCGCCATCTTCGATGCGGCCATGGCGAGCTGCGAATAGCGGTCGGCGCGGCGCACGTCCTTGGGGTTCTTGAAAAACTTCACCGGCTCGAAATTGCGGACCTCGCCTGCGATCTGGCAGTCGTAGCCGGTGATGTCGAAAAGTGACACGCGGCCAATGCCGCTGACGCCGTGCGTGAGGCTGTGCCAGAAGGTTTGAAGATCGTTGCCCACGGGCGTGACGAGGCCCATTCCGGTGATGACGACTCTGCGTGGTTGCGACATAAGACGCGCAACGTGAACGCCGGGCGCGGCGTGTGGCAATGGGAAAAATGCGCGGTGTCTTCCGACAGCCCGAGCAGCTTTAGAGACTGTGAAAGAAGTCACGAAGGCGGTTGCGCAGCAACGGTAGGGACGGCACTCCGTGCCGTCCGGGGCGAGCGCAGCGAGGCGGCGGGTGGGAGGTGCGCGGCATCCGCAGCGCCCACCGCCTCGCTCCGCTCGCCCGGCGGACGGCACGGAGTGCCATCCCTACCCGGCTCCGCCGACTTTGCGCGTCTTGCGACGGCGGCGGGCGGCTGCTAGTTTTCGCGCCATGAATGCTCTTGCCGCCCGTCTGCCTGAAATCACCGTCGAGGAATATCTCGCCGATGAAGCGTTGTCCGATGTGAGGCACGAATACCTCGGAGGGGTCGTCTATGAAATGGCCGGGGCGAGCGAGCCGCACAATTTCATCGCGTCCAATCTTGCCGGGATGCTCTACAACGAGTTGCGCGGGAAGCCGTGTCAGGTTTTTGGCCCGGATATGAAGGTGCGGCTGCGCCCGCTCGACAGCACTTATTTCTATTACCCGGACGCGATGGTGGCCTGCGATCCGACGGACAGCGGGCACGGCTGGCGCGAACGGCCGGCGGCGCTTTTCGAGATCATCTCCGAGGACACGCGCCGGGTGGATGAGCGGGAAAAGCGCGTGCCGTATCTCCAGCTTCCGAGCTTGCAGGCCTATGTGCGCATCGAGCAGGCGCGGCCCGAGGTGGTGGTGGATCGGCGCACGCCGGAGGGTTGGAAAAGTGAGCGCGTGAGCGGGCTGGATGCGGTGGTGCGGCTGCCGGAGTTGGGGATTGAGCTGCCGTTGGCGGAGCTATTCGAGCGGGTGAAGTTTCCTAGCTGAACGGTGACGGATCGCGCGCTAATGTTTGCTAGACCCAGATGCCATTTCAAAAAACCAAGTTGGCGGTGAAGGGGCTGCTAATCTTTGGCACGGTCTTACTGGCAGGACGATGTTTCTGGGCGTGGCAGACGGTGACCCACATCGCTGCGACTGTTGAGTGCCCCTTAAGAATGGAGTTTGGCCCGCTTGGCGAGGCGGGCCTTTTGGGACGGGCAGTTAGGAAACACGTTCGTGTTGACCGATGGTTTCCGTCGTCCCTTTTCGACGTGGCTTTCCTGCCAGTTAGAGAGTGCGAAATATCCTCCTTCCGACGCATGCCGGGCGATTTGGGTAGCGAGTTAAGAGCTTTTCAACATCTCAAAAAAATCCATATCGGCGGTTCGGGTTCGGAGGTGTCGGAGGCTGACTGGCAGAGGTTGATAAGTCGAATTAGGCAGGCTCCGGAGCTGGTGGAATTTGAGTTGTATGGTGATCAGATCACGGACGCGGCGATTGCACATCTCGAAGGGCATCCGCGACTACAGACGCTCACGATTATGGAGGGAAGACTCACTGCTGGCTCTTTGAAGACCTTTCGTAGCCTGCCAAAGTTGCGAGGTCTTTACATCTTTGGAAACGCTGCGCGAAGCGACGTGGCGACCACGCTTTCTTCCGAAGACCTGACAGGGGCAATGCCCAACGTCAGAATCGAGTATTCAATTCACTGAATGCTCAGCTCCCCGTCTTCACTTCGACAATATCGTGCGGGGCGCTTTCGCGCTGGCCGGCGGGGCTGACGCGGATGTAGCGCGCTTTTTTGCGCAACGCGCCGAGGTCGGGTGCGCCGAGGTAGCCCATGCCGCTTTGCAGGCCGCCGGCGAGCTGGGTGAGGACGGTGTCGAGCGGGGGGCTGACTTCCTTGAGGGCTTCGACGCCTTCGGCGGCGACTTTGCGGGCGGCGTCCCGCCCGGTGTGGCCGTAGCGGGCGGCGCTGCCGGCCTGCATGGCGGCGAGGCTGCCCATGCCGCGGTACTGTTTGTAGAGTTTGCCATTGATCTCCATGAGCGAACCGGGAGCCTCGGGGCAGCCGGCGAGGAGGCCGCCGCAGATGACGGCGTGGGCGAGGGTCAGGGCTTTGACGATGTCGCCGCTTTTGGTGATGCCGCCGTCGGCGAGAATGGTGACGCCTTTTTTCTCCGCCGCGCGCGACGCGACGTAGAGCGCGGTGAGCTGCGGGATGCCGACGCCGGCGACGATGCGGGTGGTGCAGATGCTGCCGGGGCCCTGGCCGATCTTGATGATTTGCGCGCCGCATTTCGCGAGATACTCGACGCCTTCGCCGCTGGTGACATTGCCGGCGATGATGGGGAGGTCGCGGAACTGCTCGCGGATGAGGCGCACGGTGTCGCCCACGCCTTTGCTGAAGCCGTGCGCGGTTGAGACTGCGACGACATCCACGCCGCGCTCCGCGAGCCCGCCGACGTGGGCGAGAATGCGGTTGCGGTCGAGCTCGCCGGTGGAGTTGCGCGTGGCGCTGACGGCAGCGCCGCAGAGCAGGCGGAATTTTTCGTCGCGCGCGGGTTTGAGCTGGGCGTGGCGCTCCTGCATGATGCGCTCGATGTCGCTGATGGTGAAAAGGCCGCGCAGGCGGTCGGCGTTATCGACGACGAGGAGCTTGTGAATGCCGATGTGCTCGGAGAAAAACTGGTCGGCGCGGGCGATGGGATTTTTGCCGAGTTCGCGCTCGCGAATGGTGTGGACCTGGGCACGGGGGGTCATGGCGGCGGCGACTTTGATCGCGGCGTAACGCGGGCGGACGGTGTGGCCGGGAAGCAGGCCGAGGAGCGTGCCCTTTTCATCCACGACGGGGAAGGTGCGGAAGCCGAAACCGCGCTGCTCGACGAGCGCGAGGACATCGCCGATGAGCTGCTCGGGCGCGACTTTGATGGGCTCCTGGATGAGGCCGTGGACGTTGTTTTTCACCCGCGAGACCTGGCTGAGCTGCTCGCGCTCGGAGAGGTTGCAGTGGATCAGGCCGAGCCCGCCGGCGAGGGCCATGGCGATGGCCATGGGGGCTTCGGTGACGGTGTCCATGTCCGCGGAAATGATCGGGATGCGGAGCTGGATGCGCTCGGCGAGCCGGGTTTCGAGGTTGGCATCGCGCGGGAGGATCTCGGAGTAGAGGGTGGCGAGAGTGACGTCATCGTAGGTCAGGCCGAGGCCGGCGTGGTCGCGGAAGAAGGTGTCCGCGGGTTTGTAGAAAGCGCTGTCGAGCGCGGAGGACGGTGGGTTTGCTGCCATGTCGGACGATGGGGAGCGGAGGGTGAAAGGGGAAGCGGAAAGTAGCCTGGGCTTCAGCCCAAAGCGGGGCGGGTGTTTGGGCTGAAGCCCAGGCTACTTCGGCCTACAGCCGCGAGAGCCCGGCGCGCTCGTTGAGCGCGCCGCAGTGGGGGCAGCGGGGGAGGAGGGCACCGGTGGCGTCGGCGTATTCGCCAGCGCAGAGGCGGCAGCGGAGGACGTGGCGGAAGGCGGCGCGCTCGCGGCGCTGGCGGCGCCATTCGCTGAAGAGCCACGCGCCGAAGATCGGCCCGAGCATGAGCACGAGATAGATGAGGACGAGGTAGCTGAGCGAGACGCGGATCAAGGAATTTAGGAATTAGGATTTAGGAATTAGGATTTGCGCGTAGGCATCGTCGCCCCAGGTGACGGTCGTGGTGGCCCAGGTGATCGGTGCGTCGCTTGGGGTGAAACGGAGGTTTTGCAGGTGTGCGGCGGCCTGGTCGTCGAGGGCGGAATTGCCGGAGGAGCTTTGCAGAAAGACGAAGCGCACTTCGCCGCGGTCGGTGACGCCGATGAGGTGGCGGGTGGGTTCGACGGGTTCAGCGGTGCGCGTTTTCAACGCGGGCGGCGGAAGCGGTGTCGGGGCGCGAGCAGCCAGGGCAGAGGAAAAGATGACGGTGGTCGGATGCGGCGCGCTGACGGCGGGCGGCGCCGGCGGTTTGGCGTCGGCGCTGGTGATGATGGCCAGAGGATCGCGGGCGGGTGGAAACGCGATGGCGACCGGCTGCTCCACGGGACCGAGGGGCGCGGGGCGCGGGGCGTAGGAGGGACGATAGGCGATGTCGAAAAGGCCGGGCGGGGTGACGCTGCTGGCGGTGGCGACGAGGGCGGGGTCTTGCGCGTCGATCCAGTGGAGCAGCGCGATGGCTTCCGGGGAGGACGGCGTGAGGACGCTGACCTGCGGGGCCGAGCGCGGGAGCGAGGTGCCGAGCGGATCGGCGACTTGGAAAAGAAAAAACGTGGCGGCGTGCGCGCAGAGCGAGGCGGCGAGGCAGCCAAAAAGCAGGAAGGGAAATCCTTCGCGGCGCGGCCAGTCGAAGGTCAGGCCCGGGGCAGTCGCGCCCTCTTTCATCGCCGCTCGGCGCTCGTGGCCAGGATGACGGAGAAGCCGAGCCGCAGCGCCTCGTCGGTGATCTGCACGACGGTGGCGTAGGGCGTGTCCTTGTCGGCCTTGATGATGACGGTGCGCTCTTTCGCGCGGCTTTCGCCGAGGCGCTGGCGGAGTTCGTCAGCGGTCACGCGCTGGTCGCGAAAGTAGATCGCGGAAACCGGCGCGGAGGTGATGCTGATGATCTGCGCGCCATCGCGCGGCGCGAGGGTGAAGGACGACGCCGGGAGCGTGACTGCCAGGCCCGGCTGGAGCATGAAGCGCGAACTGAGCGCGAAAAAGACGACGACGAGGAAGACGACATTGACCAGCGGGATGACGCTGAAAAGCCACACCGGGATCTTCAGCGAACGCGTGAGTTTCATGCCGGTGGAGGAAACGTCGCCGCGCGCCTACTCCGCGCCTTTGCGCGCCGCGCGAGCCTCCGCGCCGAAGTCGATGATGTCCGGCGCGGGCGCATGGCGGTGCTCGGTGATGAGGTTCACGATCTCGATGCCCGCGCGCTCCATGTCGTGCATCAGCGCATTGACCCGCGACGAGAGGTAGCCGTAGCCGACGGCGCACGGAATCGCCACGACGAGCCCCGCCGCGGTGGTGAGCAGGCTTTGGTAAATGCCGCTGGCGATGTCCGTCGCGCCGGCAAAACCGCTCTGCGTGGAGATATTCACGAAGGCTTCGATGAGCCCGACGACGGTGCCGAGCAGCCCGATGAGCGGCGTGACGAAAGCGATCGTCGCGAGGATGCCGAGCCGGCGCTCGAGCCGCGGGACTTCGAGCTGGCCGGCTTCGGCGACGATGTCTTTCAGCTCCGCGCGCGTGGCCTGATGGCGGAGGATCGCGGAATGGATGACGCGCGTGACCGGCGTGGGCGTGCTCGCGCATTCCATCTGCGCCTCGGCAAAGCGCCGGTGCTCGACGAGATTCGCCAGCCCGCGCATGAACTCGCCCACGCGGACGGTGATCCGGTGGAAGTAGGTGGCGCGTTCCAAAAAGACCGCGCCGGCGAGCACGCTGCAGAACAGAATGAGCCACATCAGCGGACCGCCTTTTTGCATGTAGTCGATCATGCGGAGTTTATACGGCGCAAAGCCGGCGGGTGGCAAGCGGCGGGGCCGGGCTCACCGCCAGATGGATTTCAGGTCGTGCGCTTCGAGCGAGGTGAATGTCACGTCGCCGCCGGTGGCGCTCAGCTCGATGCCGAGGGCGTCGGCTTTGGCGATGATGGGGAGCGGGACGTAGGTGAGGCCGTCGCTCGCCCAGACGGTGACGTTGGTGCGGTCGGTGAGGATGATGAGGCGCTGGTGGCCGTCGCGCAGCGGGGCGGGTGCGCGGTGGCCGGCGACGGAGATTTCCTGCTTCGCGGCGGAGTAGCGGATCTCGATGCCGCGGACTTTGAAAAAGATCTCGCTGTCCGCGGCGGGTGTGAAGTCGGCGCGGATTTCGAGCAGTTCGCCTGTGGTCGCGGCGAGCGGATTCGCCGCGCCGGAGCGGAGGGTGAGGGGATCGACGTGCTGCGATTTCCCGCGCAGGGACGCGAGTTCTTTCACCGGCTGCCAGGCGAGGCGCGGGCCGTCGGGCGTGCTGCGGAGCGAGAGTTCGCAGGGGAAGGCCTGGAGCTGATTGAAGGGCATGCCGGGCGAATCGCACTGGCCCCAGCCGATCTGCACGCGGCGTCCGTCGGGCAGGTCGCTGAAGGTCTGCGCGGCGTAGAATCCGCGCCCGCGATGGCCCGGCAGCTTCGCGGTTTCGGGCGTGAATTTTTCGCCGTCAAACGTGCCGACGAGGTATTCGCTGCTCGCGGCGGTGAGCACCCATTTCGTTTTCGTCGCGTCGCCGTCGAGCGGCAGCGCGAAGAAATCCGGGCACTCAAAAAGGCCGGGCGTGGTGCTGCGCAGCGTCCAGTCCCGGAGGTTCGGCGAGGTGAAAAAATGGATGGTGTGATTCGGCTTCGGCGTGCCCTCGGCGGCGGGGAGTTCGACGTAAAGCGTGAGCACCCATTGCTTGCTCGGCTCGTGCCAGAAAACCTTCGGATCGCGGTTGCCGTCGCTGATTTGTTTGATCACCGGATTGCCCGCGAATTTCGTGAAGGTGCGCCCGTCGTTGCTGTAGGCGATGCCCTGCACGGTCGGGTGACCGGCGGCGGTGTAGATGAGCACGAGCGGCGGTTTGCCGTCCTTGCCAAAGCCGCTCGTGTTCTTCCAATCCACGACCGCGCTGCCGCTGAACATCGGCCCCATCGCGTCGGGATAAAGCGCCTCGCCGTGCTCCTGCCAATGCACGAGATCGCGGCTCGTGGCGTGGCCCCAGTGCATGTTGCCCCAGCCCCAGCCGTAGGGGTTGTGCTGGAAGAAAAGGTGATGCTCGCCGTTGAAAAAGACGAGGCCGTTCGGGTCATTCGTCCAGCCGCGCTGCGGCGAAAACTGGAGCTGGGGGCGCAGCGGCTCGCGGTAAAGATCGCCGGAGTTTTTTAGCGCGTCGCCTTGCTCGATCTGCGCGAGCGCCTGCGAATCCTCGGGCATTTTATCCACGGTGACGGTGACGCTTTTTCCCGCCCACGCGCTCACGTCCAGCGGTGCCCACCAGTCGGGCTGCGCGTCGGCGAGTTCGATGTCGAAGAAGCGCTCGACCTTGCCCTCCACGAGCACCTTCACATTGCGCTTCGGCCCGCCGGTCTTCACGGGAAAATGGAGCAGCCGCTTGGTGACGGCGATCTCGCGTTTCGCATCCGTGAGCATGCCCGCCGCGCGCCGGTCGCTGAGCACGATGTGGTCGGCGCTGATGTGGCCCCAGCCGCCTTTGCGCTGATCCACGATCTCGATGCGCGCCATTTTTCCGCTCAGCTCGCGGACATCCCACGCCGCCGCCTGCAAATTTTCGCTCCCGCCGGGCTGCGTGTTCGGCCCGGTGATCGTGCGCACGGCCACGCCATCCACGAGCAGATTCATGCACGTCTCGCCCGCGTAGCCTCCGCCGCCGATGAGGAAATTGATGAATGGCCGCTCGATCTTGAACTCCGGCGACGTGAGCCGGCCCACCGAGTCGTCGCCGCCGTTGAATGAGTTGACCAAGCCTTTGCCGCGAAAGCCCTCGACCTTCATCTGCCCCGGCAGCGTCCCGTGCGCCGGTTCGCCGCCAAACGCTGTGCCCTCGGTCTTCCACGCGCCGTAGTCATCGCCCTCGAAGTCGGCGAAGACGATGTCATCGGCAGCGCGAGCGGTGGCTGCGGCGAGGAGTGCGATGAGGAGGAGGCGGGTGGTTTTCATGGAAGTCGGAGGATGGGAGAAAGCGATGGATTCAGGCGACGGGGAGGATTTCCAAATCGGTGCGTCGGTATCGGCGAGCGACAGGAAACAAGCGAGCGCGAAAGGGCGGCGGCGCTGTTCCTTCTGCTACTTCTTCGCCTTCGCCACAGCTCGACTCGGCTGGTTCAATTCCCGCTCGATGTCCGCAATCGTCGGCAGCGAACCGCGCAGCTTCTTTGGCAGCGATTCCACGAGCCGCGTCTGCCACTCCGCCACGCCGATGGGCTTCTTCACATCGCGCAACGCATACTCGACCTTCACCCGGTTCTTCGCGTCCTTGCACAGCAGCAGCCCGATGGTCGGCGCGTCGTGCGCGTGGCGCATCCGGTCGTCCACGGCGGAGAGATAGAAATTCATCTTCCCCGCAAACTCCGGCTCGAACGGCTTCATCTTCAAATCCACCACCACGAAGCAGCGCAGCCGCAG
>JAYWEP010000173.1:0-10435 GCA_043779205.1 Chthoniobacter sp. | reverse complement strand
CATCATCGGCCAGGTGATGAAGGCCGTCCAAAGCATCGTCGTGCCAAGCTGCGCGCCGGCGATGGAATAAGTCGCCACGCCCGAGGGATCATCGTCCGCCGCGCCGGTGATGATGCCCGGCCCGAAGATTTTCAGAAAGCGTTTGACCGGATTTTTCTCTCGAACTTCGTTCGTTCCGGCCAGACTGGGCGCGCTGGTCGGCGGTTCTGGCGGGCCAGCCTTTGGATTTAGATTTTCGGCATTATCTCTTCGGTCCATGCGGGTTGTTCTTTGGTTTGGTTGAGCTGGCTGGCGCGATCGTAATCGGCGATTGCTCCGTCGAAATCGCCGGCCATGTGTCGGACGGTTCCCCGGTTGGCGTAGGCGGCGGCGTGCACCGGGTCGATGGTTAAAGCGAGATCGTAATCGGCCATCGCTCCTGCAGAGTCGTTCAGGCGATACTTGGCCGTGCCGCGATTGCCGTAGGCGTCGGCCAAATGCGGCTTGAGCGCGAGCGCTCGCGTGTAGCCCGCAATCGCCCGCTCCAGCGCACCGAGACGGCTTTTGGGGTCATTCAACGTTTCAAAGTTGCCCGGCTCAACACGTCCAATTGCAGCCGTTGAAGCTCGGCTTCGATTTTCTTCAACTCGGCGGTGGAAAGGTCGGCCCTGGCGCTGCGCAACAATCTCAGCAGCTCCTCGATCTGCTCCGCCACCCGCGCGGCGGTGTGCTGCCGCTGCCGCTGCACTTCCCATAACACCAGGATCACGGCAAAGGCAGTTACGCCATCAGTGATGTAGCGCCAGTTCGGCCCGAGACCGAAAACCCAGCCAGCTCCCCCCATGAGGAAGACGACAAGTGCGACGATGACCGGCGGACGAAACACACCCATGCCGTTCTTCTCCTTCGTTGCTGGTGCGTTGGGATTCATGTGTCCTGCCGGGCGTGAAATCGAGTGCGTAAACGGGTGTGCGTTTGGAGGGTAGGGGACGCGCTCGACTGGCAGCGCGGCTCCATTGCCGCCGGGCGGGAATGGATCGAGAATGCCGCGGGCGAGCTGCGCTTGCTGGCTGTCCGGCATGCTGCAACCCACAAGAGGGACAGCGGCACAAGCGATGATGATGAATGTGATGACGCGTTCATTTTCCAACCTGGCCGCGGATGATTTTCAGCGCGGCTTCGACTTGCGTGAGCTTCTTCGCGGCGACATCCCAATGGCCTTCCTTGGCAGCGTCGTGGAGTTCGTCGAGCACGCGGGCGACGTTTTTCGCCTGGCCTTCGACGCGCTTCTTTTTGTCCGCGGCAAGGTCGGCGTGCTTGGCGGGCACGGCGTTGACGAGGGCTTCGACGGTCTCGGCGGCTTCGACCACGGCATCGCCTTTCTTTGCGGCGACGATTTCGGCGAGGGCTTTGTATTTCGCGTCGATCTCCGTCCACAGCGCGTCGGCGGTGTCGGGGATTTTGACTTCGACCTTGGCGGGCGACGGCTCTTTTTTCTCCTCGGCAAAAGTCGGGAGCGCGAGCGCGGTGAGGAGGGCAGTGATAACGATACGGGTTGTCTTCATGGTTTGTTTTGTTGGTTTGTTTTGTTGGTTTGCCTGGGGGAAAGGGGATCGTTGCGGTTGTGCGATTGCATCGTCAGATCGCTGGTTCTGGCTCGTTGCACGGTTCGCCGGGCGCGTGGTCGTGGCCTTCGTGGAAGTCGTCGGGCTTTAGATCGCCGTGGCGGTGGAAGATCCGGTAGAGCGCGGGGAGCACGAGCAGCGTGAGGATCGTCGAGGAAATGATTCCTCCGATGACGACGGTCGCCAGCGGCTTCTGCACTTCGGCGCCGCGGCCGTGAGCGAGCGCCATCGGCACGAAGCCGAGCGCGGCGACGAGCGCGGTCATCAGCACGGGGCGGAGTCGCGTGAGCGCGCCTTCGCGCACGGCGGTGTCCACGGGCTTGCCCGCTTTGCGGAGCTGGTTGATGAAGCTCACCATGACGATGCCGTTGAGCACGGCGACGCCGCTCAGGGCGATGAAGCCGACGCCTGCGCTGATACTGAGAGCGATGTCGCGCAGCCAGAGCGCGACGATGCCGCCGGTGAGCGCGAGCGGGACGCCGGTGAAGATGAGGAGCGAATCCTTCACGCTGTCGAACGCGGTGAAGAGCAGGATGAAGATGAGGAGCAGCGCGACGGGGACGACGATCTGCAATCGCTTCGTGGCGCTTTGCAGTTGCTCGAACTGCCCGCCCCACGCGAGCCAGTAGCCGGGCGGCGTCTTCACGCCGTCGGCAATTTTCTTCTGCGCTTCGGCCACAAAGCCGCCCAAATCGCGCCCGCGCACATTGGCGGTGACGACGATGCGGCGTTTGCCGTTCTCGCGGCTGATTTGGTTCGGACCGGGTTTCTGCTCGAAGTCGGCGACTTCGCTCAGCGGGATGAATTGCGGCATGGGCGCGGCGAGCGCGGCCTTCTTGTATTCGCCTTCACGTTTCTCACCGCTCTCCGGCAGTTTCACCGGAATACGCCGCAGCGCATCAAGGTCGGTTCGCAGGTTCTCCGGTAAGCGAACGACGAGCGGAAAACGGCGGTCGCCCTCGAAGATATTGCCAGCCTCAACGCCTCCGATAGCCGACTCGATGACTTCCTGCACTTCACGGACGCTGAGGCCAAAGCGGGACATGGCTTCGCGCTTGAGATGGATGGTGAGCATGGGCAATCCGCCGACTTGCTCGACTTTCACGTCCTCCGCGCCAGGCACCTTGCGTAGCACGCGGGCGATGGCGTCGCCTGTGCGCAGGAGCGTGTCCATGTCGTCGCCAAATATCTTCACGCCGATGTCGCTGCGGACGCCGGAGATCAGCTCGTTCACGCGGAGCTGGATGGGCTGTGAAAACTCGTAGTTGTTGCCCGGCAATTCCGCGACCGCCTTCTCGATTTCCTCCGTTAGTTCGGCCTTCGTCTTGTGTGGGTCGGGCCATTGCTCGCGCGGTTTGAGCATGATGTAGCCATCAGAAATGCTCGGAGGCATCGGGTCGCTCGCGACTTCCGCCGTGCCGATGCGGGCAAAGAACTCTTTGACTTCCGGGAACTGCAGGACGCGTTTCTCGACCTGTTTTTGCATGGCGATGGATTGGTCGATGCCGGTGCCGGGCATCCGTAGTGCTTGCAACGAGCTGTCGCCCTCATCAAGCGAAGGAATGAATTCGCTGCCCATGCGCGAGGCGATGAGCCCGCAGAGCAGGACGAGCGCGACGGCACCTGCCACCATCGTCGCGCGGTTCGCGAGCGAGAAGTCGAGGAGCGGCGTGTAGATCGCCTTGGCCGTGCGAACGAGGAGGTTTTCCTTTTCGCTGACTTTCCCGCCGAGAAACAACGCGATGCTCGCGGGGACGAAGGTGAGGGAAAAGAGCATCGCGCCTCCGAGCGCGATGAGGACGGTGAGCGCCATTGGCACGAACATTTTCCCCTCCACGCCGGTGAGTGTGAGGATCGGCAGATAGACGACCATGATGATGATCGAGCCGAAGATGCTCGGTGTGATGACTTCCTTGGTCGCGTCGAAAACGACACGGAAACGCTCGCGCTGGGTAAGCAGCCGACCGTGGTGATGCTGCGCCTCCGCGAGACAGCGGATGCAGTTTTCCACGATGATGACCGCGCCATCGACGATGATGCCGAAATCGAGCGCGCCGAGCGACATGAGGTTGCCGCTGATTTTGTTCTGCACCATGCCCGTGATGGTGAAGAGCATGGACAGCGGGATGATGGCGGCGGCGGTGAGCGCGGCCCGGATGTTTCCGAGCATGAGAAAGAGAATGACGATGACGAGCAGTGCGCCCTCAGTGAGATTTTTTTGCACCGTGGCAATGGCCGCATCGACGAGAACCGTGCGGTCATAGACGGTGTTCGCCACGACGCCCTCGGGCAGCGAGCGGTTCACCTCCTTCATGCGCTCGGCGACGCGATGAGAGACGGTGCGGGAGTTCTCTCCGATGAGCATGAAGGTCGTGCCGAGCACGGTTTCCTCGCCGTTGTGCGTGGCCGCGCCGGTGCGGAGTTCCTTGCCGAGCGCGACCTGCGCGAGTTCACGGATGCGAACGGGCACGCCGGCGCGAGTGCCGACGACGATGCTTTCCACGTCCCGCGTGCTCATCACCTGGCCGGGCGCGCGGATGAGATACTGCTCGCCGTTCTTTTCGATGTAGCCCGCGCCGACGTTGGCGTTGTTGCGTTCGAGGGCTTCCACAAGATCGCGGAAGCCGAAACCGTAGGCCACGAGCTTCGCCGGTTGCGGCGTGATGTGATACTGCTTCTCGTAGCCGCCGATGCTGTTCACCTCGACGACGCCGGGCACGTTGCGGAGTTGCGGTTTGATGACCCAATCCTGCAACTCACGCAGGTCGGTCGGTGTGTAAGGTGAGCCGTCCGCTTTCTTCGCGCCGGGCTTGGCGTCCACGGTCCACATGTAGATTTCACCGAGACCAGTCGCGATCGGCCCCATCTCGACCCTGGCGCCGGCTGGCAACTGCTCCTTCGCCTGTGCGAGCCGTTCGGCAATTTGCTGGCGGCCCCAATAAATGTCGGTGCCGTCTTTGAAGACGACGGTGACCTGCGAAAGCCCGTAGCGCGAAAGGGAGCGCGTGTAATCGAGATTCGGAATGCCGGCCATCGCCGTCTCGACGGGGAAGGTAATGCGCTGTTCGGATTCGAGCGGGGAGTAGCCGGGCGCAGCCGTGTTAATTTGCACCTGCACGTTGGTGATGTCCGGCACAGCATCAATCGGCAGGCGGTTGAAGTTCCACACGCCGAGCGCAGCCACGGCAAGCGTGGCGAGCAGCACGAGGAAGCGATGCTTGATGGAAAAATCGAGGAGCTTGTTGAGCATGGCAAAGAACGGTTTCCAGCGTCAGACCTTGTCGGCTGGCGCGAGCTTGCAGTTGAGCGTGGGCGTTTCGAGTTGCAGGGTCGGATGAGCGATATTGAAGCGCTCGTGAAGCTCATGGGCTGCATCCCTGAGCAAAGCTTCATCGCCCGCTGGGTCAGTCCGAATGAGGTGGGCCGTGAGCGCCGTCTCCGTCGTGCTCATGCCCCAAATATGAAGGTCGTGAACTTCGCAGACGCCCGGCAGACCAGCGAGATACTCCCTTACCTTGGCGAAATTGATTTCGGGCGGAACCGCATGGAGCGCGAGGTTGAAGGAATCTCGCAGCAACCCCCATGTAGTAACGACAATGACCGCGACAATCACAAGGCTTGTTACAGGGTCGATCCAGTGGAGCCCCGTGCGGACAATGAGAAAGCCTGCGATGACTACACCGAGGGAAACCACTGCATCTGCTGCCATATGCAAAAACGCGCCGCGGATATTGAGGTCGCCTTTTCGTCCCGACATGAAGAGCAGCGCCGTCGCGGTGTTAATGACGATGCCGACGGCTGCCACCCAAATCACGGTGTTACCCGCGACTTCGGTTGGGTTCTTGAATCGGCTGATCGCTTCCCACGCGATCGCTCCCACGCCGACGAGAAGAATGATCGCGTTGAACATCGCGGCGAGGATCGAGGTGCTGCGAAATCCGTAAGTGTGCCTCTCAGTCGGCACGCTGCGCGCGAGCACGCTTGCACCCCACGCCAGCAATAGCCCGAACACATCGCCGAGGTTGTGACCCGCATCGGCAAGGAGGGCCAATGAATGCCCGGCGATGCCGTAGATTACTTCCACGATGACGAAGAGAACATTGAGCGCCGTTCCTATCGCGAAAGCTGCGTTGTAATTGGCCGGGCCGTGTGAGTGCCCTAGTCCGTGAGAATGCCCGTGATGTGAATGCTCATCGTGAGCATGTTCATGATGAGAATGTTCGTCCGGTGCGTGGTGGTGGTCGTTCATAGGTTTTTAGTCGTTGTCCGCAGCTTCCCCTTTTCCGAGTTCCGCTTTGAGGATAAAGCTGTTGTCGGAAACGTATTTGTCGCCGGGCAGCAGGCCGCTGAGAATTTCGACGCGCTCGGTGTCCTTCGCGCCGAGTTCGACTTCGCGTGCTGCGAAAACGTCACCGTCTTCGACAAAGACGACGGGCTTTTCCTTCCACGTCTGAATGGCGGCGAGCCGCACCGTTACCGGCGCGTCGGTCTCGCCGATTGCGACTTCCGCATTTACAAAAAGGCCGGGCCGCAGGTCGCCCTTGGAGTTGGGCACCACGCAACGCGCGAGCATCGTCTGCGTGCCTTCGGTGCCGAACGGCGAGATGTAGGCGATTTTCGTCTCGATACTTTCGGCGTCGTCACCGGGATGAACCCACACGGTCTGGCCGGTTTGCAGGCGCGCGAAGTCTTGCCGGAAAACACTCAGGTCCACCCACACGGTCGCCAGGTCGGCGATGGTGAAAATCGTGTCCTCGTTTTTCACGAATTGGCCGAGCGAGATTCTTTTCTCAATGATCGTGCCGGAGACTTCGCTTTTGATGTCGTAGGGTCGCAGCGAATCGTTGCTCTCGACCACGGCGAGCACGTCGCCTTTGTCCACGCGATCACCGAGCCGCTTGCGGACTTCCTTCACGATGCCGGGAAAGCGCGGCTGCACATGCGCCAGCGCTTCCTCGTTGGCCGCGAGCTTGCCGTAGAGCGGCAGCAGCGTCTTCACTTTGGCCGGTTCCGCTTCCTCGATTTTCAGATTGGCATTCTTCCGGGCCGCGGGCGTGAGCTTCACCTTCGGCGCCTCGTGTTCCTCGCCGGCCCCGCCCTTTTCCTTTTCCTCAGCGGCTTCTCCTTTCGGCGAAGGCGGTTTGGTGTGCAGGATCTTCATCGCGCCAAACGCGGCGACGGCGAGGATGATCGGGATGAAAATAAGCTGTTTCTTCATGGTGTAAAAGTGGGTGCGGTTACTTGCGTTTCGCAGGCGCGGGTTTGGCGATGACTGGCCGCGGGAGGTCGGTGGGCCGCGCAGTGAGCGCATCGACTTCGGCTCGGGCTTTCTGGAAATCGGCGAGCGCGCGAAGCTGCTGCACGCGCGCGGTGTTCAGCGTGCGGCGCGCATCGAGCACCTCGAACTGCGTGAAGCGACCAGCCGCGTAGCCGTCGTTGAGCTGTTTCTCCGCATCCTGCGCACCGGGAATCACACTCTCTTCGAGAATCGCAATTTCCCGCGACGCGCCCGTGAGCTTTTGAAACGCCTCGTTCAGTGCAGCAAAGGCGCGAGCCTCGGCGGCGCGCTTCTCCTCGCCGAGTTTGGCGAGATTTGCGCTCGCCTCGGCGATGTTGCCCTGGTTGCGATTGCTGATCGGCAGCGGGATGGAAAAGCCGGCGACGAATGTGGCATCCTCGCCTTTGCCGATCATCCGAGGGCCGGCGATGAGCGTGATGTCGGGTCGCGCGAGCGTCTGCTGCTTCGCCAGCGCCGCCTCGCGCTTCTCGCGCTCCGCCGTCCAGCGCGCCAGGTCGGGATTGCCGAGCAGTCGCTGACGCAAGGTTTGCAGCGAAGGAGCGCCTTCGTGCCGGCCGAAATCGCCGCGCACCTCGCCGAAGTCCGCTTCCTTCGCGCCCCACCGCGCGGCGAGATTTCCGCGGGCCGTAGCGATGTCGCGCCGGGCCTGCTCCACTTCGATCCGCGCCGACGAGACCGCGACCTTCGCGCGAATCGCCTCCACCGTGCTGGCTTTGCCCATACCCACGCGCTGCTCGGTGAGCGTCACGGCCTCGCCGGAAACCTTCACCACTTCCTCCGCCAACTCCCGGCGGCGCTGCGCGGCGACCGCGTCGATAAAAGCGAGCGTCGTCGCCTTGAGCACCTCGACTCGCCTGACCTGATACTCCCACTCCACCACCGCCCGTCCCGCCTCCGCCTCGAAGACGCGCGCCGGCCGTTTCCCGCCGAGTTCGATGAGTTGGCTGAGCGTCAGCGTGTTTTGCGTCTGATCGCCGTTCTTGAATGACCCCGAGCCGGTCGGATTTTCGATTTCGAGGTTGAGTTCCGGGTTCGGGCGCAAGCCGGCTTGAAGGATGCGCGCCTCGGCGGCACGCAGTTCAAAGTTGTAGGCCGCCAGTTCCGGGCTGCCGCGCAGCGTGCGCGCCAGAGCGTCGGCGAGTGTGATGGAATCGCCGCTTTTTTCCGCAGCGATGGCGGCGAGAGGCAGGGCGATCAGGAAGATGAGATGGTGAAGTTTTCGGGTGAGCATGAGTTGGGGTAAAAAGGTGAATGTCGCCAGTGCCCGCGGACGCGCGGACACGAAAAACCCCGACGAACGGTCGGGGTGAAAAACCTGACGCTACCGAAGTCGCCGCGCCATGAAGGCACGACGATGCGCGTCAGGCGCTAGGCGAGCTGAGGCGGATAGTCGATGCCGAGCGGCACCGCATCCGGGGGAAACTCATCCCCATGCACAACAAAATCCGCCGGGATCAGAACTGCCGGAGCCACGGATAGCGGATGAGCCGCATGAGCAATGAAAATCTGATGACAGAGGCACTGGCAGTCATCGCTCTTCACCGGAGCGCTCGTACCCGAAGAGGTCTTGCTTTGCGCCGCCTGCTCCTGCTTCTCCCCCGCACAGCCATAGTCCAGAACGTCGGAAGCGTATCCCGTGAGCACGAACAGGGACACGATGGCGATGAAGAGAGTGGCGCGAAAGTGACTCACGAGCGGCACAGGTAAGTATCGCGGCGAGGTTGTGTCAAGCGACCGGACAAATTATCTCGATGAACCCAAGATCAGAACCTTCCTGTGGGAGCCGCGCCGGGCCCCCGCGAACTCCGCCGGACGCTGGAAGGTCCGGCGGAGCCGCAAGAGAAACCGCAGACTTCTATTAGAACGTCAGGCCGACGGCCCCGGAGAAGACGAACTGGTTCCGGTCGCCATTGGTGATGGCGGGCGCGGAGGCCGCAGCCGCATTTTTGCCCTGATAGTAATAGGTGAACCCGGTGGAGTATGTCCAACTGCCGTAGCAGGACGGGACAAAGGCGAGCGGCACCGAGGCATTGAGGCCCGCGGAGAAGAACCCGAAGTCATCGCCGTTGTAGGTTTCCGGCCCGAGGCCGACGGTCAGCGGGATGGTCACGGCCACCGGGTAGGTGCCGCCTTTGCCAATGGTGAAACCGGGGGCCAGACCAACTTCATAATACCAGCCATTGGCACCGTTGGTGACGCCGACATAGTTGCCGATCATGGATTTCAGGACGGCGACGTGCGGATGCAGGGCGAAGGCGCCGAGCAGGTCGGTGTCGTCATAGGCGAGGTTCCCATTGACCGCACCCCCGCGGAGGTTGCTGCTCACGAACTCTTCGTCAAACCAGCTCACCGTAAGGGTGAAGTTTTTGGCGAAGGTCACGGCGAGGCCCGCCGTCCAGTCTTGTTCATACCACGCGGCGAAGGACGTGCCGGGAGTGGCCGCGGTCTTGTGCGAGTGGAGGCTCGACCAGAGGCCGGCGTTGAGGGAGACCTTGTTAAAGAACCCGGTGCCCTCGTAGAGCTTGAAGTAAAGGTCGAGGTAGGGCTGGGCGATGAAGCCCTGGTTTTCCTGCACGACGCCGCGGGTGACGTACGCGCTGTCAACGGCCAAGCCGATGTCGCCGGTGATGCAGGATTCCTTGATGGTCTCCTGGATTTCCTTGGTGGCCTTCGCCTCTTTCCCGGTGCCAGCCAAGCTGGTGGAGGTCAGGCCGACGGCGGCCAAGGTGAGCGCGCAGGCCGCTGCAATGCTGTGTTTGGTCATGTTTGGTCTTTCTTGTTGGTGGTCTTGGTTGGTTTTAGGTGGTTGCCGTTTTTTGGTCGGCGGCGCGTCTTTAGCAATCGGTCTGCCACGCTGCAATAGTAATTGTGAATAACTTTGCCAGTGGAGCGGCTTCCCTCTGAATGTTTGGGGAATCCGCCGCGCAAAGATTTTCTGGAAAAACTGCGTCCGGGCTGCGAGCGCTCGGGCTCCGGACAAAAGGCGACATTTCGGAGTCGTTCATGGAAAAACTTCGCCAGCCTTGCCCACGCCCTCAAACCACTTCCACCGGGCACTTCGGCAGTGCTTTCAAAAACGCGGAGCCGTAGTTTTTCGTCAGCACACGCGGGTCGAGGATGACCACGATGCCGCTGTCCTGCCGCGTGCGGATGAGCCGCCCGACGCCCTGGCGCAGTTTCAGGATCGCCTCGGGCCGCGAGTATTCGGAAAACGGATCGCCGCCCTGCGCCTCGATCAGCTCCAGCCGCGCTTCGATCAGTGGGTGATTCGGCACAGCGAAGGGCAGCCGCGTGATGATGACGTTCGACAGCGCCTCGCCCGGCACATCCACTCCGCTCCAAAAACTCTCCGTGCCGAACAGCACATGCCGGTCGTTTTTTTTGAACTCGGAAAGCAGTCGGTGCCGCGGCAGACCCTCGCCTTGCACGAGCAGTTTGTAGTCGAGATCGTCCAGCCGCTCGCGCAGCGCGGAGGCCAGCGCGGACATTGTCTTGTAGCTGGTGAAAAGGACGAACGCACGCCCCTTCGTCA
>JAYWEP010000172.1:0-12009 GCA_043779205.1 Chthoniobacter sp. | reverse complement strand
CAAACGCTCAATTTCCCAACACACCCCAACCGGGAGGGAGGCGAACGCTTCCCGCCCGCTTTTTGGTGCGCGGGTCGCAGAGACGATGAAGCCGGACGGCGGTAGGGACGGCACTCCGTGCCGTCCGGGGCGAGCGCAGCGAGGCGGCGCGTGAGTGCGATGCCGCCTTTCTGGAGCGGCCCACCGCCTCGCTACCGCTCACCCGGCGGACGGCACGGAGTGCCGTCCCTACCGCCGTCCGGCTTCATCGTCTCTGCGACCCGCGCAAAAAAAACGGGCGGGAAGCTTTCGCCTCCCGCCCGGTGGGGGTGTTGGGATTGCTGACGGTTATTTTTTCTCCCGCTCGGCGCGGCGCTTTTCCATCTCCTCCTTGCGCTTCTCCATCTCGGCCTTCCACTTCTCGACCTGCTCCGGCGTGAGGATCGGTTTGATCGCTTCCATCGAGGACTTGAGAATTTCGCGCATCTTCTCGCCCTTCTGCTCGCGGCTGAGGGCGGCGTCCTCGCGCAGCGCCATCAGTTTTTCGCGATCCTTTTCGAGGATCGGCTTGATCTTCTCGATCTGCTCCGGCGTGAGGCCGAGCTTTTCTTTCATCATTTCCAGACGGTCGCCGCGCGGACCGCCGGGGCCACCGGGGCCGCGTTCGGGTTTCGCCGCTGCGGGTGCGCCTGCGGGAGGATTGACC
This sequence comes from Chthoniobacter sp., assembly GCA_043779205.1. Lineage (GTDB taxonomy): Bacteria > Verrucomicrobiota > Verrucomicrobiia > Chthoniobacterales > Chthoniobacteraceae > Chthoniobacter. Next base: position 11,324 of record JAYWEP010000172.1, on the reverse strand, counting down.
GGAGGCGTGGGCGGCACCGGGTCTTCGGCGCGGATGTTGGAGGCCGTCAGGAAACCGGCGGTCGCGAGGGTGAGGAGGGTGAGTTGGGTTTTCATCGTGGCGGGGAAAACACCCGGTCCCGTGTCGAGTTGCGCGCGTGATCCGAAAAAGATTTTGCGGTTCACCGCACCGTTCGTGGGCAAACAAAAAGACACGGCGCAGAGCCGTGTCTTCTCGTGGAAAACTGCGCCGCGCCATGAGTGGCGCGGCGTCTTGAAAATTACTTCGCGGTCTTCTCCTCGATGTATTTGACCACGTCGCCGACGGTCTGGAGTTTCTCTGCGTCCTCGTCCGGCACCTCGACCGAAAATTCCTCCTCGAACGCCATGACCAGCTCCACGGTATCGAGCGAATCCGCGCCGAGATCCTCGATGAACGAGGCGGTGGTCGTGACCTGCTCGGGGTTCACGCCGAGCTGCTCGACGATGATGTCTTTCACTTTTTCTTCGATTGTTTTTTCGGCCATAAATTCGGTGGTAGGAGCTGTGGGTTTGGTTGGTTTAGGGCGCATGCTTTAGAGTCGCGTCCGGGGGTTGGCAACAACTAATTTCCGCCGCGAAATCGGCACTGGCGTCCGCCCGCAAGCGCCGTTACTAACGGCGCACATGAGCGATTTGCCCCAGGAGTTTGATCTCCAATTTTTGCCCGACTGGCTGAAAGAAAGTCCGGCTAAAAACCCGTACGCCAACTACGAAGGCGAGGGCGGGGATCGCCCGCGCCGCGACCGCGACGACCGCAGTCCGCGCGGCCCGCGCCCGGCAGGCCGCGGCCCGGCGCCGCAGGGGGATCGTCGCGGGCCGGGGCCAAACCGTCCGCCGGGAGGTGACCGCGCGCGCGGGCCGCGTCCGGGTGGGCCGCGACCCGGTGGGGAGCGTGGGCGCGGAGACCGCCCGCAGGGCGGGCGTCCGCCGGAGCGCCGGGATGAACCGCGCCCCGTGCGCGAGGCCGCGCCGGCGCAGTTGAGGATCGAGTTTCTGCCGGAGCCGAATGCGGCGGCGGGCATCGCGAAGCAGATCAAGCTGAGCGGTCGCGCGTATCCCGTTTTCGGGACGAGCAAACTTTTCCTCGACCGGCCGGAGCGCCACCTCGTGCGCATCGCGTCCAGTGACCCGGCGGTGCCGCTTTTCCAAATCGGTGACGGCCCGGTTTCGTTCGATCGTGCGACGGTGGAGCGCAACGCGTTCCTGCATGCGCGGGATGAATTCTACGTCGCGGAGACGGTGCAGGGCGAACCGATCAAGGGCAATTTCATCAACGTCGCGCGCTGCCGCTCCACCGGCACACTGCTCGGCCCCACGAACCACCACGGCTACCAGCCCGCGCTGCGCAAACTCTACGAGGAGCGCTTCAGCCGGCAGATGCCGTTTCAGAATTTCCAGCAGTACGAAATCGACGTCATCAACGACGAGCAGGCTGTTGCTGATTGGAAAGAGCAGGCGCGCACCACGACGACTTACGCGACCGTGAAGGAAGCCGAGCCCTTGACCTTCAAAACGCTCCACGACGCCGAGCAGCATTTCAAAAAGACCTATCTCCCGACCCTCGTGAAAAGCGGCCAGACGCTCGAATGCAGCGGCGCGGCCAGCCGGGTCAGCGCCGACCGCCATGTGGCCGGCGCGGCGCGCGAGGCTTGGGAGGCGGAGAGCCGGTTTCCGCAGCAGATGGTCAATGCGCTGCGCCCGTATTTCGCCGAGGCGGGGCTGACGTTTTTCAAGCATCGCAAGCGGATGCTTTTCGTCTGCACGACGAAGCCGCTGCGCCATCCGGCAGGGCAGGTTTTTTCCGACGGCATCACCGCGATTTTGCAAACCGTCGAGGCCTCGCCGCGCATCAAGCGCCCGCAGCTCGCGGTGAAAATTCTCGGCGAGCCGCAGGACACGCCGGAGGCGGCCGCGCGCAAAGCCCAGCTTGCCTCCGACCTCCACTACCTCATCCACGCCGGGCACGTCATCGAGTTCTCCGACGGCGCGCTGGAGCTTCCTCTCAACCCGAATGCGAAGCCTGAGCCGGAGTCGAAGCACACGCGAAAAGATGGTGTCGGCGAAAGCCCGCACGCGACCAGTGCGGAGGCTGTGGAAGCCTCGCAGGAAACCGATGCGGTTACGGCCGAGGCCGAGGCTGAGCCAGTGCAAGAAACTGCTCCGCTCGAAGAACCATCCGCGCCCGCGCTTCCGAACACGTCTGGGTAGCGCCCTCGCCCTCGCGTGCTGGAGTCGGCGCCCTCGCCGATTCCCTCCCGATCCCGCGCACCCGCCGGGCGGTGAGGGTCGTGTGCCGCAGGGTGTTCGGTGAGGGCGCCGAACACAGCACGCGAGGGCGCGTGCGCTACCCGGCTACTTTCCGCCGCGTGCCCTCACCGCGCCGCCGTCGATGACCGCGTCTGGCGGGTGGAGAATCACGGACTGGCCTTGATTCAAGCCGGCGCGCACCTCTGCGGCGACGCCGTTGGTATGGGCGATTTCCACCTTCGTCAGACACGCCTTTCCACCCGCCAGTACGAAGGTCATCCAGTCATTTCCGCGGCGGAAAAGCGCGCCAGTCGGAACCTGCAGGACACGCTCGCCGCGCCAGATGAGGATGCGCGCCTCGACGCGAAAGCGGTCGCCGAGCGGCTGCGTGGCGGGAATCGGATCGGCGAACTCCACGCGCACTTTCACGCGCTGCTCCTCGACGCCGAGCGCGCTGATCTTCGTGTAGCCGCCGGGCTCGATGACGGTGACTTTTCCGCGCAGCGGCGCGGCACCGCCCCATTGCTCGATGGACACCTCCGCGCCGGGTTGCACGCCGACCGCGTCGCTGGAGAGCAGCTCGATCTCGGCTTCGAGATCGGTCGGATCGCCGACTTCCATGATCGGCACGCCCGCGGGCACGGTGCGGGCGCTCTCTTCATGCACATTGAGCACAAAGCCGGTGACGGGTGCGGTGAGCGTGAGCGGTTCGGATTTTTCCGTCGCCGGCATCTGCGCCTGCGCGAGCGCGGCTTGCGCCTGCACGCGCTCGAACTCCGCCACGCGGATCGCAAACTCCGCGGAGTGCAGCTCGCGCGTGAGCATGGTGACCTGGGTTTCCGCGGTGTCCCATTCCTTCATCGAGATCGCGCCTTTCGTTTTCAAATCGGCGGCGCGCACTTTTTCTTTCTGCGCGAGTTCGAGCGAGGCTTGGAGCCGTTCGAGTTCGGATTCCGCGCGCATCTTCGTCGCCTCGGCACCTTTCGCGCGGGCCTCAGCCTCGGCGCGGGCGCGTGGGTCGAGAAAGCTGGACGGTTGCGCTTGGATCGTCGCGAGCACCGTTTTGCCAGCCTCAATGCGATCGCCGGCGCGCAGCGGGATGCGGTTCAGGTAGCCGGAGATCGGCGGCGAAATCACATAGCGATGCCGGATGCGCGTCTTGCCTTCTTCCAGCACGGTGACCTCGAGCGGGCCGGTGGTCACGCTGGCCGTCTCGACCTCGATGGGCCGCGGGCGCAGGCCGGCGATGATGGCTAAGACGAGCGCGGCACCGATGGCGAAAGGGATGTAGCGCCGCCAGGCACCGGGCTTGCGCGGGCGCGGTGGAGCGGCGGTCGTGGTCGTGGTCGTTTGGGTTTTCACAAAAAAATCAGTCGCGCGCTTTCAAGACGCCGAGCAGGTCGAGCCGGTGGAGGCGGCGGCTGACGACGGCGAAGGAAAAACCCGCGGACGCCAGGACTATGAGCACAGCCGTGGCGTAAGTGCGAGCCGTGAGCACCAGCGGCAGCCGCACACTCTCGGTGCTCGCCATGCCGACGATGCCGCGCGCCAGCAGGCTGCCGATGACGAGCCCGATGGGCAGCGCGAGGAGCGTGAGCAGCGCGAGTTCGCCGATGAGCACGGCGGCGACTTCGCGGTGGGTGAAGCCGAGGACGCGCAGCGTGGCGAGGTCGAGGCTGCGCTCGGAAAGGGCGATGCGCGCGCTGTTATAGACGACGCCGAAAGCGACCACGATGGAGAAGGAAAAGTAGAGCCCCTGCACGAGCCCGATCATGTCGGCGGTGCTTTTGCGAAAGCTCGCGCGCACGGCCCGCTTGATGCCGAGGGCGGCGACGCGAGGGGATTCCTTCACGGCGTCGAGAAATTCCGTCCAGTGGCTTCTATCGACGGTCAGATACGCGCCGCTGACCGTCGGCCCTTCGCGCATGAGCCGGTGCAAAGCCTCGACATCCATGTACGCGGCGATGCCCGCGTAGTCCGTGATGAGGCCTTGAATCGTGGCTTCGCAGATGGGCCGGCGGCCTTCCTGGATTTCAAGGATGAGCCGGTCGCCGGGCTTCGCGCCGAGAATTTCCGCGAGCTTCGCGGAGACGAGCAGGCCGTCGGGCGGGAGCGCGAGTGGCGTGCCGTTTTCATCGAGCTGCCGGTTCAGCCTGCCCTCGCGCGGCACGCCGGTGACACCGAGCCGCCGCGTGCGATGACCGAAACGCAGCCGCGCCGGCACGCTGCGAAAGGCTTCCGCGTCGATGACGCCGGGCAGATGCCGCATGTCGCTGAGCGCCGCCGCGGAGCCCGGCTCGATGAGGCCGAGCGTCACGTCCTGCCGCTGTGCGTGATCCCATTGGAATTCGAGGAGGTAGTTGATGGCATCGCGCATCGCGCCGGGGACGATCGGAATGCCCGTCGCCAGTGCGAGGCCGAGCGCCGTGAACGCGGCCTGCCACGGCTTGCGCTCGAGGTTTCGCAAAGCCATGCGGAAAGCCGGCGACGCCAGCCGCGCGAGGCCGATCCGCTCGAACAGCGAGGCACGGAATTCCGCGGGCGGCTCGGGCCGCATGGCCTCGGCGGGCGGCAGCTTCACCGCCTGCCGCACCGCGCCGATGACCCCCACGAAGGCCGCGCCCGCGCTGACCAAAAGTGCGGCGAAGATCGCCGGCAGGGCCGGATGAAAGACCAGCGACGGAAAGCGAAAGAAGCGGTGGTAAATGACGACGACGTTTCCGCCCATGTACACCCCGACGGCACCGCCGACGACCATCGCGAACACAACAATGACGAGCGCGAACTTCAGGTAATGCACGCCGACCTGGCGGGACGAATAACCGAACGCCTTGAGCTGCGCGATCTGCTCGCGCTGGAGCCGGACGAGCCGCGTGAGCACGGCGCTGCTCATGAACGCCGCGATGCTCAGGAAGACCGTGGGGAATGCGACGGACAGCGCGCCGAGGATATTGATTTCGTCATCGAGGCGCTTGGCCGACGGGTGGTCGGCGCGGTCGTAGGCGATGAGGCCGCCGTACGGCGCGAGCACGCGGTTGAGCGCGGCCATGACCGGCGGATTCGCCGCGCCGGGCGCGACATCCACGAGCACGCTGTTGAACGCGCCGTCGAGCTGGAAGGCGTTGGCGAGTTCGCGCTCGTTCATCCAGAAGACGCCGAAGCGCCGGTTGTCCGGCAGCGTGTCGCCGGGCCGCGCCTCGAAGACGTACTCCGGCGAAAGCGCGACGCCGACGATCTTCAGCGTCTGCCGCGCGCCGTGGATGATCGCGGCGATTTCATTTCCCGGCTCGAAGCCATGCGCCTCCGCGAACGCCTCGCCGACCACGACTTCATCGCGGCTGCCGAGCTCGGGGAGACGTCCGCGGCGGATGAAAAGGGTGTGCAATTGCTGCGGGCGATCATCGGGGATGGAGATGATCGTGCCGTCTGCGGGCTCCGCGAGGCCGGGCAGATCGAGCGTCACTTTTCCCGAGACCCGCGTCTCGACCGCCGCGACCCCCGGCAGCCCGGCGAGCCGCGTCCGCAAAGCATTCGGCGCGCGTTTGAGGTCGCAGAAGACATCGGCGAAACGGTGGTCCGAATAGTAGGCGTCGCGCGTGGATTCGAGCGAAAAGATGAGGCTGCGCATCATGATCATCATCGCCAGGCCGCACGCCATGATGATGCCGACGGCAAACATCTGGCCCTTCATCTTGCCGATGTCGCGCAGCAGTTTGAGATCGAGCGCGTTCATGGACAAATTTCGCGAGCCCTCGTGAGCCTTACCCAGGCAGTTCGGTTGGGGATTTTAACGCAGAGACGCAGAGGCGCAGAGGACGCAGAGGTGGCGCGAGGTGCGGTCGCCGGTGGGCGGGAGAGCGCTCGCTCGGAATTCTTCCTCCGCGGCCTCTGCGTCTCTGCGTCTCTGCGTTTAAGAAAAGAATTCAACTGCATGGGGGAAGGCTCAGAATGACATCCGGGTTCGCCATCACCACGCCAGCGAGCGCACCGGTCGGCGCGTTTTGTTTTCGCGGATGTCCACGATGGTGCCGTCGGAGAGATGGATCACGCGGTCGGCCATGTCGGCGAGCACGGCGTTGTGGGTGATGAGGACGGTGAGCGTGCCGAGGTCGAGGTTCACGCGCTCCACGGCTTCGAGCACGGTGATGCCCGTCTTAACGTCGAGCGCACCGGTCGGCTCGTCGCAAAGCAAGACCTCCGGCCGCTTGGCGATGGCTCGCGCGATGGCCACGCGCTGCTGCTGGCCGCCGGACATCTGCGAGGGAAAATGATCCATGCGGTCGGTGAGTTCGACGAGCGCGAGCGCGGCTTCCGGCGTCATTGGGTCGCGCGCGATCTCGGTAATGAGCGCGACATTCTCCCGCCCGGTGAGGCTGGGGATGAGATTGTAGAACTGGAAAACGAACCCGACGGCGTCGCGGCGGAAGCGCGTGAGTTCGTCCTCGTCCGCGCCGGCGAGGTCATTACCGCGATACGTGAGCGTGCCGTCGGTCGGCGTATCGAGGCCGCCGAGGATGTTGAGCAGCGTGGATTTTCCCGAGCCGGATGCGCCGAGCAGGACGATGAGTTCGCCGCGGTAAAGATCGAGATCGATGCCATCGAGCGCGCGGATTTCCGTCTCGCCGCTCGGATAGACTTTCGTCAACCCGCGTGCCGTGAAAAGCGGCTCGCGCGCGGTCCCGCCGGGCGGCGGACTCGGCGGCTGGCTGAGCGTGGGCGTTGCTGTCGCGATTGGATTCACTGCCGGCGAGTATCGGCGAGGTTTTGAAGAATGTCAGCGGCGGGAGATACGCGCTTCCAAAACCACGCCGTCATTCTGAGCGGAGTTCCGGGAGGCTTTGCGACCGGAACGGAGCGAAGAGCCGAGTCCGCGATCCTTCACTGCGCTGCGCAAAGCCGAAGCTCCGTTCAGGATGACGGATTGTTGGAAGGGTGAGCGCTACCGACCTCCAGAAAGCGCCGCGCGGGCGCGGGTGGTGTCTTGTGCGATCTGCGTGCGGAGGGCGTCGAGGGACGGGAATTTCTGCTCGGGGCGGAGGAATCCGCGAAAGGTGATTTCGAGGTCTTCACCGTAAATGATTTCGTCGAAGTCGAACAGATGCACCTCGAAGACGCGCTCGCCGCTGGCGCTTTGGATCGTCGGGCGGACGCCGATGTTCACGACGCCGGGCAGCGTCTGCGCGCCGCGCCGGGCTTCGACGGCATAGACGCCGTTGGGCGGAAATTGCTCGTTGTGGGCGCTGAGATTTGCGGTGGGAAAGCCCAGAGTCTTTCCGATGTGATCGCCCTCGACGACGGTGCCGAGGATCGTGAACTCCCGGCCGAGCAACCGCGCTGCGTGGCCCAAATCGCCAGTTTCCACGGCGCGGCGGATGAGCGTGCTGCTGACGATTTCGCCGTCCACCTCCACCGCAGGCACGCCGACTTCGGCGAAGCCGAGTTCCGCGCCGAGTTTCTCGAGCAGCGCGAGATTGCCGGCGCGGCCTTTGCCAAACGACCACTCGAAGCCGACGCAGATTTCGCGCAATGGTCTGGCGGCGGCCACGAGTGAGCGGATGAAGTCGGCGGGCTCAGTCGCGGCGAAGGCGTGGTCGAAGGGGATGAGGAGAATGTGAGCGACACCCAGCTCGCGGATGAGTTGCAACTTGTGCGGCGTGGAGGTGAGAAGTCGCGGCGCTTGTTCCGGGCGCAGCACGCGGACGGGATGCGGATCGAAGGTCACGGCGACGGCGGTGCCGCCGGATTTTCGCGCATCGTCGCGCGCGCGGAGGAGCACCGCCTGGTGTCCGAGATGCACGCCGTCGAAGACGCCGATGGCGAGGAAGAGCGGGCCGGGAAGGCCCGCCAGCTCAGCAACGGATGTCAGCGGGGGCGTCATGCACCGCGCATGCGGGAGACCGTCGGCAGGCTGAGAATGCGGCTCTCGATTTCACGCGGATCGAGCGTTTTGATTTCCTCGACGGTCACGGAATGCTCCAACGTGAACTTGCCGCTTTTCGTGCGCCGGAGGGATTTGAGATGCGCGCCGCAGCCGAGCTCGTTGCCGATGTCGAAGGCGTAGGTGCGGACGTAAAAGCCTTTCGAGCAGACCACGCGGAAGTCGATTTCGGGCAGGCGCACGTCTTTGATCTCGTGCGCATAGACATGCACGAAGCGCGGTTCGCGCTCCACGACCTTGCCCTGGCGCGCGAGTTTGTAGAGCGGCACGCCGTCCTTTTTGATCGCGGAAACCATCGGCGGCATCTGGTAGAAATCGCCGTGGAATTTGGCGAAGGCGGCGTCGATCTGCTCGCGCGGGAAGTCGGGCACGGGCTTGGTTTCGACGATCTGGCCGTCGGCGTCCTGGCTGTCGGTGGTGGTGCCGAGGGTCATGGTGCCCGCGTATTCCTTGTCCTCGGCCATGAGGAGATCCTGAATCTTGGTGCCGCGTCCGAGCACGACGATGAGGAGACCGGTGGCGCGCGGGTCGAGGGTGCCGCAGTGGCCGACCTTTTTGGTGTTGAGGCTGCGGCGGACGATGGCGACCACGTCGTGCGAGGTCATGCCGGGGGCTTTATCTACGAGGAGGACACCGTCAAGGCTGGTCAAATTCATGGTCTATGGCTTGCAAAACTTTTTCCTGCACTTCGGCGAGGGTGCCGGGCGCGCGGGCACCCGCGGCGAGCTTGTGTCCGCCGCCGCCGAACAGGCCGCAGACCTTGCTGACATCCACCTTCGGCGACTTTGAGCGCAGGCTGATGCGGATTTTTCCGTCGCCGATTTCCTCGAAAAATGCGGCGGCGATCACGCCGTCGATTGAGCGGATGTAGTCGATAAGCCCTTCGTTGTCCTCGGGCTGGGCACCGAGCGTGCGCGCAGTCTCGGCGGTGAGGGCGAAGCTGGCGACGCGATCCTTGCTCGTGAAGCGCAGGACGTTCAGCAGTGCGCGGAGCAGCTCCAGCCGGCGGCGGGGATAGCTCTCGTACATTTTCTGCGAGAGGTCGCCGACATTGACACCGGCGCGGATGAGGTCGGCGGCGATTTCGTAAGTGCGCGCGGTGGTGTTTGGGTATTGGAACGAGCCGGTGTCGGTGCTGATCGCGACGAAAAGGTTGTCCGCCATTTCGTAGGTCAGCGGCAGGTCGCACTGGCGGAAAAGCTCGTAAAGAATCTGCCCGGCGGCGGGCGCGGTGGCATCGACGTAGTCGAGATCGCCGAAGCGCTCGTTGGTGAAATGGTGGTCGATGTTGATCCACACATCGGCACGGGCGATGGCGGTGCGTGCGGCGCCGGCGCGGTTTTCCACGGCGTTGTCGAGGACGATGGCGACGTCGAAGCTCTGCGGCTGGGCGGGTGGTTTGGATACCAGCTCGGAGCAGGGGAGGTAGCGGAATTTCTCGAGGACGCCGTCTTCGTTCCACGCGGTCACGTCCTTGCCGAGTTGGCGGAGGCAGAGGGTCATCGCGAGGGTGCAGCCGAGCGCATCGCCATCGGGGCGCGCATGGCTGATGACGACGAAGCGCTGGCGCGTGCGCAGGACTTCGGCGATTTCGGCGAGGGTGCAGTTAGCTTTCATCGGACGGAGGCTGCCCGAGCGGCTCGTCGGGCGGGATGTCGATCTGCCCGAGGAGATGGATGATGCGGGTGCCGCGCTCGATGGTGTCGTCGAGTTTGAAATGCAGGTGCGGCGTGAACTTGAGCACGACGCGTTTTGAAAGCAGATGCTGCAGGTTTTTGCGGGCGGCGTGGAGTCTGGCGAGGGCTTCGTTGCACTGCTCCGGGCTGCCCATGACGCTGACGTAAACGTGGGCGTTTTTCAGGTCGGCGGTAATATCGACCTGCTGCACGGTGACGAGTGCGGCTTGGAAGGAAACTTCGCGGTTGATGAGTTCGCCCAGCTCGCGCCGCATCAGTTCGTTGACTCGTTCAAGACGGTGCTTCATGGCGAAGAAAGTTGAGAGTTTTTAGTTGAGAGTTGAGAGCCGTCGGTGGTTGGCGAGTGCGCCAGCGCAAAGGAAGCGCGGCTCTCAACTACCAACTACCAACTCTCAACTGCCCCTTCAGAGCTTCTGCGGGAGTTTTTCGAGCGTGTAGCACTCGATGATGTCGCCGGGTTCGTAGTCGTTGAAATCGCCGAGCTTGATGCCGCATTCGAGGCCGGAGCGGACTTCCTTCACGTCGTCCGTGAAACGGCGGAGCGTGGCGAGGCCGCCGTCGTAGATCGGCTGGCGGCCGCGGAGCACGCGGGCCCGTCCGACGCGCGAGATGCGCCCGTCGATGACGGCGCAACCGGCGACGAGACCCTTGGAAAGCTCGAACACTTTTTTGACCTCGGCGTGGCCGATGACGGCTTCGCGGGTCTCGGGATCGAGCAGGCCGGCCATGGCTTCCTTCACCTGGTCGATGAGTTCGTAGATGATCGAGAAGAGCTTGATCTGGACGCCTTCGCGCCGGGCGATATTGGCGGCGGTGGCCTCGGTTTTGACGTTGAAGCCGATGACGACGGCGTTCGATGCGGTGGCGAGGAGGATGTCGTTTTCGCTGATCGGGCCGACGGCTCCGTGGACGATTTCGGCGTCGATCTTCTTGCTCTGGATTTCGCCGAGCGAGGTGATGATGGCTTCGAGCGAGCCCTGCACGTCGGATTTGAGGACGAGGAAAAGTTTCTTTTTCTGGCCTTCCTTGAGTGTGTCGAAAAGGCTTTCGAGCGTGGCGCGCTGCGGGGTGGCGAGCTTGCCGAGACGTTCCTCCGCCATGCGCTCGTCGCCGAGCGCCTGGGCGGCGCGCTCGCTTTCCATGACGACGAGCTCGTCGCCCGCGAAAGGCAGCCCGGAGAAGCCGAGCACACGGCACGGCGTGGACGGGCCGGCCTCCTTGATCGGTTTGCCCTGATCGTCGATGAGCGATTTCACCTTGCCGGAAAACTTGCCGCAGATGAACGCCATGCCGGTCTTGAGCGTGCCCATTTTCACGATGATGGTGGCGGTCGGGCCGCGGCCCTGCTCGACCTGCGCCTCGATGACGGAGCCGCGCGGCAATTGCTGCGCGCTGGCTTTGAGGTCGAGCACTTCGGCTTCG
>JAYWEP010000171.1:0-6538 GCA_043779205.1 Chthoniobacter sp. | reverse complement strand
AGAGGAAGAGGAAGAGGAAGAGGAAGAGGAAGAGGAAGAGGAAGAGGAAGAGGAAGAGGAAGAGGAAGAGGAAGAGCGGAAACCGGAAACTTCTTTTGGCCGTTGCTTTGAAAACCCATATGAATCTCTTCCCATGAGTGCCGCGCCGCTTTCCTCTCCCCGCCGCGTTTTCAATCTGCGGCTGAAAATCTTCCTCGCGATGGGCGTGGTCGCGCTCACCGTCATGGCGGCGTTCCTCGGGCCGGGCATCGTGCTGCGGCGGCAGGGCTTGGTGGAGGAGTTCCAGGCCTTTGTCCGCAGCGCCGCGGGCACGGCCGCGATCGCGCTTTCCGGCGATGACCTCGCCCGCATCCACACCAATGCCGACGCGGCGACGCCGGAGTTTCAGCACGTCCGCGCGCTGCTCGAGAAGGTGCGGAAGATCAACGGCCTCTCGGAGCGCGAGGTCTACATCCTGCGCCCGGTGGACGCGGCGGGCGCCACGGAGTTCGTCGCCATGCTCCAGCGGCAGACGTTTGTCGGCGACCGCTACACCATCCGCGCGGAAAATCGCGCCGCCTTTCTCGCCGGATGGTCGAGCGGCGAGCCCACGGCCACCGCGCCGTACCGCGACGAGCACGGCGAATGGATCAGCGGCTACGCGCCGATTTTCGACCGCGCGGGAAAGGCCGTGGCCGTAATCGAGGTGGACGCCGAGATGGGCCGGGTGATGGCCAAACAGCGCGACATCGTGCTCACGTCGCTCGGGCTCGCGGCCCTCGCCATCGCCGTCGGTTCGCTGCCGGGGCTGTGGCTGGCGCGGAGCATCACGCGCGGGCTGAACCAGCTCGCTGCCGGCATGCGGCGCTTCCAGGCCGGCGACACCGCGGTGCAGGTCGTCGCGCAGACGGGTGACGAGATCGAGCAGCTCGGCGCGGCTTTCAACGACATGATCCTCGCGCTCCGCGAAAAACTCGCGCTGCTCCCGTACGTCTCCCGCTTCACCGCCGAGGCCGTGCGCCGCAGCCGCGACGATCCCTCGCTCCTCGCCGGTTCCGAGATGGAGGTGTTTGTCCTCTTCGCCGACCTGCGCGGCTTCACCAGCTTCTCCGAGGATCGCGAGGCCAGCGTGCTCGTGCGCGAGCTGAACCAGCTCCTCGCTGTCCAAGCCGACGTGGTCATCTCCGCGGGCGGCGACGTGGACAAATTCATCGGCGACTCGGTCATGGCCGTCTTCCTCGACCAGGCGCACGCCGGCGGAAAAGTGCTGGCCTGCGCGCGGCAGCTCATCGAGCGCATGCACGAGGAAACGGCGCGCAACGGCTGGCCGCTCGGGCTCGGCGTCGGCATCCACCGCGGGCGCGCGGTCGTCGGCTCCATCGGCTCGGAAACGCGGCGCGATTTCACCGCCATCGGCCATACCGTGAACCTCGCCGCGCGGCTCTGCGAAAAGGCCGGCTCGTGGGAAATCCTCGTCACCGACGCCTTTCTCGCCTCGCTCGACCCGGAAGCGCGCGGCGACTTTCTCCAAACCGCACCGATCCATTTCAAAAACGTCCATCAAGCCGTGACCACGCATCGCTGCGTGCTGAAGTTCGCGGCGGTCTGACGCAAAGCGCCGGTGCCGTGCCGGGCGCTGCGGCCAGGCGAAACGTGAAGCGCGGTGTGGCACGCTACATGTTCTCCCGTTGGCGCGAGATGTTGCACAGCGAACCCATTCCCACGAGCCAGCGGCCCCCGACTCCGGCGGCGCACCCCAATGTGCGCCCGAATATCGCCACCGTCTCCCGCGCGCCCGCACCCGCGCAGAACCTTTCGCTGGATGCCACCATCACGACCATGGTGAACGCCGCCGAGGGCGTGTCGGATTTGCTTTTCGTCGTGGGCCGTCCGCCGCAGATCGAGGTCTATGGAAAGTTGCGCGGTGTGGACATCGAGGGGCTCTACCCCACGCTCCAGCCGCCGCACGTCGAGGCCATCGCGCTGAAAATGATGGGCAGCAATGAGCGCCTCGCCTCCGACCTGAAAAACAACGGCTCCTGCGACACCAGCTACGCCGTGGCGAACCTCGCGCGCTTTCGCGTGAACATTTTCAAGAACAACGGCAACCACGCCATCGTCATGCGCAAACTCAGCACGCAGATTCCGACGTGCGAGAGCTTGAAACTGCCGCCGATTTTCAAGGAGATCGTCAAGGAAAAGACCGGGATCGTTTTCGTCACCGGAGCCACCGGCAGCGGCAAGACCACCACCCTCGCCGCGATGCTCAACGAGCTGAACCAGCACGCCGAAATCCACATGGTCACGCTCGAGGATCCCATCGAATTTCTGCACCCGCACCTCAAGGCGACCTTCAGCCAGCGCGAGCTGGGCAAGGATTTCTCGGACTTCTCCACCGGCCTGCGCGCGGCCCTCCGGCAGGCGCCGAAGGTCATCCTCGTCGGCGAAATCCGCGACCGCGAGACTATGGAAATCGCGCTGACCGCCGCCGAGACCGGGCACATCGTTTTCTCCACGCTGCACACCATCAGCGCCGCGCAGTCCGTCAACCGGGTCATCGGCATGTTCACCAACGAGGAGCAGGTGCAGGTGCGCCAGCGGCTCGCCGACACTCTGCGCTACGTCATCAGCCAGCGGCTCGCGCCGAAGGTCGGCGGCGGGCGCATCATGGTTTCGGAAATCATGGGCAGCGGCCTGCGCACGCGGGAGGCGATTTTGCTCGGCGAAAATGACCTCCGCGATTTTCACGACATCATCGAGAGCAACTTCCAGTACGGCTGGCACAGCTTCGAGCAATCGCTGCTCAAGCACTTCCGCGAAAACCGCATCACCGAGGAAACCGCGATGCTCTACAGCGTGAACAAGCCGGCCATGCGCAAGGCGCTCGACATCGCGAAAAAAGAGATGCAGCCCGAGGACGACACGCCCTCCGGCTTCCGCCTGAATCTCGAAGCGCTGCACCACGCGCCGGGGACGCAGGCCCCGAGGTAGGGCGGTGGAAAAATGACGAATGACGGACGACGAATGACGAGGGAATGACGAAGCTCGAAGGCCGAAGTGCGCGCGCACGTCCGGTCATTTGTCCTTCGGGTTTCTTTCGTCATTCGTCATTCGACATTCTTCATGGCCCCGCCCGCCACCGGCTCACGGCTGCGTGATGGCGGAAGAGGGCTTCCCTTTCCGCGCGGGGGCCGCTTTGCTGCGGGGATGCTGGAACTGAAAAATTTGGAAGTCGCCTACGGCTCGATCAGCGCGCTGCAAGGCATCTCGCTGAAGGTCGATCAGGGGAGCATCGTCACGCTCGTGGGGGCGAACGGCGCGGGGAAGACGACGACGCTGCGGACCATCTCGGGGATCGTGAAGGCGAAGGCGGGGACGATCGTTTTCGACGGCGAGGAGATCACGAACCAGCCCGCGCACCGGATCGTGGCGCGGGGGCTGGCGCAGGCTCCCGAGGGGCGGATGGTTTTCTCCAACCTGACGGTGCTGGAAAACCTGCGCATGGGCGCGTACCTGCGCCGCGACAAGGCGGGGATGGCGAAGGATCTGGAGTACGTTTTCGCGATTTTCCCGCGGCTGAAGGAGCGCGAGTGGCAGGCCGCGGGGACGCTGAGCGGCGGGGAGCAGCAGATGCTGGCGATCGGCCGCGCGCTGATGAGCAAGCCGAAGTGCCTGATGCTGGATGAGCCGTCGCTGGGCATCGCGCCGCTGCTGGTGAAGACGATTTTTGAAAAGATCGTGGAGATCAACCGGGAGCTGGGGCTGACGATCCTGCTCGTGGAGCAGAATGCCAATCTGGCGCTGGAAGTCTCGCACTACGGCTACGTGCTGGAGACGGGGCGCATCATCCTCGAAGACAAGTCCGCGGCGCTCCGCGAGAACGCCGAGGTGCGCGCCGCCTACCTCGGCGGCTGACCAAACGAATCGTTGGACGCGGTTGTAAATCGGTGGCACAAAATGAGCATCCCTTCCCGATCCTATGAACAAATCCGCCCTCCTCCTCGCCGTTGGTTCCGTGTTTGTCGTCGGACTCCCGCTCGCGGCTTCGGCCTATGATGATGACCCCGGCTACGGCACGAATCGTCCGTGGTACGGAGGCGAAGACCGGACCTGGCGCCCCAGCGGCGACGGCGGCGACCGGGACCGGCGCAATGAGCCGATCCATTACCGCCCGACCCAGCGTTATTACGCGAAGGGTTACACCGTCAGTTACCGCTATCAGCCGGTGTATTACTTTGAGGCGGGTAACGGGCAGCAGAACATCTCGGCGAATTTCCGCACCGAAGCCTTTCGCATCGCCACCGCGGACATCGCGGCGTGGGGAGCGAAACCGCCGCGCCTCGTCGTGGCGAACCGCAAGACGCCGTCGCAGACCGCAGTGACTTCGATCGTGCGGACGAAACCCGGGCCCACCTATGGCTCGCCGGCTTCCCTGCCGGTTCCGTCGGCCCCGTTTCCGACGCCCAATCTCGATCCGGCTCCGGTGCCCGAGGCTCCGAAGCCGTAGGCCCACGGACTGCGCCCGCCCGCCGCCGCCCGGTTTTCGACGGCTGAAACAATTGCGAAAATACCCCTTGTCGCCCGTGGGGAGGCATGTCAGTCTCCCGCTCCTTTTTTCCAACCCAACCAACTCTATGGCATACGCAATTTTCAAAACCGGCGGCAAACAGTACCGCGTCGCCCAGGGGGATGTGATCGAGATCGAAAAGCTCGACGCCGAGCCCGGCAGCGAGACCACCTTTTCCGAAGTCCTCTTCATCGGCGAAGGGGCCAGCATCAAGACCGGCAGCGCGCTCGCGGGCGCGACGGTCACCGCGGAAATCGTCGAGCAGTTTCGCGGGCCGAAGCTGATCAACTTCAAATTCCGCCGCCGCAAAGGCTATCACCGCACCGTCGGCCATCGCCAGCATCTCACCCGCGTGAAGATCAAAAGCATCGCCGCCTGATCCCGCTCTCCACCCTCACTCCTCACTCAAATGGCACATAAAAAAGGTCAAGGATCCGTCAAGAATGGACGCGACAGCGTCAGCAAGCGCCTCGGCGTGAAAAAATTTGGCAGCCAGGTCGTGGCCGCCGGCAACATCATCATCCGCCAGCGCGGGACGAAATTCCTGCCGGGCAAGAACGTCGGTCTTGGCCGCGATTACACGATTTGGGCGCTCGTCGATGGACGCGTCCGTTTCGATCGCGAAGGTCGCCGCGTGAACGTCGATCCCGCGCCTGCTTCGCTGAACTAGGCGAACGTCTGACGCCGGTCATTTTGCAAAGCGCTTCGGCCCACTGGGTCGAAGCGCTTTTTGCTGGGCGGGATCGCCTGAAGCGGGCGCGGACGTTTTTTTCCGTGGCACGCACAATCCTGCGCCGGGGTGCTCGTGACCGGACTTTCCAACAGTCGCCTAGCTGACGTCCAGTTTCGTCCAAGCCGCATTTGCTTTCGATGAGGCGACGACCGCCTCGATGAAGGCCATGCCACGGATGCCGTCGGTGATTTTCGGGTAGTCGCTTTCGAGTGCCGTGGGCTTCCGCTTTTCAAGATGGGCGCGGATGGTGGCGGCGAAGTTCTTGTAGGTGTTGGCGAAGGCTTCGAGGTAGCCCTCGGGGTGCGCGGGCGGGGTGCGGCCGGCGGCGAGGGCGGCGGCACCGAGGTAGCCATTGGCGGTGCGATAGACTTGCATGGGTTGGTCGGCCCATTTGAGGAGCATGGTGTTGGGCTCACGCTGGTGCCATTCGAGGCCGCCCTTTTCGCCATAGACGCGGATGCTGAGGTTGTTCTCCTCGCCGACGGAAATCTGGCTGGCGTGGAGCACGCCTTTCGCGCCGCCTTTGAAGCGGAGGAGGACGTTGCCGTCGTCGTCGAGCTTGCGGCCTTTGACGAAGGCGGTGAGGTCGGCGGCGAGTTCCTTGATTTCGAGGCCGGTGATGTATTCGGCGAGGTTTTCCGCGTGGGTGCCGATGTCGCCGATGCAGCCGGCGGCGCCGCTGCGTTTGGGATCAGTCCGCCACGCGGCCTGCTTCTGCCCGCCGGCTTCGATGTTCGTGGCGAGCCAGCCCTGCGGATACTCGACGACGACTTTACGGATCTTGCCAAGCGCCCCGGCGGCGACCATTTCGCGGGCCTGTTTGACGAGCGGGTAGCCGGTGTAGTTGTGCGTGAGGCCGTAGAGGAGGCCGCTCTTTTTCACGATGGCTCCGAGCGTTTTCGCCTCGGCGAGAGAGAAGGTGGCGGGCTTGTCCGAGAGGACGTGAAAGCCGTTTTCCAGCGCCATTTTCGCGGGCGGAAAGTGCATGTGGTTCGGCGTGACGATGGAGATGAAATCCATCCGCTTGTCCGCGGGCAGAGCCTTCTCGCGCTCGATCATTTCCTGGAAGGTGCCGTAGCAGCGGTCGGGCGGGAGGAAGAAGTCCGCGCCGGAGTCGCGGGAGCGCTGCGGGTCGCTGGAGAAAGCGCCGCAGACGAGTTCGATCTGGCCGTCGATATTGGCGGCGATGCGATGCACTGCGCCGATGAAAGCGCCGCGCCCGCCGCCGACCATGCCCATGCGAATTTTTCTGCTCATTA
>JAYWEP010000170.1:0-14535 GCA_043779205.1 Chthoniobacter sp. | reverse complement strand
CTGCGCCCTTCCCGCCCACCGAAACACCACCAACCCAAACCCCGAAAACCAACAGAAACTCTCATAGCGAGTGGATCAAAAACCGGGGGCAGGCCACATTACGCGAGGGTGAAAGGCTTGACGCTGAAAGAGAGAACTTTGCCTTTTCATACTTATATGAACCAACGCCGCGCGTTTGGGGTTTATCCATTGGCGAGGGTACTGATGGCTGGAGTGGGCCATCGCGCAACCATTGCGGATGAATTTGGGGGTAATCCATCCAGCAATATCAATTTTGGTTCGCAGGACTACCTCGGGCTTGCACAGCGCGAAGAACTCAAAGATGCCGTTCGAGAGGTGATCGATCTGTTTGGGGTTCACAGCGCAGGTTCTCCAGCTTTATGTGGCCGGACGCGAATCCTGCTTGATCTGGAACAAAAGCTCAGTCAGCGATTTGGGATGGGTGGGTGCATAGTTTATCCCACCGGATGGACGGCGGGTTTTGGAGCCATTACAGGATTTGTTCGGCCAGATGACACGGTTCTTATTGATGCGCTTTCGCATAACTGCCTTCACGAGGGTGCCAGTCATGCTACAAACGATGTCCGCAAATTTGCCCATAACAACCTGAGCGAATTAGAAGATCAGTTGCGTGAAGTGCGGGATAAAAAGCCAAGGAATGGGTTGTTCGTAGTCATTGAGAGCCTTTATTCGATGGATAGTGACAGCCCGGATTTGGCTGAGGCCGTCCGACTGGCCCGAAAATATGAGGCTATCGTGATCCTTGACGTTGCGCATGACTTCGGGGCCGTCGGCAAGAATGGACTCGGCTTATTGGAGACGGTCGATTCTGTGAGTCAGCCCGACATTATCGTTGGCTCATTCAGCAAAACCTTTGCGGCAACTGGAGGATTCGTGGCCTGTTCAGCAGAAGCTCGCGATTACCTGACCACCTACTCGGCCCCTAACTTTTTCTCGAATGCGATGTCACCATTGCAGACGGCGGTCGTAAATCGGGCTTTTGACATTATTTTCTCGGACGAAGGCGAGGCACTGCGCGCTCGCCTGATGAAAAATGTTCTGCATCTACGGGAGGCTGTTTTGGCGCGTGATATGACCATTGCCGGAACCCCCTCACCAATTGTGCCGATTTTCGTTGGGAACGAAAAAATTGCACGACTGACCTTTAAGCGTCTGACGTGCAATGGCCTTCTGGCGAATCTAGTTGAGTTCCCTGCTGTCGCGCGTGGTAAAGCGCGGTTCCGCTTTCAAGTCATGGCAACTCATGAACCCGATACAATCCAGCAAGCCGCCGAGATTATGGCGCGGAGCAAAATGCAGGCAGAAAAGGAATGGGCGGCGATGGGCGCGATGGAATAGCTGGCTGGCCTATGCCGATTGCCTTGCGACTTACACTCGCAATCTTCCTTCACCGAAAAATGCGGCTCGCATTGACGATCATGGGAGTGGCGGTCGCGTTCTTTCTCGCGGCGGCGCAGTTCGGCCTATTGGTGGGATGGATTCATACGAACACCGCGTTGATCAATCATGCGGGTGTGGATTTGTGGATCATCGCGGAAAAGGCTCCGGCCTGGGATTATGGGACGGCGATTCCCCGGCAGCGAATTTATCAGGCGCGCAGTGTGCCGGGCGTGGCTTGGGCCGAGGGCTTGTTCATGGCTTGGAATACCTGGCAGCGTCCCGATGGACGGCGGGTGAATGTGGAACTGGTGGGGCTCGACAAAAGTAACGTGGGCGGACCGTGGCGACTGCAAGCGGGGACGCTGGATAGCGTGCATCGCACGCAGACGGTGATTGTGGATGAGCTGTTTCAAAACGACCTCGCGGTGGCGGAACTGGGCGGCAGCTACGAGATGTATGGGGAGCGGGTGACGGTGGGCGGGATTTCGCGAGGGGTGCGGACGTTCACGGCATCGCCACACATTTTCACCTCCATCGAGCAGGCGATCCGCTACGATAAACGCTACCGGGACGATGAGATCACCTATGTGCTGGCGCGCTGTGTGCCGGGTGCGGACGTGGCGGCGGTGCAGGCGGAGATGCGGCGGCGCATCCCACAGGTAGAGGTGCTGACGACGTGGGAATTTGCCGTGCGCACGGCGAAGTACTGGATGCTCGGGACGGGCATCGGAATCACGGTGGTGATTACGGCAGTGCTGGGACTGGCGGTGGGCGCGGTGATTACGAGCCAGACGCTTTTTGCGACGACGCAGGAAAATCTGCCGCACTACGCGACGCTGCTCGCGCTGGGTTTCCGGCGGCGGACGCTGACGACGGTGGTGCTGGGGCAGAGCGTGGCGGTGGGGCTGGCCGGTGCGGTGCTGGGGAGCGCGCTGTTTTTCCCCGCGAGCTGGGCCTCGGCGCGGACGCCGATCCCGCTGGAGACGACGCCGCCCGTCTATGCCGCGCTGGTGGCGGTATCGCTGCTGACGTGCGTGCTGGCGTCCTTCATCTCGGTGCGGACGATCTTCAACCTCGATCCCGTGGTGGTCTTCCGGCAATGAGCGTGCGCTTCTCCAAGCGGGAAAGCTCAGGCGCGCTGTTCGCGTGCCGCATCAAGAGTCAGCCGGATGAGATGAGGCGCGAGGTGGATTCCCTTTGCCTGCATCCGCCGGATGGAGTCTTCGACGGAGGAAAGAAGCCCGGCGTGATGAAGCTCCACGAGCAAACCCAGCGAGCCGATGACGCGCAGCCCGGCCAGGCGTGCGGCGCGCCGTCCGCGCACTTCGTCGATCACCACCAGGGGCCGCCCTTCATCAAGGGCGGTCTGAATGACGGAAGCCTCCCCTGCGCCGAGCCGCGAAAGCAGCGGATCCGCGGTGCCAGGGCGCAGCGGGCGCACTTCGCACCAGGGCGCGGTCTGCACCCGCGCGGCGGTGTCGTCCTTCAGTCCACCGGCGACCAGTTCGGCGATGACCTCGGCGGGAATGATGCACCGCCCGACGATTTCCGCGAGCTGGTCAAAGTCCGGCAAGCCCGCCACGAGGGCGATGAGCGGGCTGCTATTGATGACCGGCGAAGGCTTCACGGGCATGGGCGAATTCCTGCCTTAACTCCTCTTCGTCCATGTTGATGACGGACACGCCAAAACGCTCCAGCGCGAGAAGGAAGCGCACGCGACCCAGTCCGGCCATGCGGGCGGCTTCGTCGGAAGAGAGCCTGCCCAACTCATACAGTTTGGCGGCGAGGGCCATGCGGGCATCGCGCTCAAATTCCCCGCGGGACATGTTCAAGGCGTCCGGCAGGCGGTCGGGATATTCGACGGTGAAGGACTGGCTCATAGCGGAGAGTTTAGCATCACGGCGGCGGCGGCGGCAAGCTCCCCGAGCAAATCCATTTCCAAGCGAAACACCCGGCTGGGAGGCTTGGCGGGCGGGGTTATGAGTGTGGCTCTATCATGCCTGAAGCTGGCGAAGCACTATGGCGAGGGCGACCTGACCGAGCCTGTCCTGAACGATGTGACGCTGCACATCCAGCAAGGGGAAGCGTGTGTGCTGCTGGGGCCATCGGGTTCGGGCAAGACGACGCTGCTGAGCATCCTCGGCTGTCTGCTCACGCCGAGCGGCGGAGAACTGACGCTGGCCGGTGTGCGGGTGCCTTTTGGAGAGTCGGAACGGCTCGGCACGCTGCGCCGGGAGAAGCTGGGCTTTGTTTTCCAGCACGCGCAGTTACTGCCCTTTCTGAACGCGGAACAGAACGTGGCGCTGGTCGGTGAAAATGCCGGGCTCACCCGCGCCGCCGCGCAGGCGCGGGCGGCGGAACTGCTGGCGCATCTCGGGATGGAGGCGGCGCGCACGAAGCTGCCGGGCCAACTGAGCGGCGGGCAACGGCAGCGGGTGGCAATCGCTCGCGCGCTGGTGCATCGACCGCCCATCGTGCTCGCGGATGAGCCGACGGCGGCGCTGGACTGGCAGCACGGGCAGACGGTGGCGCAGTTGCTGGTGGAGCAGACGCGCGCGGCGGGCGCGGCGCTGGTGGTGGTGACGCACGACCAGCGGCTCGTGCCGCGTTTCGACCGGGTTTTTACGATGGATCAAGGCCAACTGCGCGAGGAGGGCCGGGGATGAGATGGCTTTTGCTCGCGCTGGCTGGCGTGCTGTTTTCCGCGTGCGGCAAGAAGGCTGCGCCTGCGGCCAATGCACCTGCGGAACCGGCTGGCGGCTGGGTGCAAGGCATCGGCTACGTGGAGCCAGCCGGGGAGGTTCGCCGTCTGAGCTTTTTGCATCCCGGCATCGTCGGCGAAGTGCTGGCCGATGTGGGGAAGGATGTGGCCAAAGGTGAGGTGCTGATGCGGCAGAAGGATGACGAGGAGCGCGGCTCGCTCGCGGAAGCGGAAGCCGCTCTCGCGACCGCGCAAACGGAATACCAGCAAACGCTGGCGGGCGTGAACCCGGAGCGCATTCACGCCCTGGAAGCCGCGCGGACGGCCAGCGACGCCGCAGCCAAGAACGCCCACCGGGATTTCGCGCGGCTCGAACAGCTCCTGGCCAAAGGCGTGGTCTCGCAACTGGAACGCGACCACGGGGAGACGGAAGCCCTGCGCGCTGAGGCGAGTTTCAAACAAGCTGAGGCGGAACTGGCGAACCTGCGGCTCTTCGTCCGCCCCGAAGACATCGCTGTCGCCGAAAATAAAATGAAGCTCGCCGGGACGCGCGTGGCGGCGGCGAAGATCCGCCTTTTGGAAAACGAACTGCATGCGCCGATCAACGGACAAGTGCTCGAAGTCCTGCACCGGGAAGGCGAAGCCACGTACGTTCTCACGCCGGAGCCGGTGCTGGTCTTCGCGGACTCCGGGCGGCTGCGGGTGCGCGCGGAAATCGAGGAAACCTACGCGCTGCAACTGCGTCCGGGACAGGCCGCCGAGGTCTTTGGACGCGGACTCGGTGCCCAGAAAATCGAGGGTCGGGTGGCGCTGGTAAAAGCCATCATGGGCAAGAAAACCGTCTTCACAAAATCCAGCACCGAGCGCAAAGACGTGGACGTGCTGCAGGTGCTGATCGACTTGCCGGAAGGCACGACGCTGCCGGTGGGTTTTGAAGTCGATGTGCGGATCAACCGCGCCGTCGGGCGGGATGCGCTTTTCCGCAAACCTTCGCCTTCGGTCAGTCTGCGCGAGGCCTCATCGGGGTAGTCCATCCGCCGCTCACGCGGGCTGCGTGGCGAATTCGTGGCAGCGCCGCGCCTCCTCAATGATGTGGGGATTCACCTGGTGGCTGATGGATTGGACGGCCATGCGGATGGCGTTTTTGACGGCGATGGGCGAGCTGCCGCCGTGGGCGATGATGCAGACGCCGTTCACGCCGAGCAGCGGCATGCCGCCGTAGTTGTCGGCGTTGGTGACGGCGTGGACGGCGCGAAAGGCGGGCCGGCAAAGCAGCGCCCCGGCTTTGCGCACGGGCGTTTTCATCAGTTCGCCTTTGAGCAGGCGGAAGATGCTTTTCGCCAGCGCCTCGCTGGTTTTGAGGACGACGTTGCCGGTGAAACCGTCCGTCACCACGACATCGACCGCGCCGGCAAAAAGATCGTGGCCCTCGACGTTGCCGTGGAAATTGACGCCGCATTTTTTGAGCAGCGTGTGTGCGGCGAGGGTCAGTTCGTTGCCTTTGAATTCCTCGCCACCATTCGAGAGCAGCCCGGCGGTCGGGTTCTTTATGCCGACGACATGGCGGCAGTAGGCGAGGGCCATGATGGCGTTGTCCTCGATCTGCTGCGGCGTGGGGTCGGGGTTCGCACCGGCGTCGCAGAGGATGAAATGCCCGCCTTTTTCCGTAGGCATGTGGGCCA
The DNA here is from genome assembly GCA_043779205.1 of Chthoniobacter sp. Classification (GTDB taxonomy): domain Bacteria; phylum Verrucomicrobiota; class Verrucomicrobiia; order Chthoniobacterales; family Chthoniobacteraceae; genus Chthoniobacter. The sequence goes on along the minus strand of JAYWEP010000170.1, from coordinate 8,751 downwards.
CGATGGCCGGGCGCTCGATGCCGGGGAGCGTGCGCAGCTTGATCGTCGCCGCGCTGACCGCCGCGCCCGTATTACCCGCGCTCACGATGGCCTCGGCCTCGCCGCTTTTCACCAGATCGACCGCCCGGCTGACCGACGAATCCTTTTTCCGCCGCACCGCATCCAGCCCGCTGTCGTGCATCTCCACGACCTGCGTGGTGTGGAGGATTTGGATGCGCCCATCGCTGCACCCCACGCGCCGCAACTCGGCCTCCAGCCGCGGCGTGTCACCGGTGAGGTGGAGTTTCGTGATCTCGGAAAACTCCCGCAAGGCGAGCGCCGCGCCTTCGATGAGCTGCGCCGGGCCGTCGTCATGGCCCATGGCGTCGAGGGCGATCTTCATTGCGGAGAGTTAGGAGGCAAGGGAGCGGAAGGGACGGCAGGTTTTTTTCGAGCGCGGAAGAATCTGGAAAGGGCTGGGATGGCGCAATCGCAAATTTCAAAGTGACTCCGAAGGCGGACCTCCACTCCCCCTGCGTGCGCTGCCCGATGGGTAAAGCATCGTTCCGGCTAAGAGACTGTGAAAGAAGTCATTTTGGGTCCACGAAAGACACGAAAGGACACGAAAGCGGGGGCGCTTTTCGTGTCCTTTCGTGTCTTTCGTGGACCTCTCGGGCGGGTCGAAACGTGCCTTGGGGACTTACTTCACAGTCTCTAAGAGCATGTACCGAAACTCGCTGGGCGATGATTTTTTACCACGGATTACACGGATTACACGGATTTGGTTTTCTGAAAATCCGTGTAATCCGTGGTCAAAAAGCTGTCGGTTTAGAATTTTGGGACACCCTCTAAGAAGCGCCTCGCGCCATTCGTCTCACCCAGCATCCACTGATGCGTCTGCCAATCCGCTGTTGCGCCTGCCGCGCCAATCCTGACACGCTGCGCGCAGCGTTTTCCCGACCCCAGAAAATCACCGCCTATGAAAACCCGTCTCCTCCTCCCGTTCGCCGCCGTCCTCGCTCTCGCGCCGTTGATGCGCGGGGAAAATGAAGTCGGCTTCATCGAAAAGTTCGCGCTCGCGACGGATCGTGAGGCGGTGCTGGGGCAGCTCATTCCGGGGAGCGAGGAGTTTTACTTTTTCTCCGCGCTGCATTTTCAAAACACGAAGCAGAAGGCGAAGCTGGCGGCGATCATGGAGGCGTGGGGGAAGCGGTTTCCGAATTCGCAGCAGCGGCGCGTGATCGAGAATCGCGAGGCGCTGCTCGGCTACGATGCCGATCCGCAGGCGACGCTGAAGTTTCTGCGCGAGCGGATGAATTTGCAGTTCAACCACCAGCAGGAGGCGCGCGACCAGAAGCCCGACCTGCCCACGGCGCTCGATCCGAAGTTGATCGGGCGCGATGTCTTTCAGCGCGAGGCGATCCAGGCGGCGGATGATCTGAGTCAGGTCGGCGATGCGGCGATCGAGGAATTCGTGCGGGCGAAAACTGCCCTCAAGCCGGCGCATGTGCGCGTCGTGCTCTCGCGCTTGAAGCGGCCGGATTTGCCGAACCTTGTGGACTACGTGGCCACGGATTTGCAGACGAAGGAGAGCCGGGGGTTTGGCGAGTTTGAGATTCATCGCGCGCTGCTGCCGGAGCAGCTCGATGAGCTGGCGAAGCGCCTCCCGGCGCTCTACGACAATCAGGCGTTCGTCTTTGCGCGGCTGCGCAAGCTCGCGCCGGGCGCGGATGCGGATGCGGAGTTCGATCCCGTGGAGCGCGAGGCGTGGCTGGATCGGACGTGGGCGTATGCGCAGAAGCTTTCGCCCGCGTTCAGCTCGCTCAAGGCGAACCTGCTCTACCAACGGCTCCAGCACGACCGCGCGCGCGGCGTGTACGACGAAAGGCGCTTCCTCGAATACCTCAAGCTCCCGCGCCGCACGGGCTACATGAACCCGAAATATCTCGACGCGCCGGAGCAGCAGCGCACCGCGGTCGATCTCGGCGCGAACTTCGCCGAGGCCGTCGCCATCGCCCTGCCCATCGGCAACGACGAGGCGCTGGTGCGCGATTACTTCCTCCACATTTTCCCGAAGCTCGACGCCAAGGCCGGCGACCTCGACGCGGCGGACATTTTGAAAACGTGGACGCCCTACGTGCGCGACACCTGGCTCAAGCCGGTGCTCGCCGAGGCGATGATTACGAACGGCGTCGGCGAGCCGGAGCGCTGGGCGTCGCTGCTTTCGCCGACGGCGTTTCAGGCGTTGAAGGATCGCACCGATGTGGATTTCGCGCTGACCAATCCGCAGTTCCACGCGCCCGCGGACGACGTGTCGCTCGACCTTTTCGTGAAGAACGCGCCGAAGCTCATCGTGAAAATCTACGAGATCAACACGCTCTCGTTTTTCCTCACCCACCAGCGCCAGCTCAACACCGACCTCGCGCTCGACGGCCTCGTGGCGAACCGCGAGACGACGCACGATTTCACCGCCGACGCCGCGGGCCGCAGCCCGTTCCGGCGCAGCGTGCGGACGTTCAAGTTTCCCGAGCTGAAGGGCCGGCGCGGCGCGTGGGTCATCGAGTTCATCGGCGGCGGAAAATCGAGCCGCGCGCTGGTGCGCAAAGGCCAGTGGTCGCTGCTCCAGCACACCGGCCCGGCGGGCGACATGCTCACGGTGCTGGATGAAAAGCACGAGCCGGTGAAGGACGCGGTCGTGTGGCTCGACGGGCGGAAGTTTTCCGCCATGGGTAGCGCAGACGCCCCGTCTGCTGCCGCGGGCGCCCCGCCCGCGGAATCTCCGGCGGGGGCGCCGAAGACAGCACGCGAGGCGCGTGCGCTACCCATCCTCGTGCCCTTCACGCAGCAGCCGGGCGCGAAGCCCATCGTGCTCGCGGATGCGGCGGGCGAGTTCGCGACGCTCGCGAGCTTTCTGCATCACGGCGAGTATTACCAACTCAGCGCGCAATTTCACATTGAGCGCGAGCAACTACTCGCGCGCCGTGAAGCTACACTTGCCGTTCGCGCCGGTTTGTTCATTCACAATGACCAGGTTCCGCTTGACCTGCTGACGGATGCGAAACTGACCATCACCTCAACCACGCTCGATGGCGTCTCCACGACGAGCGAAGTGAAAGCGCCGAAACTTGATCCGACGAAGGAATTCACCCATACCATCACGGTTCCGGAACGACTTGCTTCGCTGAAAGTGACGCTGACCGCGAAGGTCGATAATCTCAGCAAAGGCGGGGAGAAGCAGGACGTGAACGCAGAGCGCATCTGGGAGTTGAACGGGATCGACAAGAGCGAGCTGACGAGCGACGGGCATGTGTCGAAATTCGGCGATGCCTACGTTTATGAATTGCTCGGAAAGAATGGCGAACCGCTCGCGGAGCAACAGGTGGTCTTTACGTTCAAGCATCGCGATTTTGAATGGCGGCAGACCGTCGCGCTGAAGACGGACGAGAAGGGTCGCGTGGCGCTCGGCGCGCTCGCGGGATTAAAGAGCTTTCACGCGAAAACGCCGAATGGCCGCGACGGGCGCTGGGAACTCGGCGATTTCGAGCGGACATGGCCGGTGGCGATTCACGCAAATACTGGCGACGCGGTGAAGGTGCCGCTTTCCCCGGACTTCACCGAGAACATGAATCGTCTCGGCTTCCTGCCCGCGGACTGGCTCCAGCGGGAAATCTCGCTGCTCGAATTGCGCGCGGGGACGTTCACCGTGGATCATGCGAAGAAGATGCGTGTCGATGGCGGCTTTCTCGTCATCGAAGGATTGCCTGCGGGGGATTTTTCGTTGGGCCTACGCAATGGCGAAAAGCGTGTCATCGACATCCTCGTCACCGCAGGAAAGCCCGTGCAGGATTGGATCGAATCGCCGAACCGCGGGCTCGAAATCCGTGATCCTGCGCCCCTTCACATCGCGAGCGCGAAGTCGGGCGACGATGGCGTGACGATTCAACTCGCGAACTGGAACAAGTTCACGCGTGTCCACATCGCGGCGACGCGCTTTCTGCCGGGTGTTGGGTTGTTTGATCTCGGTAGGTTTTGGCGCTTTGAGCCGGGAAGGTCCGCGCCAGACAAGCTGCCAAACCTCTTCGCCGCGGGCCGCGACATCGGCGACGAGTATCGCTACATCCTCGAACGCCGTTACTCGAAAGCATTTCCGGGCAACATGCTCACGCGGCCCGGCTTGATCCTGAATCCTTGGGAAGTGCGCTCGACGGATTTGCAGGCGCAATCGCTGACGGCGATGCAGCGAGCCGCCGGGACGGCGGGCGGACGTGGCGGTGCTGTAAAGGGAGGAGATGTTGTTGCAGGCTTGGACTCGGATCCCTCCCGCGTAGAGATGCCGGGCGCGAAGGGCGCGAACATCGACTTCCTCGCCACCGCCGCGCCGGTGCTTTTCAATCTCACGCCGGATGAGAAGGGCGTTGTGCGGATTGATCGGAAGGCGCTGGGGGACCGGCAGCATGTGCAAATTTACGCGGAGGATTTGACGAACGCGGTGTGGCGCTCGCTGGCGCTGCCGGAGGTGCCGACGAAATTCCAGGACCTGCGGCTCGCGCGGAATCTCGATCCGACGAAGGCCTTCACGGAAAAGAAGGAGGCGACCGTGCTCGCCAACGGCCAGACGCTCACGCTCGCGGACATCCTGACGAGCGACCTGGAGACTTACGATTCGCTCGCGGGTGTGCATGCCCTTTTCACCACGCTGAGCGGCGATGCGAAGCTGGCGAAATTCGCGTGGGTGCTGCAATGGCCGGCGCTCAAGGACGAGGAGAAGCGGGCGAAGTATTCCGAGTTTGCCTGCCACGAACTGAGCTTTTTCATCGCGAAGAAAGACCCGGCGTTTTTCCAAAAGGTGGTCGCGCCGTATCTGCGCAACAAGAAGGACAAGACCTTCATGGATGACTACCTGCTCGGCGGGGATTTGAAGCGCTACCTCGAGCCGTGGGCCTTTGCGCGGCTGAACGTGGCCGAGCGCTGCCTGCTCGCGCAGCGTCTGCCCGGCGAGGCCGCGGCGACGGCGCGGCATCTGCGCGAACTGTGGGAGCTGATGCCGCCCGATCCGCAGCGCACCGATCTGCTTTTCGAGACGGCGCTGCACGGACGCTCGCTGCAATGGGGCGAAGCGGCGGGTGTATTCAGGAGCGACAAGGGGAAGGCGGAAGCGGCTACCGCTCTGGCGCTCGACGCCCCTGCGCCGGCAGCGCCCGCGGCGGCGGCTCTGCGTGCTGAGATGGCACCGGCTGGCGCGGTGGCGCTCAGGAAGTCGAAGGCGGCGGAAGAACCGAAGGAGGCGATGAAGCAACTCGCCGAGAAGGAGAGCCTGGCGTCCGACGAGCGGAGAAAAGCTGGCGAAGGCGATGATAAGAAGCGCGCGCTGGGGCTCAAGGACGCAGACCGGGATGGCGTCGAGAAGAGGAGCGATCTGGCGTTCTTCGGCTTCGTCGGAGGCGACGAGGTGCAGCGGCAGCGCGGATTGGTGCGCGCGTTTTTCCGCGCACTGGGGCCAACGAAGGAGTGGGCGGAGAACAATTACTACCAGCTCCCGCTGGCGCAGCAGGCGGCGGAGCTGATCCCGATCAATGCGTTCTGGCGCGACTATGCGGCGTGGGATGGGAAGACCGCATTTGTCTCGTCGCACCTCGCGGAGGCGGGCCGGAATTTCTCCGAGATGATGCTCGCGCTGGCGGTGCTCGATCTGCCGTTTGAGTCGCCGAAGCATGTGACGAAGAGCGATGGCGGGCAGTTCACGCTGACCGCCGCGGGGCCGCTCGTCGCTTTCCACAAGGAGATCAAACCCGCGGTGGTGGCGAAGGAAAACTCGGAGCTGCTGGTCTCGCAGAATTTCTACCGGCACGGCGACCGGTATCGCGAGGAGGGCAATGAGAAGTTCGACAAATACGTGACCGGGGAGTTTCTCGCGGGCGTGGTCTATGGCGCGAACATCGTGGTGACGAATCCCACGTCGTCGCCGCAGAAGCTCTCGCTGCTGCTGCAAATCCCGCAGGGCGCGCTGCCCGTGCTGGGCAGCAAGGCGACGGACAGCCGGGCGCTGCGGCTCGAACCGTACACGACGCAGACCTTCGAGTATTTCTTCTACTTCCCCGCGCCGGGCGCGAAACCCTTCCCGCACTACCCGGTGAATGTGGCGCGCAATGAGCAGAGCGTAGGCGGGGCGAAGGCGGTGACGTTCAATGTGGTGGCGCGGCTCACGGAGATCGACAAGGCGTCGTGGGATTACGTCTCGCAGTACGGGAGTGAGGAGGACGTGTTCGCTTTCCTGGAGCAAAACAACATCGAGCGGCTGAACCTCGAACGCGTGGCGTGGCGCGCGCGGAAGAGCGTGGAGTTTTTCCGCAAGATCATCGCGGTGCTCGCGAGGCGGCATGGGTACAACGATGCGCTGTATTCGTATGCGGTCGTCCACAACGACGCGGCGGCGCTGCGCGAGTGGCTGCGGCATCGGGATGACTTCCTCGGGCAGTGCGGGCCTTACCTCGACGCGAAGCTGGTGCGCATCGACCCGATCGAGCGGCGCGCGTATGAGCATCTGGAGTATTCGCCGCTGGTGAATCAGCGGGCGCATCGCGTCGGCGCGGAGCAGCGCATCCCGAATCCGGTTTTCCGCGCGCAGTATCAGGCGCTGCTCGGCGGCCTCGCGCACAAGCCCGCAATGGACGCGATGGACGCGATGGACGAGATGAGCGTGGTCTATTACCTCTTCCTCCAGGATCGCGTGGAGGAGGCGCTGGCGCGCTTTCACACGATCAAAGCCGAGGCGCTGCCGACGCGTTTGCAGCACGACTATTTCCGCTGCTACGCGGCCTTTTACGAAGAGCAGCTCGCCGAGGCGCGCGGGCTGGCGAACCAGTACGCTGATTATCCGGTGGATCGCTGGCGGAAGCTATTCGCCGATGTCGGCGCGCAGCTCGATGAGATCGAAGGCAAGGCCGCACCGGCTGGGAAGCAAGCGGACAAGCCGGATCGCGAGGCGCAGCAGGGCGAGCTGGCGGCGACGGAACCGTCGTTCGACTTCAAAGTGGAGAACCGCTCGATCGCGCTGACGTGGAAAAATCTGCGCGAGGTGACAGTGAATTATTACCTCATGGACCCGGAGTTCCTGTTCAGCAGCAGCCCGTTTGTGACGCAGGACGCGGGGCGCTTCTCGATCATCAAGCCGACGAAGACCGCGGTGGAGAAACTGCCTGCCGGCAAGGACGCGACCGACCTCGCGCTGCCGGCGGAGTTTGCGAAGGCCAACGTGCTCGTGGAAATCCTCGGCGCGGGCCAGCGCAAGGCGCAGGCGTATCACGCGAACACCTTCAAGCTCACGCTCGCGGAAAACTACGGGCGGCTCGAAGTGCGCGACCAGGCTGCGGGCAAGGCGGTGGCGAAGGCTTACGTGAAAGTCTATGCGCGGCTGAAGAACGGCACCGTGCGCTTTTTCAAGGACGGCTACACCGACCTGCGCGGGAAGTTCGACTACGCGAGCCTGAACAGCAGCGACTCGCAGCAGCCGGTGCCGCTCGCGCGCGACGGCGGCAGCGGGGAAAACATGAGCTACCAGATGCTCAAGCCGGAGGAACTCGCGAGCGTGGAAAAGCTCGCCATCCTCATCCTCAGCGAAGCCCACGGCGCGACCGTCCGCGAGGTGAACCCGCCCGCGCAGTAGAAGCGCGTGGCGGGGGTGGGTGCCGGGGAGCGCGCGCGTCCCGCGTGCTGGTCGCGTCGTCCCGACGCGACGGACTTCCCGCGGCGTGTGGAGTGATGGCGCGCGCCTTCTGCATTCGACGCACAACGGAAGTTCGCGAAGGCGGGACGCCTTCGCCAGCACGCGAGACGCGTGCGCTCCTTTCCAGTGGCTCAACCGTTTTTCTAAGAGTATGTACCGAAAGTGTTTTAGGCAGCGAGCCTAGAGATGAGGAGGCGGGCGGCGGCGATGAAGATGAAGGCTTCGGAGGAGTCGGTGCGGAACTCAAAGTCCTTGCTCAGACGACGGAAGCGGTGGAGCCAAGCGAAGGTGCGCTCGACGACCCAGCGGCGCGGGAGGACGGTGAAGCCTTTGAGCACATCGCTGCGGCGCACGATCTCCAAGCGCAAAGGGCGCTCGCCGAAGCGCGCGGCCATCCAGCCTTCCAGTTTGTCCCCGGCGTAGCCGCCGTCGGCCCAGAGGAGTTGCAGATCGCCCAAGGGTTCGTCGATTTGATCGAGCAGGAGGGTGGCTCCGTCACGATCCTGCAGGTTGGCCGCATGCACCCGCACTTTGAGGATCAGACCCTGAGTATCCACCAGCAGATGGCGTTTGCGTCCCATGACCTTCTTGCCCGCATCATAGCCGCGCACTCCTCCCCGGTGAGTTGTGCGCACGCTCTGGCTATCCAAAATCGCGGCCGTGGGTCTTTTTTTTTACCACTTTTGACCCGCGCCGCATCACGCAAGGCATCGTGGAGCTTCTGCCAGAGCCCTTCGGCCCGCCAGCGCGCGAAGTAATAGTAAACGATGCGCCAGGGTGGCAGGTCGTTGGGCAAAAGCCGCCAGGAACCGCCGGTGCGAACCATGTAAAAGATGGCGTTGAGCACCGCCCGCCGAGCAAATCGTGGGGGACGGCCCAGCTTGGATGGCCCCTCCAGCAACTCCTCAACAACTCCCCATTCCACGGCGTTGAGATCGGTGGAGTAGCCAGCGTGCGAAGTCAGATTTTGCATCCCAAGCTTCTGCCAAAACCGCTCTCAAAAGTACATTTATAATTACTAGAATTCAGACTTTCGGTACATACTCTAA
>JAYWEP010000169.1:0-5831 GCA_043779205.1 Chthoniobacter sp. | reverse complement strand
GCAACGTCTAATCTGGATCTAATCTGAAGCATAGGAAATGGGAGCGGACGATACGCTAGTGTTTGATGATTTCAACCAAGCGCCAGCGCTTAAGTTTGGAAAGGGGACGCGTTTCGGTGATCAATACGGTGTCACCCACCTGGGCTTTGCTGTCTTCATCGTGCGCGTAGAACCGCTTCACCTGTTTGACGATCTTGCCAAATTTGGCGTGCGGCACCCGCGTGGTCGTTTCGATGATCGCCGTCTTTTGCATCTTGGTCGAAACAACCTGTCCGACGCGCTCCTTGCGAAGACCTCGGGAAGTCGTTGGGGTGTCGGTAGTAGTGGTCGGCTCAGTCATGGCTTATTTCGAAACCGCTGTAGCGGCTCTGGTTTTCTCGTTCAATACGGTTTCGAGGCGGGCCACTTCGCGACGAATCGCATGGATCTGACTCGGCTTTTCGAGCTGGCCACTCTGCTGCTGGATGCGCAGATGGAAGCTCTCCTCGCGCAACTGGTGCTTGCGAGCGGCCAGTTCTTCGCGGCTAAGGTCACGAATTTCTTTGATTTTCATATGCTAGACCGCCCGGTGGCGGGACAAGAATTTTGTGCGGATTGGCAGCTTGTCCGCCGCGAGCCGCAGGGACTCGCGCGCCACAGACTCCGGAACCCCATCGAGTTCAAAAAGGATATTCCCAGGGCGGACTGTCGCGACCCAGTACTCAGGGGCACCTTTACCCTTGCCCATTCGGGTCTCTGGCGGGCGGGAAGTCACCGACTTATCTGGAAACATCCGGATCCACAGCTTGCCCTTCCGCTTCATGTTACGGGTGAGCGCCACGCGGGCCGCCTCGATCTGTGTGTTAGTGATCCAGGCGCGTTCGAGCGTCTGCAGGGCGAATTCGCCGAAATCTATCGAAATGGTGCGTGAAGCCTTGCCCGCGCGGCTGCCGCGCTGGGTCTTGCGATACTTCACTCTCTTGGGCATCAAAGGCATAACCTGTTCTCCTTAGTAAAATCTGTTTGGCTATTGTGGCAAGGCCGGCTCAGCAGGAGCCGGTGTCTCTCGCTCACGTTTTTCAACGGGTGGCGCTTCGTTCATACCCTCCGGCTTGCACAGCCAGCACTTGATCCCGATTTTGCCATAAACTGTGTTGGCCTCGGCAAAGCCGTAATCAATCGGCTGACGCAGCGTGTGCAGAGGAATCTTGCCCTCGCGGTACCATTCGGCCCGGCTGATCTCCGCTCCACCGAGGCGTCCGGCACAGCGCAGCTTGATCCCCTGCGCACCGAAATCCATGGTGGTCTGGATCGACTTCTTCATCGCCCGGCGGAAGCTGATCCGCCGTTCGATTTGCAAGGCGACATTCTCAGCGACGAGCTGGGCGTCGAGTTCCGGCGTCTTGATCTCCTGAATGTCGATCTTCACCGATTTTCCGCCAGCCATCTTGCCGATCTCTTCGGTCATCTTCTCGATTTCGGTTCCCTTGCGCCCAATTACAATGCCCGGCCGGGCCGTATAGATGGTGACCCGGATGCTGTTCCAAGCGCGCTCAATGACAATTTTCGCAACCGCAGCGAGTTTCAACTTATCCTTCACATAAGCCCGGATCTTGAGATCGGCGTGAAGAAAATCAGGGAGTTCTTTGGGTGAGGCGTACCACCGCGAGCGCCATTCGCGATTTACGGCGAGACGGTAGCCAATAGGATTAACTTTCTGGCCCATACTTATTCGTTGGTTTTGACTGGCTCGGCGGAAGCCGCCGGCGTTTTTTCCGCGGCCCTTTTTTGGGGCCTCTTTTTCGCCTGCGACTTCTTCGCCTGACGCTTGGGTTTGATCTCGATCTCGTCGGTCACAATAATGCGAATATGCGAGGTTCGTTTGCGGATCGGGCCGGCACTGCCGCGAGCCTTGGGCTGGAAGCGCTTGAAGGTCGGCCCCTCGCCAACCGTAGCCTCTTGGACGACAAGCTTGTCAACGCGGAGATTGTTGTTGTTCTCGGCGTTGGCCACGGCGCTCTTCAGCGTCTTGGCGATCATGGCCGCAGCTTTCCTCGGGGTAAATGCAAGGAGGTCGAGCGCCGCCGACACGGGCAGGCCCTGAATCTCGCGCGTCACCTCCCGTGCTTTGAAAGCCGAGATGCGTGCGCCTTTGTAAATGGATTTGATCTGCATTTTAATGCTCGTCTGCTTTGGTTGTTAAAAAATTGTCTGGAATTTGGCGTTGGGCGTCCACTTTCAGGAGGTCGCCCACTTTGACTTGGTCTTTTTCTGAACTTAAATCTTGAATAACTGCACCCGCGATCTTTTCGCGCACATCGACCACGCGGACGTTACCGATGATTTTGTGGTTTCGCACGATCTGGAACGGGGTGCCGACTTTCAACCCTTGTTTGCTCCCGAGGTTCATCACCACGAGGGCCATGTCGGTTTTAACACTGATTACCATTCCGTCGGTCATGGTGGAAGCTACTGCCGGTGCCTGGACTGCGTTGGGCGACGGCATACCCAGAATCGCATTGGCTCCGCGGATTTCGGTCTCCAGCGTCAACCGTGATTCGGGGCTGGCCCCCGTCGCGGTCTGGGCGTAAAGCGAAGCGGCTTCGACAAGCCGGACAAGAGCCTCGGAGAGATTCTTTTTCTCGGCAGCGGAAGTTCGGAGATCATTGACTGCGGTCAGCAGGCGCTGCTCAAGCTTTTCACCGTTGCCGGTCACAGAATCAATTCCCAACGCGTCCATGCGGAGTTTCATCTGCATGGTCTGACGCTGAACGATGTCGGTCTCGCCATTGGACGCCGCGAGGTTCTTCCTCATATCGGCGAGCGTCTTGCCGGTCTCGGCAAGAGTGTCGCGGAGTTGTTTGTTTTCCCCGAGAACTTTGTCGAGGGTCACTTTCAACTCACTGTATTCAATATCTAAGTCTGAGAAAGAACCTGCTGATCGCGCCGCCGGTCCGAAGACCAGGATGAGGCACAACCCGATGACCGTCACCGCGAGCAGGTGGCTGGAGGTCGAGAATTTCATTCGTCTCAACTCTCAGTCACCTGCCGCGGTTATTTGGACACTTTGGCGGTATGCGACCCATGCTTCTTGAAGATTCGCGTCGGCGAAAATTCTCCCAGCTTGTGCCCTACCATGTTCTCCGTCACGAAGACGGAGTTAAAAATTTTGCCGTTGTGGACAAGGAACGTGTGGCCCACAAACTCCGGCGTCACCATTGAGCGGCGCGACCAGGTCTTGATCGGCTTCTTAATGCTCGCGGCATTCATCCTGTCAATTTTTTCGAAGAGGTGTCCGTCAACAAACGGACCTTTTTTTAGAGAACGACCCATAGCTAATTATTGGTTACTTCTTCTTCGCGCTGCGGCGCTCCACGATGAAATTGCTGCTCGTCTTGTGCTTCCGGCGGGTCTTGAAACCTTTGGCAAGCTGGCCCCACGGGGACATCGGGTGATGGCGTCCGCCGCCGCCTTTGGATTTACCCTGGCCGCCACCCATCGGGTGATCGACCGGATTCATGACCATGCCGCGGACAGTCGGGCGCACCCCGCGCCACCGGCTGCGTCCCGCTTTGCCGGACGACACGTTCATGTGCTCGACATTGCCGACCTGCCCGATGGTCGCGTAACAGGCTTCGTGAATCTTACGGATCTCGCCGGAAGGCAGTTTCACGAGCGCGTAGCCAGCTTCGCGGTTGTTGAGAATGACCAACTGGCCGGCACTGCGAGCGATCTGACCGCCACGACCGGCAACGAGTTCGACATTGTGAACGGAAGCGCCCAGCGGGATGGCGCTCAGGGGCAGTGCGTTTCCGACTTTGGGTTCGGCATTGTCTCCAGCCGTCACTTTGTCTCCGACGCCTAGCCCCACGGGAGCGAGAATGTAAGCTTTGTCGCCATCGGCGTATTGCAAAAGGGCAATCCGGCAGGTGCGGTTCGGATCGTATTCAATGGCCTTGACTTCAGCCTCCACGCCGCGCTTCGACCGTTTGAAGTCGATGATGCGGTACTTCTGCTTGTGCCCGCCCCCAATGTGCCGGGTGGTAATGCGCCCATTATTGTTGCGGCCACCGGTTTTGTGCTTGGTTTCAACCAGCGATTTCTCGGGTTTGGACTTGGTGACCTCGTCAAACGCCGGCAATACCTTAAAGCGGCTGGTTGGGGTGAGCGGGCGGAAAGTTTTGAGTGCCATGGCTGGTTTGTGTTTAGGCCAGTTCGATCTTGTCGCCCTTCTTGAGGGTGACAATCGCCTTCTTCCAATCGGCCTGACGGCCGAAGGCGGCGGTGCGCTCGCGCTTTTTCTTGCCGGCATAGTTGCAGGTGTTCACCGCGACTACCGTCTTCTTGAAAAGCTTTTCGATGGCCTGTTTGATCTGCGTCTTATTGGCGTGCGGGCGGACGCGGAAGACATACTTGTTTTCCTTTTCGGCGAGAAGGGTCGCCTTTTCGGTCAGGCGCACCGTTTCGATAATGTCGTAGGGTTCGTTCATTACTTGGCGAGGCGTTCAGCCAGTTGGGCGAGACCGTCGTTGGTGACAACGATCTTGCGGAAATTAAGAAGGTGCTCGGTATTCACTTCGGCGGCCGTCATCAGCAAAGTCGGCTGGACATTGCGTGCCGCGAGGTAAGTGGTCTTGTCGAAGGAAGCGGAGACGATCAGGGTCTTTGCCTCGTTGGTGATCGCATTCAAGGCCGCGACGAACTGCTTGGTCTTCGCCTGACCGACCGCGAAGGAATCTACGATCAAAACATCTCCGCTCTTGATCCGCTCACTGAGAGCCTTGCGCAAAGCGATCCGCTTGGAGGTCTTGGAGAGCTTCTTCGAGTAGTCATGCGGGTGCGGTCCGAAAACCACGCCTCCGCCAACCCACACAGGACTCGACTTGTAGCCAGCCCGCGCCCGGCCAGTTCCCTTTTGACGCCAAGGTTTCGAGCCCGATCCCGAAACCGTCGCCTTGGTCTTGACGGACGCTGTGCCGCTCCGGCGATTCGCCTGCATGGCGACCACTGCGTCATGCACGACCTGGGAGTATTTGCCATTCTCGATAACTTCGATCTTGGCCGCCTTTGCCGCTTCAACTGTAAGAATTTTCGCAGCCATAAATTACTTTGCGACCTCCGATTGGGCCTTGATTGCGGGGCGGATGACAACGTAACCGCCGTTTGCCCCCGGCACCGCGCCGCTGATTAGAATGACGCCTTCCTCGGGACGAACCTGGACGACACGCAGGTTTTGGACGGTAATACGCTCGTCGCCCATGTGGCCAGGCATACCCATGTTCTTCCAAATGCGGCCCGGTGTGGACCGGTTGCCAATCGCTCCGTTGCGGCGGTGCATCATGTGGCCGTGCGACATGGGCTGACCGGCCATGTTGTGCTTCTTCATCACGCCCTGAAAACCCTTGCCCTTGGAGCGTCCGATCACATCGACCACATCGCCGACGGCGAACTGGCTGACATTGAGATCGACTGCGCCTTCGATGGCGGTGCCTTCCGGGAGTCGGAACTCACGGATGAACTTCTTGGGTTCAGAGGATGCCTTTTTGAAATGACCGAGGAGCGGCTGGGTCACGCGCTGGGGCTTCTGGGTGTCAAACCCGACCTGCACGGATGAATAGCCATCGCTGCCTTCCGTCTTGATTTGCAATGCGGTATTGCCGCCAGCTTCGATGACCGTGACAGGCACGGCTTTGCCCTTGTCGTCATAGATGCGGGTCATACCGATCTTCTTGCCTAGTAATCCAATCTTCATGTCGCTGATAAGCTAAAGGTCAGATCTTGATGGTGATGTCCACACCGGCCGGGAGGTTGAGTTTCTTCAACTCGTCCACGGTCTTCGCGGTCGGCTCGAT
>JAYWEP010000168.1:0-7059 GCA_043779205.1 Chthoniobacter sp. | reverse complement strand
CCGCAATCCTGTGTCCATCAGGCTTCGCGGGCGTGAAGCGCTCCACGTCCACGCCGTTGTACACCACCGAGACGCGCGACTCCGCCATCGCCTCGCGCTCAATGAGAAAGTCGCGCGTCGATTTCGAGACGGCGCAAACGTGCGTCGAGAGCCGGTTCGTCACCGTGTCCAGCCCGCGCGCCAGCGCGCTGTCGTGGCGCAGCCGGTCGTTGCATTGGTCGTGGTTGATCCGCACCTGCACGCCGAGCAGCGCAGCCACCGGTTTCGCGATCCAGTTCGCGCCGAACAGGTGGCAATGCACGATGTCAAAGCGCCGCGCCGCGAGCAGCCGCGCCAGCCGCCAGACGTAGAGCGGGAGCCACTTCGCGGGCGACAGCGAATGCACAGGCACGCCCAGCGCGGTGAAGTCATCCCAGAAAACCCCCCGCCCGTGCATGCAGGCCACCTCGGGCTCGAACTGCTCGCGATCCGTGCAGCGGATGAGATTCAGCAGCGCCGTCTGCGCTCCGCCGAGATCGAAGCTGTCGATGACATGAAGCACCCGATATTTCGCCGAAGCAGTCATCGCGTCAGTCCCGCAAGAAATGCGTCCACGTTTTTCGCCGTGTCGTGAAGCTCCGTCACAAACTGCGACGCCTGATTTTGCAAAGTACCGAGTGCCGCCCGATCGCGCAGCAGCCGGGCCGCTTCGGCGAAGAATTTCTCCGCGTCGCCACCGGCGCACAGCCCCGCGCCGTAGCGCGTGAGCACGGTGTCGGGATCGACCTCCATCGAGAGAATCGCCGCGCCGCCTTGCGCTGCCTGGATGAAGCTGTTCGGGAAACCTTCCGCTTCCGACGTGTTCACGAATATCTCCGCGCGGTCATACCATTCCTGGATTTCGTGATACGGCACGCGGCGCAAAAACTCGACGTTCGGCAGCGTCCGCGCGCGGCTTTCCAGCGTGTCCCACAGCGCGCGGTCTTCGTCAGGGCAGATCATCACGCAGCGCACGTCCGGCTGGCGCGCGGCGAGATCGAGGAAGAGGTGCGGACGCTTGATCGGCTGGCACCGCGCGACCCACAGAAACGCGATGTCCTTCGCCGCCGAGCGCGGCGCGGTGCGCGGCAGAATCAGATTGCGGTACAGCCCGCAATCCTGCCCCGCCCGATGAAACTGCTCGCGCTGGTAATCGGTCATCGCGAACCGCAGATCGGCATGCCGCACGCCGTATTCAAAGAGCGCGCCGCGCGCGGGATTCTGCGCACGGAAAACGCCGCTCACTTCCGTGTCGAGGCCGCAGATGAAGACGAGCTTCGTGCGCAGCAGCGGCTTGCAGACGTGCAGGAAAAAGAGCCATGTCGTCCAGCCGAGGATCAGCGTGTAGTCGGGCTTTTCCTCCGCGACGATCCGCAGCACCACCGGCAGTGCGCGCAGTGTGTCGAGCAATCCGCCCGTGTGAAACTTCCCGCCCACCCGCGTCCGCACCCCGCGCAGCGTGCGATTGTCGGCCTGCCCGCTGTCCCCACCGACAATGACGACATCATGCCCGCGCGCCGCCAGCTCCGCCGCGAGCAGCGCGACCTGAAGTTCCGCGCCGCCCGAGGTCTGCGTCGATTCGGGATCGAGCACGAGGTGCGCGTAGCTGGAGAGAAAAAGGAATTTCATCGGGCCAAAGTAGCTTGGACTTCAGTCCAAAGTTTCTCGCGCAGCGTTTGGGCTGAAGCCCAAGCTACTTTGCCGCGCAAGTACCCGCGCGCCAGTGAGACGTTCGACAGCCAGATGAATCAGCAGCGCCGGATCGAGCATGAACGCGCGGCCCAGTTCCGCGAGGCCGGCCAGCGGGCGCTCGGCGGCCACGCCACGCCCGATTTTTGCCCGGTGCAGCGCGCACGTCCGCCGAAATTCCCGCGTATCTGCGACCACCGGATGCGCCGCTGCGTAGCGGTCGAGCAGGCTTGCGTACACCTCCCGAAACTCCGCCAGCCCCGCCGCCGTCACGCCCTCACGGAACCGCATCAGCACGTCGAGTTCTCCGTCGCCAAGCGCCTCCCCGAAAGCCTGCGCCACAACCCGCCGCAGCACCCGCCGCGATTCCTCGCGCACCGTCTCGCGCCCGCTGTGCTGGAGGGATTGCGCGGCGTGCCGATAGACGACGAGCCGTCCGGAAAGATTCGCCGCGGGATGCTCCGCCGCGACGCGCATCCACAGGTCGTAGTCCTGGCAGATGCGAAAGGATTCGTCGTAGCCGCCGAGCCGCGCGACGACCTCGCGACGGAAAATCGCAGCGGTGTGAATGAACGGATTTTCCCACAGCCCCGCCCACTCGATGCTCTCCGGCCCGAGCGCGACATCGAGCAGCCCGGTGAATTTTCCGCCGTCATCCACCAGCCACGCCTGACAGCCGAGCAGCGCCAGTTTTTCATCGCGCCGCAACCGCGCCATCTGCCGCTCCAGCCGCCGCGGCAGCGAGATGTCATCGGCATCCTGCCGCGCGACCCATGCGCCGCGCGCCAAGGCCAGGCCTTGATTCAGGCACGGTGTCTGGCCTTTGTTCCGGTCATTGCGCACGAGCCGGATGCGGGCGTCGCGGTAGCTCTCGACGATCGCCATGCTGTCGTCGCGCGAACCGTCATCCACGATGACAAACTCGAAGTCGCCGAACGTCTGCGCGAGGATGCTCTCGACCGACGCGCGCAGATGCGGCGCGGCATCGAACATCGTCATCAGGACGCTCACGGTTGGCGCAGACATGGGCGGTGGGTTCACTTTTCGCCGTTCCCGACGAGGGGCGGCGGCAGCGGATTTGGCGCGGGAATTTCCACCGCGAGCAGCAGCGGCAGCGCGGCGGCGAGGTCGCGGTTGTAGCTCGCATAGCCGTCGGCGGTCGGGTGGCAGGCGTCGTTGGAAAAATTCTTCCACGTCCATTCGCCGAGGCGGATTTTGCGCGCCGCCTCGTAGCCCAGCGCGATGGTGGGGATGCCGTAGTGCGCGGCCACCCTTTCATGCCGGATCACGGACGGCGGAAACCGCCCGGTTTCCAGCCGCGGCAGCGTCCAGTCCATCACGCAGTAGAGGAAAACGATGTCGGTCTGCGGATTCGCGAACCGGGTTTTGCGCACGATTTGCTCCATGTCCGCGGTGCATTCGCGGTCGGAGTCATTGACCGCGAATTCGACGAAGAGCACGTCGGGCCGATGGCTGAGCACATCGGCGTCGATGCGCTGCGCGCCGAGATCCGAGCCGGTGTTGCCGATGCCGGCATTGATCGTTTCGACATGGACGCCCTCCGCCTGCGCCGCGATCCACGCCGCCACTTCGGTGACGAATCCGCCTTCACCCGTATTCTTCGTGATCGATCCCCCGAGGAACGCGACCGTCACCGGCGCGCGCGCCGCGATCTTCGCGCGCAGATTCGGCAGTCCCGCGCGCGCGACGACGGATTGCGCGGGACGTTTGTTGCGCTCCCTCTCACTTTTCATCTGCGCCTTGGCGGCGGCCACGGCGGCTTTGCTCTTCGCATGCGCCCGTCGGACCGCGCCGGCATAAAGGATCGCGCCAGTGAGGACGACAAGCCCAAGCGTCCCGATGATGCGTGCGCGGCGGCTCATGCGGAAGTTCCTGCCCTGAGCAGTTGCGCGAAGATTTCACCATGACGCGCGACCCATTGCTCCGCGCGGAAAAGCGTCACCGCGCGCTGCCGAGCGCGCGCGCTGAAGCCGGGCCAATCCACGGCGATCTCTTCCACCGCCGCGGCCATCGCGCCGGGATCGGGCGAGTGCATGTGCTCCCAATCCTCCAGCACGGGCAGGAGCCGCCCCGAACCGGCATCCACCAGCTCCGGCAGGCCGCCGCTCGCGGGGCCGACCACGGGCAGGCCGCTGGCGAGCGCCTCGATGACCACGGTGGGGCAGGGGTCCATGTATTTCGGATGCAGCAGGACATGATGTGCGCGGCACATCTCCGCGGCTTCGCTTTGCGAAAACGCGGGCCGCAGCGTGACGAGTTCGCGCAAGCCGAGTTCGTCGATTGTCCGTCGGACTTGCTCCTCCGCGCGCGGCCACTGCATCGCGCCCGCGATGGTCAGCCGGGCCGCGCGGCCGGTGCGGCGCAGCTCCGCGAGACAGCGCAGCGTGACGAGCACGCGGTCGGCGTAGGTGTGCGTGCCCATCGCCAGCAGCCGGATTTCGGAAAGCGGCGGCGGATTTTCCGCAGGGAAAAAAACCGCGGTGTCCACCGGATTGAAAAGCACTTCCGACGGGCAGGCCGCGTGGCCGAGCAGACGATCCGCGGACGCGCGGCAAAACGCGCTTTGATAGACGATGTAGTCCGCCTCGCGGAGCAGTGCGCGCATCGGGTCATTCACGTCGTCGGTGAAAGGCCCGGCCCAAGCGGGATACGCGACGCCGTTCTGGTTCCAGACGAATTTCACGCCGCGCGCTTTGGCGAAGCGCACGAGTTCCATCGCGTGCGGCGGAATCGCGCTGCTCACGAGATAGAGGACATTGAACTCGCCCGCGCCCGCCGGATACGCGCGGGCGAGATGCGTGAGTTTCACGCGCCCGCCCTGCACCAGCGCGTCCGTTTTGCGCGGCAGCGCCTCGCCGTAGCTGAGCACCGGCCCGCCGGTCGCGAGGTGAAAATCCGCGGCGCGCAGCCGGTGCCGGAACCACAGCCGCGCGGGCACGTCCACCGGCGCGCGCAGTGCCCGGCGCACGGAGCGCGGGAGCAGCCGGGCCAGACGATCCGCGATCACGGTTTGCCGGTGCTCGTGCGCATGAGGCGGTCGCGGACCAGCGCCTGCTCGAAATTCGCCGGGGTGAAGGCGCCCGCGTCATCCGCCTTCAAGCCGGTGAGCAGGCCCAGCTTCCAGATGCGGTCGCGGCACCCGGCCTGGCCCGCGCTTTGCAGCCAGCCGGCGCGGCCCGGTTCGGCGGGGGATTCAAGTTCGGTTTTCATCATGCAAAATTTCGCGGCAGACATGGAAGAGCCGCACGAGACACTCCGCCGCCGAAGGGGTCGCGGCGGGCGGAAGCATCCGCGCGAACATTGCGGAGTGGGCGCGGAGCGTGTCGAGTTTTTGCGGCAGTTCCTCCGCCGAGGCGTAGCCGAGCCCGGCAAACCAGACGAGCCACTGGTAGTGCGAGTCCGCGGGATAAAGCACGGGCCGGCCCTGCGCGAGCGCCCGGAGGATGCGGCCCGCGGCCCACGCGTCGCCAGGCGGGACGACGAGCGGTTCATCGGGCGCACCGCGGTCATCGGCTCCGGCGGGCGCGGGGAGCGAAAGGACGAGCGCGCGCCGCGGCAGGGCGTCGCGTTGGCGGAGGGCATCGAGCGCGTCGAGTGAGGGGAGGATCGTGCAGGTTTCGAGCGAACGAGGCGGCGCGGATTTTTCGCCGGCATCGGGTTCGAGGAGAAATCCGATCACGGGAATTTTTGCGCGGAGACGCAGGGCGGCGGCGAGCGGATCATCCGGCGCGAACGCCCCGAGGAGGACGCCGTTTGTCGCGGGGAGAAGTTCGTTGCGCGAGACGGTGCAGCCGCGCTTTTCCAACTCGTCGCCGAGCTGCGCGAGCTGCACGTTTTCGCCAGACGACGGGCGATCGAGGATGGCGATGGACAGCGGCGGGAGCAGCGCGGGAAAGCAACTGCGCACGCGGTCGGCGAAGTGCCGCACCGAGGCGGCGAGGGTGGTCAGCGCAGCGCCCGGTGCCGCGCGCAGCGGCTCGATCGAGCGGTAGATTTCCACAAGATGCCGCCGCAGCGCGGGCTCGGTGTGATGCTCGTGGGCGCGCTCGAAATGGGTGTCCGTGAAAGCGCCGAGAAAGTTTTCCCGCAGATCGCGCCGAATGATTTCGCAGGCATCGAGGACGCCGGAGAAAAGGCATTCCGGCGCGAGCACGTCGGGCGCGATGCCGACGGCGGTGCTGACGACCTTGCAGCGCGTGGCCGCGGATTCGAGGACGGAGTGCGGGCCGCCTTCCCAGCGCGAGGTGATGAGATGCAGGTCGGCGATGTTGTAGAGGACGTTGAGCGTGGTGCGCGGGAGGATATTGATCCCGAAATCGTCGCGCCCATCGGTGTCTTTGCCGATGAACGTGAACGGCACGCCGCGCCGCGCGAGCTGGGTGCGGAGGTAGAACCGGCGCGGGCCGGCGAGGAGCACATGGATGTGCGCGCCTTCGTCGTGCAGCCGCGCGACGATTTCGAGAAAGGCATCCGGGCCTTTTTGCAGCTTCGGCGAGCGCAGGTCGCCGCCCTCGGTGTCGCGATGGAAATTCGCGATCAGGTATTGGTCCGTCGGGATGCGCCATTGCGCGACGAGCGCGCGCCTTTCCGCATCCTCCGGCGGCAGCGGATGGAAGACGGCGGGATCGAAAGTATAGGGCGCGAAGCGGCTCCCGATGCCGAGCGCGGTGAACTGCGCGACGGCCTCGCGCGAGCGCCCGATCCAGAGCGTGACCAGCTCGCGCGCCTTGAGAAATTCGGGCGCGCTGGCGTATTGAAAGGGCGCGTTGTCGGCGTAGCAGAGCACATGTTTTCCGCGAAAATCCCGCCGAGAAAAACGCAGCAGCTTTTGCCACCAGACGGCATGCACGGCCTCGGCGCGGGCGAGCGAAGTGCTTTCGCAAACGCCGTCGAGCGAGCCGCGGAGCAGGCGCAAGTCTTCGTCGATGGCCCAGCCGGCCTCATCGCCGGTCGTGAAATGAACGCGCTTTATCGGCATGCCAGCGAGGTGCGGATGCGGGCGGCGAGGCGCTGGCCGACGGCTTCCCAGGAAAAGTGCGCGCTCGCGAAACGCCGGCCGGCCTCGCCCATCGCGCGGCAGCGCGCGGGGTCGCCGAGCAGCCGGTCGAGCGCCGCCGCGAGAGCGGCGATGTCGCCCGCCGCGACGAGGTGGCCGGTCTCGCCGTCCACGAGCCGGTCGGGCGATCCGCCGACCTTCGTCGTCACGACCGGCAGGCCGTAAAGCTGCGCCTCGACGAGCGCGACGGCGGAGGGTTCGTGGTAGCTCGGCAGGCAGAAAATATCGGCCTCCAGAAATTGCGCCGCCGTTTCCTCGAGCGACAGCCGCCCGAG
>JAYWEP010000167.1:0-10784 GCA_043779205.1 Chthoniobacter sp. | reverse complement strand
CGCCGAGGTGAGCCAGCTCTGGCGGAAGCTGGTGAAGCTGTTTCACCCCGACCGCTGCGCGCACGAGCCGGAGAAGCAGGAGACGTATCACAAGCTGACTGCCGCGATCAACCACGCGAAGGACCACGGCGATCTGGCCACGCTGCGCCGCATCGCGGAAAACCGCCGTGGATCGAATGGGCTTCATCCTGCGGCAAGGCTGGGCGGCGCTCGACTTCGGCGAGGAGCGCGAGCTCGCGCAACTGCGCCGGCTGTGGACTCGCATCGAGCTGGAAATCCTCCGCGTGTTGGAGGCGGGCCATGCGCTCAAGGAGAGCCCCGATTACGAACTGCACCGGCTGACGACTCAGACCCCGGCGTTTTTCGACGAGACGGTGCGGAGGCACG
Organism: Chthoniobacter sp.; assembly: GCA_043779205.1. Classification (GTDB taxonomy): domain Bacteria; phylum Verrucomicrobiota; class Verrucomicrobiia; order Chthoniobacterales; family Chthoniobacteraceae; genus Chthoniobacter. Next base: position 10,397 of record JAYWEP010000167.1, on the reverse strand, counting down.
TCGGTGCCTTGGAGAAGGAAATGGCGGTGCTGGAAAGTGAGGCGGAGGAGCTGGCGAAGGAGATCGAGGAACTGACTCGCGAGGCGGTGGGCATCCGGTAAGCGCCGGGCACATTCCGCAGTTTCGTCCCAGCACCTCACCGCGACCGGCGAAGCTTTTTCCAAACGCCTACGGCAGCGGTTCGCCGCGGGCGGCGATGAGAAGGTGGTACCATTCCTCGCGGGTCAGCTCGATCTTCGTGGCGAGGGCGGCGGCGCGGATGCGGTCGGGGTTGGCGGTGCCGACGATGGGGATGATTTTCGCGGGATGCTTCATCAGCCAGGCGAGGGCGAGGGCGGGGCGGGTGACGCCGCGCTGCGCGGCCATGGCGTCGAGCGCGGCGATGATGCCGTCCACGCGGTAGCCCCGCTGCGAGGGGAGCAAATCTTTGCCGCCATCGCCGAGCAGGCCGCCGGCGAGCGGGCTCCAGGCGAGGGGCGTGAGGTTGAGCGACTGGCATTGGTCGAGCGTGCCGTCAGTGAAGGCGGTAAGGTTCGCGAGGCTGATCTCCACTTGGTTCGCGACGAGCGGTTGCTCGAGTTTTTGCTGGAGGGCGCGCTGGATCATCGCCACCTGCGAGGGCGCGAAATTGCTGACGCCAAACTCCAGCACCTTGCCGGATTTGTGCAGGCTGGTGAAGGCGATGGCCACTTCGTCGGCGTCCATGAGCCAGTCGGGGCGGTGGAGCTGGAAGAGGTCGATCTCCTCGACGTGCAGCCGGCGGAGCGACTGCTCGCACGAGCGGATGATGTGCTCGGCGGAGAAGTCGTAGCGGTGCGGTGTGCCGGCGGGTTCGTCGGCAAAGCGGATGCCGCATTTGGTGGCGACAAGCAGCTTTTTGCGGAGCTTCGGGTTCTCGCGCAGGACTTCGCCAAAGGCGCTCTCGGCGCGGGTGTGGCAGTAGATGTCGGCGTGATCGAAGAGTGTGAAGCCCGCGTCCACCGCGGCGAGGATCGCGGCGCGGGCGATTTCGAGATTTGTTTTCACGTCGCTCGCGGGCGCGAGGCGCCAGCAGCCGTAGGCGAGCCGGGAGGAGGAGAGTTTGCTTTCGCCGAGCGGGATCTTTTGCATGGCGCGGAGGCTAGCGGGAGGCCGCGTCCGCGGGCAAGACGGGGGAGCAGGATTTTTCATCGGCGTGCGTTCTGCGGTTCAGGATTGCAATGGGGAAGGGGAGCAAGCACCAACGCCAGATGATCTCGCTTCCCCGCCTTCTCGCCCTCGCGTTTTTACTCCTGCTCCCATCGGTCCGCGCGGAGGAGCCCGCCACGTTCACGCGCACGGAGGATGTCGTGTACGGGCGCAAATTCGGCACCGCGCTGACGCTCGATGTCATCCAGCCCGCGAAGGAGCCGAACGGCTACGGCATCATCTACATGGTCAGCGGCGGCTGGTTTTCCAGCCACGATGCGGTGAACCCGCGCGGCTACGCGCCGTATCTCGACCGCGGCTACACGGTCTTCGCGGTCGTGCATGGCTCGCAGCCGCGGTTCATCATTCCCGAGGTCGCGCAGGACATTCATCGCGCGGTGCGCTTCATCCGCTTCAATGCGAAAAAGTGGGGCGTGAATCCCGATAAGCTCGGCATCACCGGCGGCAGCGCGGGCGGGCATCTTTCGCTCACGATGGGCACGCAGGGCGGGCCGGGAAAGGAGTACGCGAAAGACCCGATCGACCGCGAGAGCAGCGCAGTGCAGGCGGTCGCGTGCTTTTTTCCGCCGACGGATTTTCTGAACTACGGCACCGCCGGAGAGGACGCGGTGGGCACCGGCATTTTGAAAGATTACAAGCCCGCCTTTGGCCCGCGCTCGGACACGCCGGAGAGCCGGCAGGTTTTTGGGAAAGAGATTTCGCCGATCTATTTCATCACCGCCGCGCTGCCGCCCACGCTCATTTTCCATGGCGACGCGGACAAGCTCGTGCCGCTGCAGCAGGCGGAGAGTTTCGTCCAGCGCGCGACCGAGGCGGGAGCCACGGCGAAGGTCGTGATCCACCCCGGCGGGGCGCACGGTTGGGGCGGCATGGACAAGGACATGGCGGTGATGGCCGACTGGTTCGACGAGCATCTGCGCGGGGTGAAAAAGTAGGCGCTCACTTTCGCGCCTGCGGCTGCCCGGATAAAATGGACGGCGTGACTCCACATCGCACCTATCGCGGACGGCTTGCGCCTTCGCCCACGGGCTATCTGCACCTCGGGCACGCGCGCACTTTCTGGATTGCGCAGCAGCGCGCGGAGGCGGCGGGCGGGGCGCTCATCCTGCGCAGTGAAGACCTCGACGCGGCGCGCTGCCGGGCGGAATTCAGCGCGGCGATGATCGAGGATTTGCGCTGGTTTGGCCTGCGCTGGAGTGAAGGGCCGGACGTGGGCGGGCCGCACGCGCCATATGTGCAAAGTGAGCGGATGGCGGGCTATGTCGCGGCGTTTGAAAAGCTGCGCGCGCTCGGCGCGATCTACCCGTGTACGTGCTCGCGTCAGGACGTGCTCCGCGCGCTCACCGCGCCGCATGCGGGCGAGGATGAACCGATCTATCCGGGGACGTGCCGCCCGCTGCGGGGGAAATCCGAAATCCGAATATCGAAATCCGAAACGAACTGGCGCTTCCGCGTGCCGGATGGTGAGACAATCGCTTTCTCCGACAGCGCGCTCGGCGGGCATACGGAAATCGCGGGGCGTGATTTTGGCGACTTCCTCGTGTGGCGCAAAGACGGGCTGCCGAGCTACCAGCTCGCATGCGTGGTGGATGACGCGGCGATGGGCATCACCGAAGTCGTGCGCGGCGCGGACCTGCTGACCAGCACCTGCCGCCAGCTCCTGCTCTACCGCGCCCTCGGCCTCGATGCGCCCGCCTTTCACCACTGCGCGCTGATGACCGATGTGAACGGCATCCGCCTCGCGAAGCGCGACGACGCCACCAGCCTCCGCGGCCTGTGCGCGGGTGGCGCGACGCCGGAGGAACTGCGCGCGCAGTTTTAGTGCGGAGTCGCGGCGAGCCCGCCGTTGTTCGTCCCGATCTTTGGCGGATGAAAGAACAGCGCGAGGAGCAGGGCCGCGGCGATGGCGCTGGCGCAGGGCACGAGGAAAAGGCCGCGGAAATCCGTCACGCCGTCGTGTGTGAAGGTGACCTGCAGGAGGCCCGGGCAAATCGTGTTGGCGACGAGCGCGCCGACGCCGAGGATCATCACGTTGAAGAGGCCCTGCGCGCTGGCGCGGGCGTCTTTGGGGAAGTGCGCATCGACGAAGATATAGACCGTGGCGAAGAAGAACGCGTAGCAGATGCCGTGGAGCACATTGACGAAGACGATGAGCCACTGGTGCTGCGGGAGAAAGGCGAAGACCGCGAAGCGCGCGGCGTGGCCGAGGATGCCGACGACCATCGTCGCGCGCCAGCCGAGGGCCTTGAGGGTCGCGCCGAGGATGAACATGGTGAGGATTTCCGCGACCTGTCCGATGCTCATCACGGGCATGATCCAATTCCCCGGAATGCCCACGCCGCCTTTCTCCACGGCGGTGCCGAGGAAGGTGCCGGTCCAATTGAAAAAGCAATTGTGGACGAAGGCGTCGATGAACGTGACCACCCACAGCACGAGCACGTAGGGATGCGCGAGCAGCTTCATCGCTTCGAGCCACGCGAGCGATTCGGCGGCTCCCTCCTCCTTGCGCTTCGGCGGCGTGTGCGGCAGCACGAGGCTGAAGGCGGCGAGCGCCAGCGAGGCCGCGCCGGCGACGACGAAGGTCCATTTCGTCGCCTCTTTCAAAGCCTCGCCCGACAGCCCGGAGCCGAGCACCGCGCCGATCCACGCGACGATCCCCTGCGGATTGAGCGCCTGCACTTTGTCCCAGTCCACGAGGATGAATGTGAACGGCCACGCCGCGAGAATCCACCCGATGGTCCCGCCCATGCGCACGATGCCGAACTCCTGCTGCGCGTCCTTCATGTTGGCGAAGGCGATGGAGTTCGTTATCGAAATGGTCGGCACGTAGAGCAGGCAATGGACGAACATCAGCGTGAGGAAAACCGGGTAGCTCCGCGTGAAGCCGCAGCCGAGAATTGCAAGCCCGCCGACGAGATGGCTGAACGCGAGAAATTTCTCCGCGGCGAAATTCCGATCCGCGAACTGGTTGCTGAAAAACATGCCGACGATGGCGGCGATGGGGAAGGCGTTGAGCACCCACGACTGCTGCGCGGGCGTGAAGCCGAGGCTCGGCAGGTAGCCGAAGATGAGCGGCAGCCACGCGCCCCAGATGAAAAACTGGAGCACCATCATGAGGAAGAGCTTATTGCGGGAGGAGTTCATGGGCGTGTGGTGTAGAAGCCCGCCGCGCCCGCCGCAAGCCCGCGCGCGGAAAATTCGTCGCTTTCGTTAAATGGCTCCCGGCGGCTCAGGCGAGGATGCCCGTCACCACTTTCCCATGCACATCCGTGAGCCGGAAGTCGCGTCCCTGGAATTTGTAGGTCAGCCGCTCGTGGTCGAGGCCGAGGCAGCGGAGGATCGTGGCGTTGAGGTCATGCACATGCACGGGGTCGCGGACGATGTTGTAGCAGTAGTCGTCGGTCTCGCCGTAGCTGAGGCCGGGCCGGATGCCGCCGCCGGCCATCCACATGGAAAAGCAGCGCGGGTGATGGTCGCGGCCGTAGCCGGGGTTGTTGATGTCGCCCTGCACGTAGGCGGTGCGGCCAAATTCGCCGCCCCAGATGACCAGCGTCTCATCGAGCAGCCCGCGCTGTTTCAAGTCCAGCACCAGCGCCGCACTCGCCTGATCCGTGTCGTGACATTGCTTCGGCAGCGCGCCCGCGAGGTTCCCGTGCTGATCCCAGCCGCGGTGATAGAGCTGCACAAACCGCACGCCGCGCTCCACGAGCCGCCGCGCGAGCAGCGCATTCGCCGCGAAGGTGCCCGGCGTTTTCGCCTCCGCGCCGTAGAGGTCGAAAGTCGCCGCGGGTTCTTTGCCGAGGTCCATCAGCTCCGGCACGCTCGCCTGCATGCGATACGCCATTTCGTACTGCGCGATCCGCGTCTCGATCTCGGGATCGCCGAGCGCCGACGCCTGCATTTCGTTCAGCCCCTTCACCGCGTCGAGCATCTCGCGCCGGCACGAGTCGTCGATGCCCGGCGGGTTGTTGATGTAAAGCACCGGGTCGCCCTTGCTGCGAAACTTCACCCCCTGATAACTGCTCGGCAGAAAGCCGCTGCCCCACAGCCGCGAGAAAAGCGGCTGGTCATTCAGCTCGCCCGTGCCCTGTGAGATGAGCACCACGAACGCCGGCAGATTCTGGTTCGCGCTGCCGATGCCGTAGCTGAGCCAGCTCCCGAGGCATGGCCGCCCCGGCTGCTCGCTGCCGGTCTGGATGAAAGTGATCGCCGGATCGTGATTGATCGCGTCCGTGTGCATCGAGCGCACGAGGCAAATGTCGTCCGCGATCTTGCCGTGATGCGGCAGCAGCTCGCTCAGCCACAGCCCGCTTTTTCCCGACTGCGTGAATTTGTATTTCGTCGCCGCCACCGGAAACGCCTTCTGCCCCGAGGTCATCCCCGTGATCCGCTGCCCCTGCCGGATCGACGCCGGCAGCTCCTCCCCGTGATGCTTCTGCATCTCCGGCTTGTAGTCGAAAAGATCGACATGCGACGGCGCGCCCGACTGGTGCAGGTAGATCACATGCTTCGCCTTCGGCGCAAAATGCAGCGCCGGCAGCGCCCCGCGCGTGCTGAGATCCGGCGCGGCGAAAAGATCGCGATTCAGCAGCGACGCGAGCGCGGCGCTGCCGATGGCATTGGCCGTCCGGCCAAAAAAATGCCGTCGGGTGAGCGAGAACGGATCGTGCATGGCGGGACAATGCTGGCGCAGGCCGGTTCGTTAGGCAACCGCGCCCACGCGCGAGGGCTGGGCGTCTGCATGCTTGCGAAAACCGCCAGCGCCGATGAAATGCAACGCGACCTCGGCATCATCCCCGAGGCCAAGCCCGGCGGCACGCTGCCGATGAAGCGCCAGCACCAACATTGAATCCTATGCCGAATCTACGCGGTCTTTGCTTTGTTTTGATCCTGTCGCTGCGCGCTTTCGCCGCGCCGGTCGAGATTGCCCCGCCGAGTTTTGCGGGTGCCTTGCAGCCGCAGGTGGCGGTCGGGGCGAAGGGCGAAATCCACGTTGTTTTTGGACAAAAGGACGGCGCGATTTTCCACACAATCTCCACCGACGAGGCGCGCACATTTCGCGCGCCGGTGAAAATCGGCGCGCTGCCCAAGCTCGCCCTTGGGATGCACCGTGGGCCGCGCATTGCCGTTGCTGGGGAGCGCGTGGCCGTCACCGCCATCTCGCATGAAGGCGGCGATTTGCTGGCGTGGACTTCCACCGACCGCGGCGCGACCTGGACGGGCCCCGCCACGCTGAACACCGCACCGAAGTCCGCGCGCGAGGGCCTGCACGCGATGGCCGGCAGCGGGGAGCGCGTCGCCGTCGCCTGGCTGGATTTGCGGAATAGCGGCACGGAGCTTTGGGGCGCGCTGTCCAAAAACGGCGGCGCGAGCTGGGAGCCGGACGCGCGCATCTATCAGTCGCCCGACGGCTCCGTCTGCCAATGCTGCGCGCCGAGTCTCGCGTTTGGGCCGCGGGGAGAACTCGCCGCGATGTGGCGCAATGCCCTCGGCGGAGCGCGCGACCTTTACGCCGCGCTTAGCCGCGATGGCGGACAGACTTTCGGCGCGGCGGAGAAACTCGGCGCCGGCACTTGGAAACTGAACGCCTGCCCGATGGACGGGGGCGGCATTGTCTTTCCCCGCGCCTCCGACACCGGCAAGCCTCTGACGATCTGGCGGCGTGAAGGTACGCTCTACCTCGCCTCTCCGGGTGCGGACGAGGAGATGCTCGGCGAAGGACGCGATGCGATCCTCGCATCAACCAATCGCGGCGTGCTGATGGCTTGGCAAAACAAGTCGGGCCTGCATGTTGATGCCTTTCGTGAACCGCATCGAATTCTCGACGCCAAAGGCAGCGCCGCCAGCGCAGCCGCCGCGCCGGATGGCCGCTTCACCGTCATTGTCTGGGAATCCGGGAGCAAGGAAGCACCCGTTTTGAAGGCCGAGATTCTGCGCTAATGCCCTGCCCATGAACGACAGCGACCACGCCAAATCCCACCAGCGCGAGTTGGAAATTCTTTCCGAGTCGCAGGTCTATCGCGACTACGAGCGCGCCTTCACGCAAGGCACGGGACTCCCGCTCCGGCTGCAGGGGCCGGACATGCTCAACCTCGTCCGCTTTGCGAAAACGCAGGAGAACCCATTCTGCGCCCTCATGGCGAAAGCCAAGGAGAGCTGCGCGCAGTGCTACGCCTTGCAGTGCCGGGTGGAGGAGGAGGCGCAGCTTGAGCCGAAGACGCTCAAGTGCTTCGCGGGGCTATGCGAGACCGCCGTGCCCGTGCGCGTCGCGGAGAACGTGATCGCGTTTCTCCACACCGGGCAGGTCTTGTTGCAGCGGCCCGACAAGGTGCAGTTCAAACGCATCGCGGCCACGCTCATCAAATGGGGCGCCGAGGTCGATTTGAAGAAACTGGAGGAGTTCTATTTCAACACGCGCGTCATCACGGTGACGCAATACGAGGCGCTCATCCGCCTGCTCAACACCTTCGCGGAGCATCTCGCCTCATGCAGCCGCGTGCTCATGCTCCAGAGTCAGGAAAAGGAGTCGCCGGCCATTGCGCGGGCGCGGAGCTACATTCGCGATCATTCCGACGATGAGCTGTCGCTCGCCGCCGTGGCGCAAATCGTGAACATGAGCGCGACCTATTTCAGCGAGAAGTTCAAGGAGATGACCGGGATCAACTTCGTCGATTACGTGGCGCGCACGCGCGTCGAGAAGGCGCGCAATCTTCTGCTCAATCCGAACCGGCGCGTGAGTGAAGTCGCGTTTGAAGTGGGCTTTCAGTCCCTCTCGCAGTTCAACCGCACCTTCAGGAAAGTCGCCGGCGAATCGCCGCGCGACTATCGCGCGAAGCTCCCGCTGGCGCACGCCTGAGCCTGCGGGCGAGGCGACGTTCGCGCGGCTGGCGCGCGAAGCACGATCCGAAGAAATGCGGAGTCTTTCCGGGCGGATGCGTAGCGGCGAATCGGGGGCGTCGCGATGTTGGTTCCCTGAGCTGCCGAAAGCCGCTCAGTCAAAACCAAGCCATCAACAACAAAACTGGAGACCAATAACACCAAATGAAAACGACCCTGAAACTCAGCCTGCTGCTCGGCGCTGCCCTTGCGGCGATGAACCTCACCGCCGTCGCCGGCCCCGATCCGGCCAACCGCTGGCCCGCGGGATTCCCCACGCACGTCGCCACCAAGGAAGCGGCCATGAAATGCTGCCTCCCCAAAGAAAAGGTCGCGCTCGTCTGCAAAGACTGCAAAACCGTCAATGAGAAGGACGGCGACAAGGACAAGAAGGGCATCATGTCCTGGTTCGCGCCCGACGACAAACATGGCTGCTCCGGCTGCGGCGGCAAGATGACGCTCAAGGGCACCGCCGCTGACAAGGGCCCGAAGACCGGAGCCTACACGCACACCTGCACCAAGTGCGGCGACAAGTCCGCCTACGTCTGCGCCACGCACAAGGCGAAGAGCTAACTTATCGCGGCCCGGTGCCCTTCCGTCGCCGTCCAGCCACGCGGGCTGGACGGCGCGCGGCCGCCCGTTCCCCACAAAATGAATGACCTGACCGTCGAGTTGAGCACGCCAAGTGGCCTGTTTTTTTCCGCGACCGTGTTGTCGATCGACGTGCGCACGGAGGATGGCAGCGTTCACATCACCCCGCGCGACGAGAGCTACCTGAACATGCTTCACGCGACCGAGATCACGCTCCAGACCGCCGACGGTCATTGCGTCTTCATGCTGGAGAATGCGGTCGCGGGGCTGAAGGGGCGCACCTTCACCGTCCTCGCGGAGCGCATCCGCCGCGTCGAACCGGAGGTCACCTCCGCGCCGGTTTCCTGATCTCTCCAATGGACGACAACCATTTGACCCGCCGCTGCTTTCTGCGCAACGCCGCTGCCGCCAGCGTGCTGGCGGGATTTGAAAGCCTCGTTCCGGCCTACGCGCGGCCCGGAAATAAAGCGCGCGAGACGGGCGGGCCGATGGATCTCACGATTGACCGGCTGAGCCTCGACATCGGCGGGCGGCACGCTTCGGCCATGGCGATCAATGGCACGGTGCCGGGGCCGCTCGTGCGTTTGCGCGAGGGGCGGGACGCGATCATTCGCGTGACTAATCAGCTCGCGAAAGAGTCGACCTCAATCCACTGGCACGGCTTGATTCTGCCGTTCCGGATGGACGGCGTGCCGGGTGTGAGCTTTCCGGGAATCGGCGCAGGCGAGACGTTTACTTATCATTTTCCGGTGCGGCAGAACGGTACCTACTGGTACCACAGCCACTCCGCCGGGCAGGAGCAACTCGGAGTTTACGGGCCGATGATCATCGATCCGCAAGGGCGTGAGCCGTTCCGTTTCGATCGCGAGTACGTGGTCATGCTTGGCGATTGGCTGGACGGCGATCCCGCGACAATGCTGGCCAAGCTCAAGAAGGATAACAGTTACTCGAATTACCAGCGGCGAACTCTCGGCGATTTCATCGACGACGCAGCACGAGACGGTGTCCGGGCAGCGCTCGCGGATCGTTGGACGTGGGGCAAGATGCGGATGGATCCCACCGACATTGCTGACATCACGGGACGTGACTTTACCTTCCTTATGAACGGTCTCGCGCCAGACTCGAACTGGACGGGACTCTTTCGGCAGGGCGAGCGAGTGCGGCTGCGCTTTATCAACAGTGCGGCGGTGACTTTTTTCGATGTGCGAATTCCAGGCCTGCGAATGACGGTCGTCCAGGCCGATGGACAGAACATAAAGCCAGTAAGCGTGGATGAATTTCGCATCGGCATTGCGGAAACGTACGATGTGATCGTCGAACCGAAGGAGGAACGCGCCTACACGATTTTTGCCGAAACCACGGACCGCAGCGGATTCGCGCGCGGGACGCTGGCACCACACCAGGGGATGAGTGCCGCCCTTCCCGATCGGCGCAAGCGTCCCGTGCGCACGATGGCGGACATGGGGATGGCGATGGCGGGAAGCGGAATGCCGGGGATGGATGCCATGTCGAAGGGTGGCAATGCGCCCTTGGTGCACGGCCCCGACAAACATGGGCCAGGCAATTCCGTCGTTGCCATGGCCCCGCAAAACCGCCTCGGCGAACCCGGTACCGGCCTCGAGGGTATGCCGTGGCGCGTCCTGGTTTACAACGATCTCCAGAGCCTCGAAGCCAACTACGATCGCCGCCCGCCCGAGCGCGAAATCGAGCTGCACGCCACCGGCAACATGGATCGCTACATG
>JAYWEP010000166.1:0-6117 GCA_043779205.1 Chthoniobacter sp. | reverse complement strand
GTCCTCTCCGCCAAATTTCAAACCAGCGCGCCGAACGTGGGCTCGTGCCCGGTGTCGGAGCTGCCGGAGTTTGCCTTCATCGGGCGGTCGAATGTGGGGAAGTCGTCGCTGCTCAACATGCTGGCGGGGGCGAAGGCGCTGGCCAAGGTTTCGGCGACGCCGGGGCACACGCAGTTGATCAATTTTTTCACGATCGGCACGACGTGGAGCATGGTGGATTTGCCGGGCTATGGCTATGCGCGGACGGCGCGAACGGAGCGGGATCGTTTCCAGCAGATGATCGCGGGCTACCTGTGCGGGCGGGCGAATCTGGCGTGCGTGTTTGTGCTCATCGACTCGCGGCATGAACCGCAGGCGATCGACCTGGAATTTGTGGAGTGGCTGGTGGGTGAGCGGGTGCCTTTTGCGCTGGTCTTTAGCAAGGCGGACAAGGTGTCGCCGGGGCGGGTGCGGGCGAATATCGAGCTGTTTCTGGCGAAGATCGCGGCGTGGTGCGGGGAGTTGCCGAGGGTTTACACGACATCAGCCGAGACGCGGAGCGGGCGGGCGGAACTGCTCGGTTTCATCCGGGAGAAGGTGGGGCAGGTGGGCTCGCTGGAGTAAGTGCGAATGCCGATGGCGATGACCCTGGAGGATCTCGGATGGAATGCGGCGTTTGATGCGGAGTTCGCTCCGTATCGCCGGGAGGGTTGGAAACCGGCGCGCTTGATCCGGGATAACAAGATCACCTATGGGGCGCTCCTCGCCGATGGGGAGGAGCTGGAAGTCACGATGGGCGGGAAGGTTTACCACGATGCCGCGACGGACGCCGAGCTGCCCGCGGTGGGCGACTGGGTGGCGCTGGAAATCGGCGGCGCGGATGGCGAGACGATGATCCGCGCGCGGCTCACGCGGCAGACTTGTCTCTCGCGAAAGATGTCGGGGCGGAGCACGGAGGAGCAGGTCATCGCGGCCAATGTGAGCGTGGTGGTGGTGGTGACGGATGCGGGGCCGGATTTCAGTCTGCGGCGGATGGAGCGGTACTTTGCGATCATCGGGAAAAGCCGGTCGAAGGCGGTGGTGCTGGTGAACAAGGCCGATCTTTTTTCCGACGCGCAAAACCAGGCGGCGGCGGCGGCGATCCGCGCGCTGAGTCCCGAGGCGGATGTCCACATCACGAGTGCGGAAAAAGGGACGAGCTTGAAAGTGCTGCGGCAGTATTTGCAGCGCGGGGTTTCGATGACGCTGGTGGGTTCGAGCGGCGTGGGAAAATCCTCGGTGATGAACCATCTGCTCGGCGAGGATTACCAGTGGACCGATGAGGTCAACGAGACCACCGGCAAAGGCCGGCACAGCACCACGGCGCGCGAGCTGATCGTGCTGCCGGGCGGCGGCATCCTGATCGATAACCCCGGCATCCGCGAGGTCCACATGTGGACGGATGAGACGACGCTGCGCGAGCGGTTTGCCGACATCGAGGAGCTGGCGGGAGCGTGCAAATTTCACGACTGCAAACACGGCACCGACACCGGCTGCGCGATCCGCGCGGCGCTGGCGGACGGGAAGCTGAGCACGGCGCGCTTCGAGGGCTTTCAGAAGCTGGAGGAGGAACTCGAGAAGCTGCAGCTCAGCCGCAAGAAACGGGCAATGACCGGCACGCGGCACGTCCGGCGTCAGCAGCAGAACAAGGCGCGGAAGTATGCGGAGCGCAGTGATCGCGAGCACGAGCACGAGCCGCCCCGGCGACGAGGGTAGGGACGGCACTCCGTGCCGTCCCTACCCGCCGCCGGGAGGCGTGCGGTCGGGGCCGAAATATTTTTCGCTGCGGTAGCGGAGCCAGACGCGGAGGACTTGGGGGATTTTCTCGCGCTCGGGTTTGCCGAGGCTTTCGTAAAGGGCGAGCGCCTTCTCGCGTTCGCTGCGGCAGGCGCGGTTGTTGTGCGCGTCCCAGAGGCGGCGCGCGGCGCGGATGCGGTGGCAGGTTTCTTTGAGCAAAACCGCGCCGGTCAGCGGCAGTCCGGGTTTCTTTTTCGCGGGCATCGGCGAGCTTAGCCCGCGGGCCGCAAAAACTCCATCGGTTGACTCCGCTTCCGGCATTCGCAGACGAAGCTGGTGGAGCGGATGCGGACGGAGTGATGGTTGAAGGCAGCGATGAAAACCCGTTCCTCCTTCCGCGGCAGCATTGCCAGCCTCAGCCTGGCGTTCCTCGTCGGCATGGCCGTGGCGTGCGCCAGCCTGTGGCCGGTTTTTTCGGGAAATGAAGGCACGTCATCGCTGCCCGAAGAGGCACCTCGCGTGGTGGCTTTGGGGTCTCGGCCAGTGGCGGTCGGAGGACCCGACTCCAGCGAAAACACCGCGCCGTCGGCCATACCCGAAACCGAGTCCCGGTGGGGCATCTCCGCGGAGTTGAAAAGCGATTTCATCCGCCTGCTCGGCGACGATTTGCAGAGCCGGGAAGACGAGCACCTGGAGCGGCTTGGATTGGTTCTCGGGCGCTTGCGCCGGGGCGGAGCGGACAGCGTTCCGCTGATTGTGGAATACCTGCAATCCGGGCGCGACCTCTCACCCGCCGCGATCCATGGCGCGCGAACGGCGAAGGCCGTCAGCATGCCCGCATTCCGCACTTTGCTCATGGACGTTCTGGCCGAAATCGTCCGCGCGAATCCAGCTCTCGCCGCGCAGGCGGCAAATGACTGCCTGCCCTTTGCAAAAACGCTGGCGGAAGCGCAGAGCGCCAGTGCTCTGGGATCGACCACCGAGCCCGAGGCCGTGCGCGCCGCAGCGGTCGCCGCCGTGCAGCGCCTGCTGCCCGGGAAGCCGGAGGATTCCGATCTCGTCGTCGCCACGGAAATGATGGGCCGCCTGCGGGCGGAGGAGTTAATCCCGGTTCTCGCAGCCAAGATCGCGCAGCAGCCTGACGCGTGGAGCACGAGTGAGTTTCTCGCCGCCCTCTGGCAGTTTCCAGACGAAGCGCGCACGGCCGCGGCACACGAACTTCTGCGCCGTGATGGCGTGCGCCTGAATATGCGCATCAACGCTTCGAGCTATCAGCACCTCGACGCCCGCGACCCGGAGTTTCGCGCGATGATGATCGTGGATTTCGCGGTGCTCCAGGACGAACAGCAGCGCGGGTATTTCGTCCGCGGCCTCGGCGACAAAAATGGCTATCAGGGGTTCGTCGCGCCTGCTGTGGAAAAATTCAGCTCGGATGCGCGCGGTTCGTCGGAGCAGGCCCGCGCGCGACTTTCGCTGCTCGATGAAATCGCGCCGCTTTGCACCACCCAGGCCCTCCAGGCGCAGCTCGCCGAAGCGCGGGAGAAACTCACCAAACTCGCGATCTTGCCATGACGCGCCCGTTCACGGCTCACGGCCTGGCTTTTCTGTCTGGCGCGACCATCGCGGGCACGGTGCTGTGGCTGTGGCTCGGCGGAGACGTTCCGAGTTCCGGCGGAAACGCCATCGGTCTGCCGCCAGCGCCGCCCGACGCCGTTCAGGCCGCGGCAACGACTGCGGATTTTTCCGCCGCCGCCGAAGAGCCAAGCGCCGTGCGGGTGGCGCGAATCGTCGCTGCCGCCATGCCCGAAATCCGCGCCTGCGACGACCGCGAGCGTGCCGCGCGAGTCAGCCTGCTGACCAAACAACTCGAACGCGAAGGAGCGGCCGGCGTCGAGGCCATGATCGCCCTGCTCGCCACCGGAGAGGATTGGCCGCTGGGGGCTTTGTTGAGATCTGCAAACATGACCATCGTCGGCGAGAAGAACCTGCGCGAGGCGCTGCTCCTGGCGCTCGCCCGCTCGAAGGAACCAGCGGCGGGGCTGGTCGTTCGTGCCGAGGCGATGCTCGATCTCCAACACACGGACTCGGCCGAGACCGCGATGAGGCGCACCGCGCTGCTGGAGCGTCTCGAGCCTGGCGCGCATCGCGCGGACGCGATTGCCGCCATGCTGCGGGTGTGGGCCGGCCCCAACGCCGGGTGGAATCCCGACATGGGCGGAACCTTCCACGCCCTCCACGTCATGGCGCACTACGGGGCCACCGAGCTGCTGCCCCTCGTGGAAGCCGAAGCGCTCAAACGCCCCGACGTGCATCTTTCGGATTACATCGGCGCGCTCTGGAGCCTGCCCGCCGGAACGCGCGGGCAGGCCATGCAACGCCTCCTCGCCAACGACTCCGCACTCGCTGAACTCGACAAGTTTCCTTCGCTGCAAAAGCTCGACTACCGCATCGCCGAAGGCCGGGAGTTTGCCGCCGGCTGGTTTTCCTCCGAACACCCCGCGGCGGAAAAAGCGCGGGAGATCGAGATGCTCGGCAAGACGGAGAAGTGGGGCCCGACGAACCGGCTCATTTATTCCAATGCACCGCCGAAACTCATCGCCGGAACCCCCGGCAGCGCTGAGCAGGCGCGCGCCCGCCTCGCACTGCTCGATGAAATCGCCCCGCACTGCCCCGATCCGCTGCTTCAGGAGAAGATCGCCGAAGCCCGCTCCGCCCTTCTGCAACAGGCGCGGGCAAGACAGGATTGAACAGTGTGCCGCGATCACGGAAAGTCCGCACTATGAACGACACTGCGCTCTCGGGGCGCTTGCAAGCGGCGATTGAATTGCTCGAACAGGTCGCGGAGAACCGCGCGCTGCTGGCGGGATTGTCCGATGCGGAGCGCGTGCGGCTGTTTCAGGCGGCGGGGAAAATCCACACGCCGGATCTGAATGCGCGGCGGCAGCTCGTGAAGGCGAAGGTGCGCCAGCGCAAGGTGGAGAAGGTGCGGCGCGATGACGCCAAGCTGAACGAGACGGGCATCCGCAAGCTGCGGCAGCGGCCCGTTTTCACGACGCCGAATGTGCTGCCGCCGGTGGGTTTCGAGCAGCAGGAGGTGGAGGGCGATCCGGAGTTTCGCGAGGTGGTGGAGCCGCAGAATTGCTACATCTGCAAGCGGGACTATTCGACGATCCATCATTTCTACGACCAGCTCTGCCCGGCGTGCGCGGAGCTGAATTTCCGCAAGCGAACGGAGACGGCGGACTTGCGCGGGCGGGTGGCGCTGCTCACGGGCGGGCGGGTGAAGATCGGCTATCAGGCGGGGATCAAGCTGCTGCGCGCGGGTGCGACGCTCATCGTGAGCACGCGGTTTCCGCGGGACTCGGCGGGGCGGTATGCGGCGGAGCCGGACTTTGCGGAGTGGGGGCATCGGCTGGAAATCTTCGGGCTCGATCTGCGGCACACGCCGAGCGTGGAGGCGTTTTGCCGGCATCTGCTGGCGACGCGGGAGCGGCTGGATTTCATCATCAACAACGCGTGCCAGACGGTGCGGCGTCCGCCGGATTTCTATCAGCACATGATGGCGCTGGAGACGGCGGCGGCGGATGAAATGCCGGAGTCCGCGCGGCGGCTGCTCGGGGCGTACGAGGGGCTGCGGGGCTATCATCTGCTGCCGGAAGGCGACGCGGTGGTGGCGCAGCGGCGGATGGCGGAGGTGGGGATGACGCACGCGGCGGAGCTGTCGCAGGTGCCGCTCCTGCCGGATGAAATGGTGGCGCAGCAGGCGCTCTTTCCCGAGGGGCGGCTCGACCAGGATTTGCAGCAGGTGGATTTGCGCGAGCGCAATTCGTGGCGGCTGATGATGGCGGAGGTGCCGTCCGTCGAGTTGCTGGAAACGCAGCTCGTGAATGCCATCGCGCCCTTTCTCCTCAATGCGCGGCTGAAGCCGCTGATGCTGCGCACGCCGGAGCGGGACAAGCACATCGTCAACGTGTCCGCGGTGGAGGGGCAGTTTTACCGGAAGTTCAAGACGACGCGGCATCCGCACACCAACATGGCCAAGGCCGCGCTGAACATGATGACGCGCACCTCCGCGGCGGATTACCACGCCGATGGCATCCACATGAATGCGGTGGATACCGGCTGGGTCACGGACGAGGACCCGGTGCAAATCGCCGCGCGCAAAGTGCAGGAGCATCGCTTCCATCCTCCGCTCGACATTGTCGACGGCGCGGCGCGTATCGTCGATCCCGTCATCGACGGCATCAACACTGGCAAGCATGTGTGGGGACAGTTCCTCAAGGACTACAAGACCACGGACTGGTAGACCCCTCGGCGCCGGTCAACGCTGGTCGGTCACTGCCGGCACTGCCCGTGCGGATC
>JAYWEP010000165.1:0-18530 GCA_043779205.1 Chthoniobacter sp. | reverse complement strand
CGACGCTCTTGCGAGCGTCGCCCTGGAGTGATTCGGCGAAGGCTTCTTCGCGGATCAAGGACCAGCCTTATTCGGCGGGCTTGTCCTCGGTCTTCTTCGCGCGTGGCTTTTTCACGGGCTTGGCTTCGCCTTCGGCAGCGGGCTCGGCCTTTTTAGACGCGGCCTTTTTCGCAGGCTTGGCGGCCTTTGGCTCGGGGAGCGCGGTCTCGACCATGATCGGCGCGTCCACCCACTCGATGAAGCACATCTCGGAGGCGTCGCTCATGCGCTGGCCGAGCTTGATGATGCGGGTGTAGCCGCCTTTGCGATCGGCGGCGCGCGGGGCGACGTCGTCGAAAAGCATCTTCACGATGTTCGCCTGGCGCAGCACCGCGAGGGCGGTGCGGCGGGCGTGCAGGGTTTTCTTTTTGCCGAGGGTGATCATCTTCTCGGCCATCGGCTTCACGGCCTTGGCTTTGGCGAGGGTGGTCTTGATCCGGGAGTGCTCGATCAGGCTGCACGCGAGGTTCGCGAGCAGCGATTTGCGATGCCCTTCCTTCAGGCCCAGTTTGACCGTCTTTTTTTGGTGACGCATGGGGTGTGGCTTGGTGGGTGGTTATTGGACGGCCGCGGCGGCGGCGGGTTCCGCGCCCTGCGGATCGACGATGCCGGGCTCGAATTTCATGCCGAGCGAGAGGCTGAGCTGGACCAGCTTGTCCTTGATCTCGTTGAGCGATTTCTTGCCGAAGTTGCGGTACTTCAGCATCTCGGCCTCGGTCTTCTGCGCAAGCTGGCCGACGGTGGTGATGTTGGCGTTGTTCAGGCAGTTGGCGGCGCGGACGGAGAGTTCGATTTCGTTCACGCTCATGTTCAGAAGCTTCTTCATCTTCTGGTTTTCCTGACTCTGCGCCGGCGCGGTTTCGTCGAACTGCACGGCGTTTTCGTCGTAGGCGTAGAAGGGCTCGAAGTGTTTCTTCAAGATCGACGACGACTGCACGAGCGCGTCTTCCGGCGTGATGCGGCCATCGGTCCAGATCTCGATTTCGAGTTTGTCGTAATCGGTGCGCTGGCCGACGCGGGTGTTACCCACGGCGTATTTCACGCGGGTCACGGGCGAAAAGATCGAGTCGATGGCAATGACGCCGATCGGCTGGTCGGGATGTTTGTTTTCATCGCCGCGGGCAAAACCGCGGCCGACCTTGACTTCGAGTTCGGCCTCGAAGCGGTGCTTCTTGTCCATCGTGCAAATGACGAGGCTCTTGTTCAGCACTTCGCACTGCGCGGAGTCCTCGATGTCCCCGGCGGTGATGGTGCCTTCCTTGTTCACGTTGATGCGCAGATTGCGAATCTCGTGATCGTTGGCTTTGAACTTCACCTTCTTGAGGTTGAGCACGATGTCCGTCACGTCCTCGACGACGTGCGGGAGGGTCTGGAACTCGTGGTTCGCACCTTCGATTTTCACGGAGGTGATGGCGGCTCCTTCCAGCGAGGAAAGGAGCACGCGGCGGAGGGAGTTGCCGACGGTGTGCCCATAACCGGCCTCAAAGGGCTCGGCGATGAACTTGGCGTAGGTTTCTGTGGCGGTGTCCTCGTCCTTGACGAGAGACTTGGGCATTTCGAAACGACCTAAACGAACAGGCATGTATTTGAATTATGAAGGCGGAAGGATGAAGGATGAAGTGCGGACGCTGCAACGGTGCAGCCCTTCACTTCATCCTTCATCCCTCATCCTTCATCCTTTCTAGTTTTCACCGGGTTTCCCCTGGCGCGACAGCCGCCGAGCATGAGACTCGGCGACCCAGGGACCAACGGTGCGATTTTTTGCAGGAACGCGCGTGGGGCGGTGAAGAAAGATGAGTCGCGCGGGTTTGTAAACAGGAATCTTTCGGCCTTCGCACCGGCGATTTTTCCTGCGCCGAAGAATGATTTTTAACCACGGATTACGCGGATGACACGGATTTTCAGAAATCCCAATCCGTGCCATCCGTGAAATCCGTAGTCACTCCTCCGCCTGCTTTCACAGCCCCTAATTTCCCTTCGACAGTCCGATTGAACCGGCTACATCAAACGCCCGCCCGCGAAATCCGCGCACCGTTTTTCACCGTCCATTTCCATCCATGAAGCCAAACTCCACACACCTCCTCAGCGCCGCCCTCCTCGGCCTCTCCACCATCTCCGCCTGCGCGGCGGACTGGTATGAGGAAATGGATTATGGCCGCTTTCTCTCGGCGAGCTTTATCGACACCTACACGAAGACCGTGGACGACAAGGGCAAGGAAAAGGAAGTCGAAGGCAAGAGCACCCTCAACGGTGCGGAGCGCATCGCGTGCAACAAAGGCATCGCCGTCAAACTCGGCCCGAAAGGCGACGCCGGAATGATTTTCGACACCGACATGCTGCGGGTCACCGGCGGGTGGACCGGCGGATGGCTCCGGCTCAAAGGCGTGGTCTTCGACGGTGGCCACGGCCCGAATCCCTCGGCACCCAACGACGCGCAGGTTTATTTCGGCACCCGCCCCGGCACGCCCGGCTGGAGCAAGGGCGACGACCTCAAAGACCCGCGCAAACTGCCCACCGGCCCCGGCGCGGCCACGGTGCCCTTTGGCCCGCTGCCGAAGGATTGGGCGAAATATCGCGGCCTCTATCTCAGCGGCGATAACGTGATCTTTGCCTACACCGTCGGCGAAGGCACGCTGCTCGAAATGGCCGGCGAGGAGAAGGTCTTCGACAACGTGCTGCTCACGCGGACGTTCAACGTCATCACCCCCGGCGCCGCCTCCAGGCTCGTCTTGGCGGAAGGCCCGGAAGGCACCACAGCGACCGTCGAAGGCGACAGAGCCGTCGCGCCGAATGACGCGAAGAACGCCGACTCGCGCGTGGTCATCGGCGTCATCGGCGCACCCGCCGGTGCGAAGCTCGAAGCCAGCGGCGCGCGCGTCACGCTCAAGCTCCCCGCGTTCGTGAAAGGCCAGTCTTTCAAGATCGTCTATGCCAAAGGCAGCGCCGCCGACGCGGCCAAACTCGGCGACGCCATCAAAGCCGCGGCCAAGCCCGCCGACCTCACCGCCTTCACCCACGGCGGGGCGGCGCACTGGGCCGAGACGGTGAAAGTGAAAGGCGAACTCGGTGACACCGAGCAGAAGAAGCAAGCGGCGCAACTCGAGGAGCAGATCGCAAAGGAAAGCGAGCCGGCGAAGCAGACGGAGCTAAAAGCCAAACTCGCTGCCCTGCTCAACGCGTTTCCCTACGTCGTCGATGACCTCCACGTCCCGCTCGACAATCCTTACAAATCCAAAATCCGCGTCGGCGGATTCGATTTTTTCAAAGACGGACGCATCGCTTTCTGCACCTGGAGCGGCGACGTGTGGCTGGGCCGCGGCCTCGATGACAAACTCGAAAACATCGAGTGGAAACGCTATGCGACCGGCCTTTTCCACGCGCTCGGCCTGCGCATCGTGGATGAAAAAATCTACGTCCTCGGCCGCGACCAGATCACCCGTCTGACCGACCTCAATAACGATGGCGAGGCCGACCTCTACGAATGCTTCAACAACGACGTGCAGGTCACGCCCGGCTTCCACGAATTCGCCTTCGGCCTCGATACCGACTCGAAGGGCAACTTCTATTTTTCCAAAGGCGGCCCGGTGAAACCCGGCGGCAGCGGCTGGGGTCCGCTGAGCGATCACAACGGCTGCATTTTCAAAGTCTCGAAAGACGGCGCGAAACTCGAAATCATCGCCACCGGCGTCCGCGCCCCGAACGGCATCGGCATCGGCCCGAACGACGAACTCACCAGCGGCGACAACCAAGGCACATGGGTGCCCGTCGATTACATCCATTACTCGAAGCCCGGCGAATTCATCGGCGTCGTCGATCTCGCGCACAAGGACCCGCCGCCCACCTCCTACCCGCCGCACCTCTGCTGGGTGCCCTACGACATGGACAACTCCAACGGCTCGCAGGTCTGGGTCACCAGCGACAAATGGGGCCCGCTCAAAGGCCAGCTCCTCTACCTCAGCTACGGCAAATCTTCGCTCTTCAATGTGCTCCAGGAGCGCGTCGGCGACGTGCCGCAGGGCGGCGTCGTGCGGTTCCCGCTGAAATTTTCCACCGGCATCATGCGCGCCCGTTTCCACCCGCTCGACGGCCAGCTCTACGTCGCCGGCCTGCGCGGCTGGCAGACCGACGGCGCGAAAGACGGCGCCATCCATCGCGTCCGCTACACCGGCAAAACGCTGACCATGCAAAACGGCCTGCACATCACCGACAAAGGCGTGCGCATCGACTTCACCGCGCCCCTCGACGCCGCCAGCGCCGCCGACGCCGCGAGCTATTCCGTCGTCCAATACAACTACCGCTGGACCTCAGCCTACGGTTCCGACCTCTACAAAGTCAGCGATCCCCAGCAGAAAGGGACCGACAAGCTGGAGGTGAAAGCCGCCACGCTTTCCGCCGACAAAAAATCCGTCTTCCTCGAAATCGACGGCCTCCAACCGGTCATGCAGATGGACATCAAAATGAACATCAAGACCGCCGACGGAAACCCCGTGCCCGATCGCATCGGCAACACCATCAACGTCGTCGCCCCCGCCGACAAACCCGGCGTGACCTACACCTCCGCGCGCTGAGCGAGTCGGCGCAGCCGGGTAGGGACGGCACTCCGTGCCGTCCGCCGGGCGAGCGATAGCGAGGCGGCGGGCGCTTCGCGAGCCACGCACATCCACCCACCGCCTCGCTGTGCTCGCCACGGACGGCACGGAGTGCCGTCCCTACCCGGCTGCGCCGTTGACGTTCCCCTTGCGCCAACGCTAAACCCGCAGGGCTGCGAGCAATCGCAGCCCTTCGCTTTTTTCCTGATGCCGTCCTTCTTCTCAACATGAAATCTCCCATTCGTCTCATCGCTCCCATCGCCTGCCTCGCGCTGCTTTTGCCGGCGCTCCGCGCGCAGGAGAGCGCCATCAAAGCCCCCCCCATCGCCGAGGCCGCACCGGCCCTGAAACAAGGACTGGCGCTGACTTTCACCGCGGGCGGCAAGTCGGACACCCGCGCCGCGCGGCTCGTCGCGCTCGCCGTTCCCGCGGGCCAGCCCGCCACGCCGTTTCTCCCCGCCGGGCCTTTCACCGCGAAGTGGGAAGCCGAGATCCTTTCGGACATGCGCGCGGAGTTCACCTTCGCCGCCGAGGTGCAGGGCGCGGTGAAAGTGACGCTCAACGGCGTGGCGATCCTGGAGGGCATCGCGCGCACCGAAAGCCAGCCCGTGAAGCTCCAAAAGGGCGCGAACAAACTCGCCGTGGAATTCACCAGCCCGGCCAAAGGCGACGCGCTGCTGCGGCTGCTGTGGTCGTCGAAAGAATTCCCGTGGGAGCCCGTGCCGCCGACCGCTTTCCAGCACAACACCAGCGCCCCCGACCTCCGCACCGGCGAGCGCATCCGCGCGGGCCGGCTGCTTTTCGCCGAGCTGCGCTGCGCCGCGTGCCACGACGCCGCGGGCCTCCTCCCCACGCGCGGCGAAGGGATGCCCGAGCTGGCGCAGGACGCGCCGCAGTTCGGCGAGCTGGGCGCAAAGTTCCACGAGCCGTGGCTGGCCGCGTGGATCAATGACCCGCACGCCATCCGCCCGCACGCCCTCATGCCGCGCGTTTTCGCCGATGGAAAGCCGGGCGTCATCGACCAGCGCGCCGCCGATCTCACCGCCTACTTCACCACCCTCGGCGCGCGCGCCGAAGGCCCGCCGCTGGACCCCGCCCTCGTCCCGCCCGGCGGCGCGCTCTTTGCCAATCTCGGCTGCATCGCCTGCCACACCCGCCCCGACGCCACCGGCAAAGACGCCCACGACCGCACTCCCCTCGCCCACGTCCGCGCCAAATGGCAGACCCCCGCGCTCACCGATTACCTCAAAGACCCCACCAAGAATTTCGCGTGGAGCCGCATGCCGCACTTCCGCCTGAGCGACGACGAAGCCGCCAAACTCACCGCCTACCTCCTCCTCTCCGCCAAGCAGGAATTTCCCGCCGGCCCGCGCGGCGACGCCACCCGCGGCGCGGCGCTCCTCGCCACCGCCGGCTGCCTGAATTGCCACGCCGGCCTCCCACCCACCACCGCCCCGACACTCGCCGTCACCCTCAAAGCCGCATGGACAAAGGGTTGCATGGCCGCCGACGCCACCGCGCGCGGCAAAGCGCCCGACTTCGCCTTCACCCCCGCGCAGCGCGACGCGCTCCTCGCTTTCGCCGCCGGCGGCTTCGCCTCATTGAAACAGGACGCGCCCATCGAATTCGCCGAGCGCCAGATCGCCAATCTCCGCTGCACCGCCTGCCACGCGCGCGACGGCCAGCCGAGCGTCTGGTCGCGGCTCGACGACGAAACCGCCCCGCTCGCCGCCGCCGCTCCGCTGCCGGAAGGCGAAGGCCAGCCCATCGCCACCACCGCCCTCCCGCAGCTCACCTGGCTCGGCGAAAAGCTCCAGCCCGCGTGGATGGCCCAGTTCATCGCCGGCCACGGCACCCACAAACCGCGCCCGTGGCTCCTCGCCCGCATGCCCGGCTTCCCCGCCGTCGCCACGGGCCTCGCCCACGGCCTCTCCCTCGCCCACGGCTTTCCCCTCACCCCCGCCCCGGCCCCCGCGCTCGACGCCGCCAAAGTCACCGCCGGCGCCACCCTCCTCGGCGAAAACGGCGGCTTCAACTGCCTCCAGTGCCACGCCATCGGCGACCGCGCCGCCACCGCCGTCTTCGAGGCTCCCGCGCCCAATTTCGCCTACGTCCGCGAACGTCTGCGCAAGGAATACTTCGACCGCTGGCTCCTCTTCCCGCTCCGCATCGACCCCGAAACCAAGATGCCCCGCTTCGCCGACGACGACGGCAAAACCCCGCTCACCGATTTCTTCGCCGGCAAGGCCAGCGAGCAATACGACGCCATCTGGCAGTATCTGCAGTCGCTGAAAAAGTAGCCGCCATCAGCCCCGGCGGCGGCGCAGGGCGAGGAAGGCGGTGCCGGAGAGGAGCAGGGCGGCGCTGGTGGGTTCGGGAGCGGCGGCGGCGCCGGTCAGCTCCACGATCCGGTTGGCGGCCTGGTCAGCGACATAGACATTCCCCGCGCTGTCCACGATGACACCTCGCGGGTTAATAAACTGCCCGTTCCCGGACCCGTCACTGCCGAAGGTGGTAAAGGTGCCCGCGAAGTTCGACGGATTGAAACTGGCGATCCGGTGGTTCCAGAAGTCGGCGACATAGATATTCCCCGCGCCGTCCACGGCGACATCGCTCGGGGTATCAAACTGCCCGCTGCCGGAGCCTTGAGTGCCGAACGCAGTGAACGTGCCCGCGAAGTTCGCCGGGTTGAAACTGACGATCCGGTTGTTGAAGGGGTCAGCGACATAGACATTCCCCGCGCTGTCCACGGCAACACCCTCCGGGCCATTAAACTGCCCGCTGCCGAACCCGCTACTGCCAAAGGTAGTGAAGGTGCCCGCGAAGTTCGACGGATTGAAACGGTCGATCCGACGGTTGACAAAATCGCCGACATAGACCTTGCCGGCGCTGTCCACGGCAACACCGATCGGGTTATTAAACTTCCCGCTGCCAGACCCGGAACTGCCGAAGCTGGTGAAGGTGCCCGCGAAATTCGCTGGATCGAAACGCTCGATCCGGTCGTTGTTGTTGTCGGCGACATAGACCTTCCCCGCGCTGTCCACAGCAACACCGTACGGCGAATTAAACTGTCCGCTGCCGGACCCGAGACTGCCGAAGGTGGTGAAAGTACCCGCGAAGTTTGACGGATTGAAACGGTCGATCCGGTTGTTGCTTTGGTCGGCCACCCAGACACTTCCCTCGCTGTCCACGGTAACGTCGAACGGGGCGCTAAACTGCCCGCTGCCGGAGCCAGAGCTTCCAAAATTCTGCACGAACGCGAGAGTGACGGCGCGGGCCGGGGTGACGGTGAACGCGCAGAGCATGGCGGCGCTGGCGGTGAGGAGGAAGAGAGGGGGGTTCAAAGATGCGATGTGTGTGGATTTATGGGTCGTTGCTTGCCGCAGAAATTTTGCTGCCCTCCCATAAGTCACCGCCACCACCGCGTCCACCCATTACTCGAATTCGCCCTCTCACGGCGCCTCGACCCTCGTGCCCAAGCTCCTGCTTGGGAATGCCCTTGTCCCCGAAGCTCTGCTTCGCCGCGCGGCTCCGAGAGGAGCGCGCCCCTGGCAGCCACGCGTGGGGAAGCAGAGCTTCCAAGACAGCGGCATTCCCAAGCAGGAGCTTGGGAACGAGGGGACAAACAAAAGAATCCCGCGCTTTCGATTCTCAAGCCGGACCGACACCGGCAGATTCCCCCTTTCCACCGCCACCGCGCTACTGCCGCGGCAGCGTCCACATCTTCCGCGTTTCCTGCTGCTGGAGCACCACCTGATCGCGCCCGAGATCGACCACGCGATAGGTCACGCCCGGCTCCCCCGGCCATGCGAAGACCTCGCCCGCATGCACCTTTACCACCGTCTTCCCATCCTCCGACGCCAGCACCGCGTACGTCGCCGAGGTCTTCGCCGGCAAGTCCTTCACCAGCGTCACGCGCTCCTTCGTCGAGGTGTCTTCGAGCCACACCTGCGAGCGGTCCACGGCCCGGCCGTCCTTGTCCGTGGTCTGCCGCTCGGCGAGCTTTGTCACGCGCAGCGGAAAGCCCGGCAGCGTGTCGCCCGCGCGCACTGTCTCGAAGCGCGTGTCGCCACCGTCCGTGCGCTTGATCACCGCCTTCTCGCCGCGCAGCGATTCGAGCACCAGCGGGAGCCGCACCTCGTTGTATTCCTTGAAACGGATCGCCGGGTGCGCCGTCGCCGCCTCGGGGTGCGAGGTCGCGTCGCGCGGGTCCGTGCCGGCGAGGAATTCATCGCGGTTGGAAAAGCCGTCGCCGTCCGCATCCGCGTCCAGCATCTTCGGGTCGGCGAGATCGAGGTGATACTTTTTGAACCATTCCTCATACGCCGCGCGATCATCTGCCAGAGCGGGTTCCGGGGCGGCGGCGGGCGCCTCCTTCATCTCCTTGAGAAACGCCGCGTCGGCTTCCGCCACGGGCGCCTGCACCGCCGGCGCAGCCTCCTCCACAGCTTCGGATTCACGCGCCAGCACGGGCGCGACGGATTCCTTTTTGCCGCATGCGGCGAGCAGCAGAGCGGTGAAAACGAAAGCGAGGCAGCGGGCGGACGGGGTATTCATGGAGCGCGCCGAATAGTAGGCGTCGCCGCGCCCCGCGCAATGCCAGCCGTTGGCAGCCTGTTGAAAAACCTGCCGGTCCCGGAGCCTTCGTCTTCTTCTCCTTCTTCTCCTTTTCTGGAACTTGGAAGGGAGATGGAGATGGAGAAAAAGGAGGCCGCCCCATCATCTTTTTCAACAGGCTGTCAGAGCCTCGGGCAAAAATTGTTTGGGGATCCCAATTCCGTTAATTCCGTCCAAAAAACAGAAACGGAATTGACGGAATTTTGCCAAATCAAAAGCACTCCCGGAAACCTGATCCCCCGCGAGCGCCTCTTCCCGCTGCGGATTCGGCGCGCGGCACGGCGCTTTCCGGGGTTCGCGGCACCGCGCGCCGCGTGTGCGCCCGCCCTTTCACGCGGCTGTTGGCCGGGGGCCTCCCGCTCAGAGGATGTACCGAAAGTCGGAATTGAACCGCAGATGACGCGGAAAAACGCGGATTTCAGAATCCCGATCCGCGTTCATCCGCGAAATCTGCGGTCATTTTTCCTCCTCTGCGGACTTCCGGTACACCCTCTCAGAGCGCGGGGGCGCTCAAGTTTGGTCTGGGGCATGTCAGGGTCGCGCGCGCGCCGCTGGTTCTTGGTCGGGGAGCGCGCCGCGATGATGCTCGCGTCAATCAACAGGCCTTCGAGCAGGTGGCGGAACTTCCGCAATTTGGCTGAGGAACTTTTCCCGTCGGGTGGTCTTTTTCTTCCGCGCCTCCCCGCTCTGGGCGAAGCTGGTTTGTTGGTTCATGCTCCTCCCAGCCGCTCCAGCCACGCCCTTTGTTTCATCCTTCCGCTTGTCGCGCGACTAAGAGACTGTGAAATCAAACCCGCGATGCGGTAGGGGAACCCGTTGGGTTCCCCCGTTCCTCGGAGAGGAACTGGGGAAGCTGGCAGCTTCCCCTACAGTGGCCGCGACTTTTTTCACAGTCTCCAAGAGGGTGTCTAACAAGCCGTCTGCGTGCGCTCTTCCCTCTTTGTCTTGCTCCCGCTCTTGCTCTCGTTCGCCTCTGGAGAGCAAGAGCAGGAGCAGGAGAAAGAGTAAGATTCCAACGATCACGCCGGCTTTTCAGACGCCCTCTAAGGCCGAAGTTGCCTGCGTCTGCGCCCGAGGACGCCGAGCGCGCCGAGGAGGAGCAGTCCGGCCGTGCCAGGCTCCGGCACCGCCGCGGTGAATTTCTCCGGCGCACCGACGAGATTGACCCCATCGCCAAAGGTCACCTCCACCCCGTCGCCAATGACCAGCGCGGCCAGCGTCTGGCTGGCGTTGAAGTGGGTCGTCGCGTTCGCCTGCACCGTCGCCGTGCCACCGGTGAAGGAGCCGTTCACATAGGTCGTCCCGGCATTCGCATTGAGCGTCGCATAGCCTTGCACGCCGGACAGTATCAGCACGCCCGCACCCTCTTTCGTCAAAGTCTTCCCGGCACCGGCGATCCCGCCGGACAGGGTCAGGGTGTCGGCGGCCTGGGTCACAGTCGCGACGACGTTGCTGCTCAAAATGACCGGTGCCGTGATGCTCTGGCTGCCGCTGCTGTCGGTGATCGTGGCTGGGCCGGGGTTGTTTTTCAGTGTCAGCACGCCGCCGGCGCCTTGGGCGATGGTATGGGTGCCCCCGTTAAAGGTGATCGCGGCGAGGCTCGGGGAGCCCCCATCCAAAGTCACCGTCCCACTGCCACCCGCGTTAAAGATCGCTGTATCCGTGGCGGTAAATCCCACTCCGAAAGTCCCCGGCGCAGCGTGAATCGCCGGGGTGGTCGTGTCCGTCCAATCGGCGCTGGCGGACTGCCCCCACGAACCGGGGCCCGCCTTGTTCCAAACGGCGCTGCCGGAAAAGACGCTGGCATCATACTTCACGACCACGGCCCCCGGATTCTGCGCGCCAGCCACCCCGGCCTCCGTGCCGGGAGCGAGGCTGAGTGCCGTGGCCGCCGTGAAGGTGCCCGCCGTCCCCAGCGTCCCGCCGAGGGTGCGTCCATCGGTGACACTGGCGTCGGTGAAAACGGGATTTGTTCCACCCGTCACACTGAAACCGCCGCCGCTCGAATTCCCGACACTAATGGCCGTGAAGCTCGCGTTGTTCCCGGTGGTCCGCAGGGTCGCAGCCCCGCCGACCGTGGCCCCCACATGCACGAGGCCAAAGCTGACGGTGTCGGCCGTGATCACGCGATCCTGCAGCGGCGTAGCCGTGTAACCCACCGCCACATTGGCATAGGTGTCACCCAGGCCACTTTCCGCGGTCACCACCGGGGCGCTGTAAAAGGTGCCGCTCGCGCCGATGACGGCGTTCTGGCCGGTGAGGCTCTTGATCTGGGAGTTATTCGGACCGTTAAACGCCAGGCTGCCATCCACGGTCACGTCCGTCGTGTCCGCATGGGTGCCGCTGCTGTTGAAAGTCACGATCCTACTCAAGCTGTTGAGGCTCGTGCCATTCATCACCCGCCCCAGATCGCCGACTGTCCCGGTGACGGCGCGCAGGGCCAGCGGTGTGGCGGTGTAACCCACGGTCACATTCGCATAGGTGTCACCCAGGCCGGTTTCGCCGCTCATCACCGGCGCGCTGTAAAAGGTGCCGCTCGCGCCGATCACGGCGTTCTGCCCGGTGAGGCTTTTGCTCAACGTGCCGACCGCGCCGTTAAACAGGAGGTTTCCATCCACCATCACATCGGTCGTATCCACATGGCTCCCGATGCTGTGAAAATCCACCGGACGGGGCAGGCTGCCCAGATTGGTGGTGGCGAGCTGCCGATCCAGAAACAGCGGTGTGGCCGTCACCGAACGCAAACCGAGGACATTGCCGCCGACGGTGACGTTGATGGGGAGTTGGCCATTGCCCTGGCCGGGCCCGCCGGGGGCTGCGCCCTGCCCGTCATTGCCGGTATTGGTGATCACCACGGCATCGCTATGCGCTCCCAGGCCGGGGGTGAGACCGACATTGATGACCCAGCTTTGCGCGCCGGTGATGAAGCCATTGCCGGAAGCCGTGGCACCAATCGTCGCGCCCGCCGCGCCACCGGTGACCGCCGCCGTCGCGCCGGTGTTACTGGTTCCGCTGACCCGGCTGACGGTGAGCGTTTGGGTGCCAATCGCCGTCGCCAGCACGCGGCCAAAGCTGAGGCTCGCGGGAGTTACTCCGAGCACCGAGTTATTGCTCAAGGTGCCGCCGGAAACGGTCAGGACTTCCTGCGTCGCGGTCGAGTTTGCCAGGGTCAGATTGTAGCTCAGGGAGCCGACGGTGATGGTGCTGCTGGCCAGGCTCAGCACGGCCGGCCCGAGGCCGCTCGCGGCGGTGGTCAGGAAAGTGTAGTTGCCCAGCGCCAGACTGGTGGCCGAGGACAGCCCGGCAAAGCTGACCTTGGTGCCGGGAGCGATAGTGGCATTTCCACCCATCGTGGCCAGGTCGAGCAGGTCGATACTGTTGGGGGTGCCTGCGGGACCAGGGGTGCTGCCGATTTCAAAGGTAAGGGTCGGCAAGACCGAACCGGTCTGGATCACCAAACCACCAGTGCCGATGCGAAAAGTTCCGATGGCATTGTCCGCCATGGTGAAATTTGCCGCGCTAACGGTGCCCCCGAGCAATGTCAGACCGGAAGTGCCAGTGAACAGCGGGACAGTGTCGCTGCGGGTTCCGGCGTAGCCAGTGCCACTGCCAGGCCGCGCGGCGAAGGTGGCTCCGGCGCTGACGGTGATGGCGGTGTTCCCCAGGCTGCCGGTGACGGCAAAGGTGCCGCCGCTGACGGTCGTGGCTCCGGTGTAGCCGCTCACGCCCGCGAGGGTCAGGGTGCCGCCCCCGGTCTTAATCAGGCCGCCGCCGTTCACTCCGCCGGAGAGAATGAGCGATCCGGCCGTAATGTTGGCGGTGAGCGTTTTCGCGTTGTCGATGTTCACGAACCCGGTCAGCGCGTCGCTGCTCGTGGCGGTGTGTTCGAGAGTGCCGGAGTCGTTGACGAGCAGGGAATTATTGAAGGTCGTGGACGACCCGTCCAACGTGCCAAGACGGAGTTTTGCCAGCGCCCCGTCGATGCGGATGGCCTGCAAGAGCGTCGAGATGGGGCTGGCCGTGCCTCCGCCGCCGCCACCCTCGACCGAGATCGTGCCGCTCACCACACGCAGGAGCGCCTTATCGAGCTCGTTAAAAATTCCGTCGAGGATCAGTTCGCCGGTGCCCACGTCTTTGACCAACTGCACGTTTGCAAATCCGTTTTGAGTCAGCGACCCAGGACGGAAATCCGCGCTGCCCTTGATGACCAGACTTTGCCCGACGGCCCCCGCCAGCGTAGTGCCCCCCGAGACGAGCGTCCGGCTCGTGGCATCCGCGCTGTTGATCGTGAGAGTCGTGACCGCAAACTCCGCTCCGAGGCTGCGATTGAAAATGGAGTTTTCCAAGACGGTGCTGCCGGGGCCTCCCAGCGTGACGACCGTGCCGGAATCGAGCGTCACGTCGTCGCCGCCATTCGCGGGAGTGAGAAACTGCGGCGTCCCATTCCAAATGACGTCCGCCCCGAGCGCGCTCGCGGCGAGCACGATGGACGCTATGGACACGGCCAGCGCCTTGCGCGGCGCAGCGTGCAATTTGGAAGCGTTGGCGAATTTCATGGTGAAAGCTGAATCCACGGCCCGCGAAGACGGGCGCGAGGGGGGATTTGGCGCGCAGGCTAGCCCCGGCATCCCCTCCGCGCCACCGACATTTTGCCAGATTGGAAAAAACTTTATTCCCTCAGCCCCGGCCGCATCAGGCGTGCTTTGGAGACTGTGAAAAGGGCCGGAAATCGACCCGGATCTCACGGGCGGGCTTCCCCGAAAAATCCGCGTCGTCCGGGCAATCCGTGGTCAAAAATACCCGCCCAGTGGCCAAACCGGGAAAAGAAAACCCGCGCTGCGCGCGATTTTTGGGGGTCGCGCAGCGCGGGTCTCGAGGAGGAAAGCGGGGGCGCCTTCGCGGAAATGGATGGCTCTTAGCGCTTGCTGAACTGGAAGCGCTTGCGGGCACCGGGCTGGCCGGGTTTCTTGCGCTCTTTCATGCGCGGGTCGCGCGTGAGCAGGCCCGCCGGCTTGAGAATGGCGCGCAGCTCCGGGTTCACCTCGATCAACGCCCTGGAAATCGCGAGCCGTATCGCACCGGCCTGGCCGTTCACGCCCCCACCGTGGGCGTTCACGCTCACGTCGTAGGAGTTCGTCGCCTTCACGACCTCAAACGCATGGAGAATCGTATTCTGGAGATTGGTGGTCTTGAAGTAGTCCTCAAACGCGCGGCCATTGACCTCGATCTTGCCGGTGCCGGCGGACATGCGGATGCGGGCGACGGCTTCCTTGCGACGGCCAGTGGCGATGAATTCCTGAGACATAGTGGGGTGTTAAAAACTGAAAACTTTAGACGATCGCCGTGACCGCCTTCGGCTGCTGCGCGGCGTGCGGATGCTCGGCCCCGGCGTACACCTTGAGCTTCGTATAGACCGCGCGGCCCAGCTTGTTGTGCGGGATCATGCCCTTCACGGCGTGCTCGACGAGCAGTTCGGGACGGCGGGCGCGGCGCGCTTTCACGCTCTCGCTTTTGTGGCCGCCGACGAAGCCGGAGAAGCTCATGTAGCTCTTGTCGGTTTCCTTTTTGCCGGTCACGCGCACTTTCGAGGCGTTGATGACGATGACGAAATCCCCCGTGTCGCAATGCGGCGTGTAGATCGCCTTTTCCTTGCCGCGCAGGAGCGTGGCGGCTTTGACGGCGACGCGACCGAGCACTTGGTCGGCGGCATCAATAACCCACCACTGGCGGTGGACTTCGTTGGCTTTGGCAGAAAATGTTTTCATGGAAATTGGGCTCCCCGGTTTTGGAAAAGGGAGCGGAAGCTAGGCAGCCCGTCCGGGGGTGTCAACGGATTTGTTCACCCCTTCACGCATCTCCTGCATCGCCCGCCGCGCAAGCATCCGTGCGGCTCGACAGCCGCCGGCCTTTCCGCTGTGCTGAAGACCCAGCGGGAATATCCCATGAACGAACCCCTCCCATCCGCAGTGCGTCCGATCGACTTCAATGATCTCGTGGACCGGCATTACACCGCGCTCTTTCGCTTCGCGCTTTCGCTCGCGAAAAACGGCAGCGATGCCGCCGATCTCACGCAGCAGACATTCTATCTTTGGGCCGCGAAGGGCCACCAGCTCCGCGATCTCGCGAAGGTCAAATCGTGGCTCTTCACCACGCTTTACCGCGAATACTTGAGCACCTACCGCCACAGCACGAAGTTCCCGCACGTCGAACTCGACGGCGTCTCCCACGAGATGCCGGGCGTCGCGCCGTCGATCTTCAATGACATCGACGGCACCACCGTCGTCGCCGCGCTGGCGCGGGTGGACGAGGTCTTCCGCGCGCCGCTTTCGCTCTTCTATCTCGAGGAGCATTCGTATCAGGAAATCGCCGGCATCCTCGAAATTCCCATCGGCACCGTGATGTCGCGGCTCTCCCGCGGGAAGGCGCAGCTCCGGCAACTGCTGCTCGACGCCAAAGCGGACGCCGAGGGCAAAATCCTGCCCATGCGCGCGGCCGGGAAAGGAGCCGCATGAGCGACGAGGTGCGGCTCCTTTTCAGCGCGTACCGCCCGAGTGGGCAGGACGCGGACGACCCGACTTTTGCCGACGCCATCGAGGCGGCGAAGAACGATCCCGAACTCGCGCAATGGCTCGCCGAGCAGCAGGCCTTCGACGGGGCGGTGGCCGGACATCTGCGCTCGGTAGAGGTGCCGCCGGATTTGCGCGCGCGGATTCTCGCGGGGGCAAAAGTCAGCCGGCTCCGTCCGTGGTGGGCGTTGCCGCGGACGCGGGCGCTGGCCGCGGCGCTCGTTGTTTTAGCGGCCATCGCGGGACTTTGGCTGGGAAACGCGGACGGTCTCGCCGACTGGCAGAAGCGCGGGCTGGCGGTGCTGGACGGCATCAAGGCCAACCGCGAATCCTTTGATCTCGAGGATCACGACGCCGCGGCGCTGACGGCGTGGCTGCGCCGGCACGCCTTTCCGCACATGGCCGCCCTGCCCCCCGCGCTCGACGGCAAACCGACTTTCGGCTGCAAGACCATCGCGTGGGACGGGCACAAAATGTCGCTGGTCTGCTTTGACCTCGGCGGGGGCGTGGCCGTGCATCTTTTCACCACCGACCGCGCCGGACTCGCGCACGTCCCGCCGGACGGCCCGGCGCACTTTGCCCACGACGGCGCGTGGACCGTGGCGATGTGGAATGAAGGCGACAAAACGCTGATGCTCGCGACGGACAAAGGCGAAGCGCCGCTCCGCCGCGTGCTGCAAATCGCCGTGCGCACGACGGCTCCGAACGGCCTCGCGCTCGCGGTCGTCCGCTAGAATCCGATCATGCCCTCGCTCCTCACCCGCTACACCCACTGGCTGCACACCTGCTGGCCCGCCGGCACCGTGGAAAAGCTGCCCGCGTGCGACGGGCACGGGCGCACGAATGTGCCCGGCGTGCGCATCGTCGGCGATCTCACCGGCGTGCCGCTGCTCAAGTTTTCCTCGGACTCGGGAGCGCGCGCGGTGCGGGAGATCGCGGCGGAGCTGGGCGGGGAAAAACGGGCGGCGGACGCCCTCGATGTCGCCATCATCGGCGGGGGCGTGGCGGGGATTTCGGCGGCCATCGAGGCGAAACGCGCGGGGTTGACGTTCGCGGTCTTCGAGGCCGCGCAGGTTTTCTCGACGGTGGCAAATTTTCCGAAGGCGAAACCGATCTACACCTACCCGACGGAGATGAAACTCGACGGCGGGCTGCAATTCACGACCGATGTGAAAGAGACGCTCCTCGACGAGATGGAAGCGCAGCGGCGTGCGGCGGGCATCGAGGTCACGGCGGCGCGCATCGAGCGGGTCGTGCGCGAGGGCGACGCACTGGTGCTGCATGGCGCGGAGAAGCCGGTGGGCACAGCGCGGCGGGTCATCGTGGCGATTGGCCGCAGCGGGAATCATCGCAAGCTCGGCGTGCCGGGCGAGGAACTCGGCAAGGTCTATAACCGGCTCCACGACCCGAAGGATTTCGCGGGCAAAAACGTGCTCGTCGTGGGCGGCGGCGACAGCGCGCTGGAGACGGCCATCGCGCTCGGCGCGTGCGGGGCGCATGTCACGCTGAGCTATCGGAAAAAGGAGTTTGCGCGGCCCAAGCCGGAGAACATCGAGAAGCTGAACGCGCTCGCCGCGAACGCCGACACCCCCGTGCAGATCGAGCACCCCACGAGCGAGCGCGTGACCACCGCGCTGACCACCGCCATGCAGCGCGCCACGCCCACCGGCTCGGTGAAACTCATGCTCGGCTCGCAGGTCGCGCGCATCACCGCCGACACCGCCGCGCTGCGCGATGCCGACGGACGCGACGTGCAACTGCCCAACGACATCGTCTTCACCATGCTCGGCCGCGAAGCCCCGCTCGATTTTTTCCGCCGCAGCGGCCTCACCATCCGCGGCGAGTGGACGCCGAAGACGTGGGCGAGCTTCATCCTCTTCGCGCTATTCTGCATCGCGATCTACCACTGGAAGGCGGGTTCCGGGCACGCGCTCTATGAGACATTCAAGGCGCACGACTGGTTCCCATTCAACATCCCCCGCTGGCTCGCCTCGCTCTCCTCGACCGCCAGCGATCCACGCACCTTCCTTGGCACAGTCACGAAGACCGCTGGACAACCGAGCTTTTACTACTCGCTCACCTACTGCACGCTCATCGTCGTCTTCGGCGCGCGGCGGATCATGCGGCGGCGCACACCCTACGTCACCGCGCAGACGTGCTCGCTCATGGCGTTCCAAGTCCTCCCGCTTTTTCTCCTGCCCTACATCCTGCTCCCGTGGATGGGCGCGAACGGCGTCTTCGATCACGGCTTCGCCCGCGCCTTCGCCGACCAGTTTTTCCCCATCCCCAGCTACAGCCCCGACCGCGAATACTGGCGCGCGTTCGGCTTCGTCCTCGCGTGGCCGCTCTTCATCTGGAACCTCTTCAACGACCACCCGACCACCGGCTGGCTGGTGCTCGGACTGGTGCAGACTTTCATCATCATCCCGCTCATCGTCTGGCGCTGGGGGAAGGGCGCGTACTGCGGATGGATCTGCTCCTGCGGCGCGCTCGCGGAGACGCTCGGCGACACCCATCGCGAGAAAATGCCGCACGGCCCGCGGGCCAACCGCTGGAACATGGCCGGCCAGGTCATCCTCGGCGTCGCCTTTTTCCTCCTGCTCCTGCGCATCATGGCGTGGACCGGGCTCGGCTGGTTCAATGGCATCTACTACGGCCTGATGAACGGCTGGCCCATTTTCAACTACGCCTACCTCGTCGATCTCTGGCTCGCGGGCGT
>JAYWEP010000164.1:0-14431 GCA_043779205.1 Chthoniobacter sp. | reverse complement strand
GTGTGTGTCGTTTGCGTTTCATGGTGAGAGTTCGGCGGCGCTATCGCGCCGCCAATCTCTCATAGCGCCTGGATCAACTTTTGGGGAGCAGGCCACCTGTTGTCGCGACCGCGACGAGCGCACCCCAAAGCTTAGCAGTCGCAACACTCCAATGAGATGCTCTGCCGAATCGCCACAGCATCACGCAGCCCATGATGGTTGCCGCCGCGGCCCATTTCATGGCGTGCCACCGATGAGCAATTTCCAGCGGCCTTGGTGAAAAATGATCGGTGGAGCACTGTTGGATATTCCAACACGCTGCTCCCAATACAGGGGCGCGATCAGAGAATCTTTACATCCTTTTTCACAATAAACGGAAGCGCAGGCTGATTTCTTCAATTGAGAAAAGAGCGCGTAAACTCGGGTCTCTCCTTGAGATAATCCAACCGCTAATCCTTGAAGCCAACTCCATGCGACTACACCCAAAGCGGCCAGACAAATCAACATACCGATGATTGCCTGCCATTTATCTCGCGGCTTCAGAGCATCGCCAGCGAAAAATGTTGCACCGACAATCGAAACAAATAATCCGGGAAAGGCTACCATCACACATCCAAGCGCCAATATGCCGAACAAGGGGTAATCAGTATACACTCGAAGCATGTAGTCAGTCATTCCCAAGACTGCGAGGCATGACCATAAGCGTCCAGTGCGAAGATACCATGATCCAGTAACGGGAACCTTCCACAACAGCGCTCCGCCAAAACAAGCGGCGACAAATTGAAACCACCTCATCTATCCTCCAATCAACAACTTCCAGTGTCCCTCATGAAAAATTAGCGGAGTCGCGGTATCCGTGATGCCACCAGGCACCTTGCGATACAGTGGAGCA
Organism: Chthoniobacter sp.; assembly: GCA_043779205.1. Lineage (GTDB taxonomy): Bacteria > Verrucomicrobiota > Verrucomicrobiia > Chthoniobacterales > Chthoniobacteraceae > Chthoniobacter. The sequence continues at coordinate 13,560 of JAYWEP010000164.1, read as the reverse complement.
ATCAACGATCCTTTCAATTCCGGAAGCAACTCGCCCGCTTCCTTCACTTCAATAATACTCGGCTGTCTATACGCGCGGTTTCCAAATGTCTCGATCAATTGCTCTCGGCTCATTTCGTGCAGCACTGGTGCAAATTCCTTCGCCGATGGATGCAAGAATAGTATATCGCTTGCGTGTTCCGGCGGCTCATCGTTTAGGCGATTCAAACGTCTGACAAAATCATCCATTTTGCTAAACGCTCGTGGATATCTTTGCTCTCTCTCTTGTGCCTTTGCGTAAATCGCAACTAATTCGTTTGGAATTACCAGCTTTTGCCCGTCGAAATCAACAATGACCCCCATCAAATCTTGGTGCTCCGCAGGATAGTAACGACCAACTCCAAGAAGATTTAACTGAGCTATCGGTGTTATATCCCGCCCTTGAATGTGCAGCGATTTTTTATAAATCGGGGTAAGACTTTCATGGGCAGTGAGGTGTCCATAAACAAGGTTTATGTCCTTTACTATAGCCGCTTTAAGCTCCGCACGAGTAGCTCCGTCTGCGAATAATATCGGCAATTCAATTCCGCCGGCTTTGAAAATAGGCAGTGCTCCTGACACTGGTTTCGGCAGAGAAGAATTCATAACTTCCGGTTCGCCAATCTGAGGCGCAGATCGCTTTTGCGTTAATGACTGCGGCAGGACAGGCCGTTCCGGTGTCTGGCTGCTGCTCGCCTTTTCACTGCAAAATATTTTAAGTGCAAGCCATGCGATGACGGCTATCAACATGACAATAAAAGCAAACCAGCAAGACCTGCGTTTCATGGAGTAGCCCCCGGAGTCAGTCTCGGCTTGGTGTTCGGCACAGGCGGTCTGACTTCCAAATACTGCTTAATGCAGCCCCCTTCATAAAGCAGTGGAGCACTTAAATCAATATATTCTGGAGTTCCACCGCCTTCGGCAGGATTGCCGTCAAGTTGAGCTGCCCACACAAATGGTTTTACATCAGCGTTCTTATGCCCATCCGTATCCCACTGAATGGGTGGAGCCCAAGGCATCACCTTATCTGCCGAGCCTGCCTTCACTCCACTATCTAGTAATATTCCTGATGGATTGTAACAAACTTGGTGACCGTTTTTATTTCCTGTTGGAAGCCCTCGCATTTCGTAACTTGCTCCAGGGTGGTAGAAAGTGTTGACGCTGTGCGGAACGCCATACAGATAAGGATTAAAGTTACGATCCGGGCGAGGCAGGTATCCGTCGGTGCCAACAGTAGTTTCAATAGATGAAAACATTGGTGGCAGCGCAGCAAGCCAGGCCAAGTCGGCTTTTTCGGCTACATACCACGCATCCCATTTTGTTTTAGTGGAGCGAGGAACTACTGTGATAATTAGCCGATCAACCGTTATTCCTCCAGATTTTGAAAGCACTTCCACGAAAAGATGGTGGTGTTTATCTTCCGCAGATTCGCTGCCATAATCGGCATCATGGCTGGTCTGCTCAACCCCATCAATTTTCCACTTCAAACTCTGCTCAAAAAGAGTGCGGATTGAAGGTTTGTCCGCGCCTTCAAGATAGTCGATAAGGTCGAGCTTGTGCGATGTATTCCAAACCTTGGAAACACATTTGCCCCATTCCTTACCGTAATAGGCATCATATGCCGCGAGATGAGGTAGATTTCTTTTATGCGCCTTGTCAGGGCCGGTCTCTGTGTCAGGAGATGTCTTAAATATTACAAGCGCGAGGAGTTCAGCGGCTTTGTGTGAGGGCTGGGTGGTGTCGGGTTTGCCGTCTGCGCCAGGCGGATACACGTCCTTGATAGCCACCATGAAGCGGTCTTTGTTCAGACTCTGGCCGGGGTTGGTGACGATGGCGAGGGTGCCGTTGGGGTTGGCGGTGCTGGTCTGGCGGGTCCAGAGGATGGGTTTGGCATTCCACGCCGGGGCGTCTTCGGGGCCTTCTAGAGTGGGCGTGGTGAAGAGAAGGTCGCCGGCGCTGTTCATCTGCGCGGTGGTGTTTTCGTTGAAAGAGATTTGCTTGCGAAATTCGGCGGGGAGGAGGGTGCTGACATCGGTGGGTGTTCCGTCGCTGACTTTCCAGAATTTCGGCGTGAGGGAATCGCTCGGCTGGCCGGGGTCGGGCGGGGTGCCGGCGGCGACGCCGAAGATGGTGCCGTCGTCGCCAATGGTGAACAGCTTTCGGGCGGTCAAACCCTCGATCCCGCCGCCGGTCTTCCGGGCATACGAGAGCCCCGCCGTGGGGCTCCATGTTTGACCCACGGCCTGGCCCGTGGCGTTGACGAAGAGTGGGGTGAATTTCGGGCCTGACTGGTAACCCGCATCGCCACGATTAGGGTCGGGCGGATGGGCCGGATCAAGGAGATAAGGAAACTTGGTGCCGCCGATGAAATCCAAGGTATGACTCCCGTAATACTCATCCTGAATCTGTCCGCCCCAGATCACGCCGGCATTGTTGAACCCAGAGAGGCTGACGCGGAAGGGCTCATATTCGTAGCTCAGAAAGGTGGAGTCGTAGCCGTGGGAAAAGGCGGGCGTGCCTCCGGCGGAAGCGACAAAGACACGCCGGTGCCCATTGGCACCTGAGCCCGCGATCGCCCCGCTGGCATTCAAGAATTGGGGCTCGATCGTCCAGTCTGAACCCTGCGCAGTTGGATAGGTGTAAGTGTTGCCGACTTGCGCACCGTCTTTCCAGACAACCACCTTTAGGCTGGGGGGTGTGGAGCCGGAGACCGGTTCGGGATAACTGAAGGCGACCTGGTTCTGGTCATCCAGCGCGAGCATGCTCACGTCCTTCGCCCCGATGATCGGCGTGCTGAGGTCGATCTCCGCATAGGTCAGGGTGGGCAGGTCGCGCGAGCGGCGCTTGTCGTGCGGGTAGGCATCCAGGCTGTCTTTGATGCTATCGCCGTCCGTGTCTGGGTCGGGGTCGGGCGGCCCTCCGCCGCCGGGACCACCGGGGCCACCGCCACCTGGCGTCACGCTGCCGGATTCCGTCCAGGCGGAAAACACGCCGTCGGGAAACATCGCACGCACGCGGTAGGCGTAGGCCACGCCGCTTTGCACCGTATAGTCGAAATAGGAAATCGTGTCCTGCCCGGTGATGGCGAACAAATCCCACACGCCATCGGTGAGCCGCTGGCGCTCGACGCGGTAGCCGATCTCCGCATTCGAGCGATCCGACCAGCGCAGTTCCAAGCCAAAGGGCAAGCGCACCGTTCGCGCCGTGAGGTCCTCCGGCGGGTAGTAGAAGAGCTGATCCGGCGACCCGCTTTCCACCCGCAGACGGAGGAACTTGCTGACGCCCGCCGGCCACTGGTAGGGATCGGCCACCGTCCACTGCGCCACCGCGCCGAGAGAGGTCACGGCGCTGGCTTGGTAGGAATTGCGCCAGCTCCAGTGCCGGAGATCGGGCGAAGCCTCCAGCGCGTAGATCAGATAGGGATAGTCCGTGCGGCGGAAAAAATTCAGCGCCAGCGCCCCGCCGAGCATCTGCGGGGCCGGTGCGCCCTCGATGCAGGCCGCATGCGGATCGAGATCGAAGGCATACTTCAGCCAGTTGCTCAACCCATCGCCCGCCGGATTGGCCGCCTCCCCGCTGACCGCCGGATCGAGCAGCTCCGCCTGGGAAAACCGCGCATACTGCCACTCGGGAAAGCTGACGGCGTGAACGAGAGAGAGACCCGCGAGGGTGAGGAGAAAAAGCAGAGCTAGGACGCGGGGTTTCATATTCATGGGAATTCAGGAGAAGCGAACAGGCGAATCATAAGCGCCTTTTTGCAAATAAAGCAAGAACTGGCACGCGCGATAGCTCGTGTTCGTGGTGGCGGGCTTTCGACACGGTTTTCGGCCATCCCGTGAAGCCTGTCCGCACACCTCAATTCCTGCTCGGGCGCAATGTCGTCCTGCTGCGAACGGGCGCGGGGTGGACGCAAGAAAAACTGGCAGAGCGCGCGGGTGTGAGCTGGCGTTATTTGCAGGAGATCGAAAGCGGTTTTGCCAATGCCAGTCTGGCGGTGCTCACGCAGTTGCGGCGGGCTTTGGATTGCAGTTGGGATGAATTGCTGGGTGAAAACTGATCGGGTCTTGGTGCGCTGACGCATTCCGGCATTGCCACGCGGCGGCGAAACCGGTTCAGTCTGCGCCCGTGCTGCCAAACCTCGTCCGCCCGAAACACTTTCTCGCCGCGCTCGCGTGCGCTTTTGCCACCGCCGGGCTGGCCGACGAAATCACGGCGCAGCCGCTGGAGGTCGTCATCAGCGTGGCCGAGCAGCGGCTGGTGGTGCTGCGGGACGGCGGGCTGATCCGCAAGTTTCCCATCTCGACCTCGAAGTTCGGGCTGGGCGATTCCTTTGGCAGCTACAAGACGCCGCTCGGGCATCTGCGGGTGTGCGAAAAAGTGGGCGATGATTTTGCCTGCGGCACGGTCATCAAGCACCGCGCGGCGACGGGCGAAGTGCTGGCGGCGAACGCGGCGGGGCGCGACCCAATCGTCACGCGCATCCTGTGGCTCGACGGGCTGGACGAGCAGAACCGCAACGCGAAGGCGCGCGGCATTTACATCCACGGCACGACGGAGGAGAAGCGGCTGGGCAAGCCGGTGAGCTGGGGCTGCATCCGCATGCGGTCGAGCGATGTGGTCGATCTTTACACCGGCATCCCGCTCGGCACGCCGGTGAACATCATCGCGGAGAAGCTGCCGAAGCTGCACAAGTATGTGGAGCCGCCGCCGGTCATCATCGCGAGCAATGCGCCCGCGCCGAAAGTCGCGCCGGACATGGCCGCGAAGAAGCCCGAAGTGTCGGTGCGTCTCGCGTCGAACAGCAAGCCCGCCAGCGCCGCACGGCTCAGCGAAATCGCGAGCGGGCCGGGGATGGTGCCCGCCGATCCCGGCGCGGCGCAGGCGCTGAAAGGCAGCATCCTTTCCGCCGGTCTGCCGGATGCGCCGTCGGCCAAAGCCGGGCCGCAAAAGCAGGACAAGATGATCTTTCACTCGTGGTCCTCAGTCTCGCTCCGCGACGCGACCAACGCCTCGGGCCCGACCGGCCCGCGCTAGCCGGGCGGCCGATTTTTCCAAAATGAAAACCCTCCTCACCACCTGCTGCACCCTGCTCATGGCCGCCTCCCTTTTTGCCGGCGACGCGAAGATTTACACCATCCCGCTGAAGGACATCGACGGGAAGGACGCGACGCTCAAGACCTACGCGGGCCAGCCGCTGCTCATCGTCAATGTGGCGTCGAAGTGCGGCTTCACGCCGCAGTACACGGGGCTCGAGGCGGTGTGGCGCAAATACAAGGACAAGGGGCTGATGGTGCTGGGGTTTCCGTGCAATGACTTCGGCGCGCAGGAGCCGGGGACGACGGCGGAGATCCAGGAGTTTTGCGCGGCGAAGTTCGACGTGACGTTTCCGCTTTTCGACAAGCTGCATGTCAAAGGCGACGAGCAGTCCGCGCTTTATGCCGCGCTGACCGGCGCGGAATCGCCGGTGCCCGGCCCGGTGAAATGGAACTTCGGGAAGTTTCTGATCGGTCGCGACGGAAAAATCCTCGCGCGCTTCGACTCGAAGGTGACGCCGGATTCGCCGGAGCTGACGAAGGCGATCGAGGACGCGCTGGCGGCGAAGTAGTTTCCGGGGAAGCGCACGCGTCCCGCGTGCGCACCTGTAGGGGGAAGCTGACAGCTTCCCCTACAGGTGCGCTACGCGCCTTTCCGGATCTGCTCCAGCTCCTCCCAGCGCGCGTAGAGCTTCGGCACGCGCTCTTTCGCGGCGTGGAGCTGCGCTTCGAGCGCCTCCCAATCGTGGCCGTGTTTGGCGAAAAAATCCGGCGAGGCCAGCGCGGTTTCCATCTGCACGACCTTCTCCTCGGCGGCATGGATGTCGGCCTCGATGGTCTCCAGCTCGCGCGTTTCCTTGTAGCTGAGCTTGCGCACCTTTTCGCTGCGGCGCGCTGCCGCCTTGGGCTCGGGAGCCTGTGCGGAGGCCGCTTTGCGGGCGGCGCGCTTTTCCAGGTAGTAGTCGTAATTGCCCGCGTTGAGCGTGACCACGCCGTCGCCCTCGAAGGCCAGGGTGTCCGAGCAGACGCGGTTCAGGAAATAGCGGTCGTGGCTGACGATGATGATCGTGCCTTTGAAAAAACACAGCGCCTCCTCGAGCAGCCGGAGCGTGGCGAGGTCGAGGTCGTTGGTCGGCTCGTCGAGGATGAGGACGTTGCCGCCGCGCTTGAGGATTTTCGCGAGGATGACGCGGCTGCGCTCGCCACCACTGAGGTGCTGGATTTTGGAATTGATCCGGTCGTCGGTGAAAAGAAACCGCCGCAGATACGCGCGCAGCGTGATGCTCTCGTCGCCGAGCCGCACGACCTCGCTGCCTTCACCCACCTCCTCCCAAACCGTCTTCGCGTCATCGAGCAGGAGCCGGTTCTGGTCGATGTAATTGACCTGCGTGCGCGCGCCGATTTCCACCTTCCCCGAGGTCGGCGCGAGTTCGCCCATGATGATCTTGAGCAGCGTGGATTTGCCCACGCCGTTGCGCCCCACGATCCCGAGCCGCTGCCCGGCGGCGAGGTCGAGATTCACGTAGTCGAAGAGCGTGCGCCCGCCGAGTTCCATGCCGACGTTCGTGAGCGTGATGACGCGGTTCGCGAGCTTCGGCGCGGGCGGGATGATCAGCTCCACATCCAGCTCCTGCTCCGGCCCGTCCTGCCCCGCCATTTCAAAATAACGCTCGATCCGGTCCACGCTTTTCGTCCGGCGGGCGCGCGGCCCTTTGCGCACCCAGGCCAGCTCGTGCTTGAGAAATTTCTGCCGCTTCCGCTCCTGCTCCTCCTCGGTCGAGGTGCGCAGGGCTTTCGCGATGAGGAAGTCATTGTAGCTGCCCTCGTAGGAGATGAAGACGCCGCGCTGCAACTCGATGATCCGCGTGGCGATGCGGTCGAGGAAATAGCGGTCGTGCGTGACGAAGAGGCACGCGCCGGGATAGCGCGAGAGAAAGTCCTCCAGCCACTCGATGCTCTCGGTGTCGAGATGGTTCGTCGGCTCGTCGAGGATGAGAAAATCTGGCCGCGCCACGAGCGCCCGGCACAGCGCCACGCGCCGCTTTTCCCCGCCGCTCAGCGTGCCCACGATCCGGTCGCGCTCGGGGGCGTGGAGATGCGTGGCAAGACTCTCGATGCGGTGGTCGAGTTCCCAGCCGTCGAAATGGTTGATCTCGTCGAGCAGGATGGCGCTGCGCGGGCTTTCCGCGGGCGTGATTTCATACTCCGCGAGCCGCGCGAGGATGTGCGCCGCCCCGGCGTGGATGTTGTCGAAAACCGTCGCGCTTTCCTCCAGCGCGAAAGCCTGCGGGAGCCAGCCGGTGATGAGGTCGCGCTTCCGCGTGAACATCCCCCCATCTGGCTGCAACTCGCCCGCGGCGATGCGGAGGAAGGTGGATTTGCCGCAGCCATTGCGCCCCACGAGTCCGATGCGCTCGCCCTCGCCAATGGCGATGGTGGCGCGGTCGAGCACGGTCTGCGGCCCGTAGCGGACGGTGAGTTCGGTGGCACTGGCGATGGGGTCGGGCATGAGCGGGCGGTGAAGATTCACGCGATGGGCGCGCGTGGGAAGCCCGAATGCGGGCGAACATTCCGCCCCGCCCACTACGCTCCCAAACGTGCGATCAGCCAATACGCCGTCGCGCTCAACGCCGCCGCGCACGGCAGCGTGACGACCCACGAGAGGACGATGTTGCGCATCACCCGCGGGTTCGCATGGCCCGTCGTCAGGCCGATGCCAAAGAGCGCGCCGACCGAGACGTGCGTGGTCGAGACCGGCAGCCCGTAGGCACTTGCGAGGATCACGAGCACGCCGGTCGCGAGGTTCGCGGAAAAGCCCTGGCCGTGATTCATCGCGGTGATTTTTTTGCTCATCGTCTCGGCGACCTTCCGCGAGTTGAGCAGCCCGCCGAGGCCCATCATCACAGCGATCGCGGCGAAGCCCCAGCGGATGTCGAGCGCGTGCAGCAGGAGCAGCATGGCCGCGATTTTCGGCGTGTCATTCAGCCCGCGCGCAAAGCTCACCACGCCCGCGCTGAGGAAATGCAGCGCGTCCATCACGCCCTGCGCCCGCACGCCGAGAAACGATCCCGCGTAACGCTCCGTGCAGCTTTCCACGTCGCCGATCGTCGCCGTGACTTCCGACAACGCCACCGCGCGCGCGAAGAGCGACACCGGCTGCGGCATCGCCACCACGCGCTCCTCCACACCCACGCACGCGCACCATTCCTTCGTCAGCCCAAAGCGCAGCCGCAGAAACCGGAGCGCGAGATAAAGCACCGCCCCGAGCGCGATGGCCAGCACCGGCCCGAGCACCAGCGGCGTGACGAAGTTTTTTCCGAGCGCCGCGAAATTCACCTGCGCCCCGGAGGCGACGAGCCCGCCGCCGACCAGCGCGCCGGTCAGCGCATGCGTCGTGGAAACGGGAAAGCCGGTGAGCGTGGCGAGGATCACCGTGCAGGCCGAAGCCAGCACAACGGCCAGCAAAAAGCCCGGCGAGGCGACGAGCGCATCCGGCACGAGTCCCTTGCCGGAGAATTTCTTGAGCAGCGATTGCGCGAGAAAGATTGCCGAGATCGAGCCCGCGAAAGTCGTCACGGTGGCCCAAGCCAGCGCGGTGCGAAAGCTCGCCGTGCGGCTCCCATACAGCGACGCCACGCCTTTGAAGTTGTCATTCGAGCCATTCGAGTAGGCGAGGAAGCAGGTCGCGAGGAAGAGGAGGATCAGGTTCATGCGGTGGGATCGTTGGTCGTCGGGAGTCTGCGCCTATCGGCGCATATGCGCTGACTGGCATATTGATGGACACGGTTCCTGGCAAACAGTTTTGGAAATCCGATTCACGCGTCCGCGGAGGACGGCATTTTCAATCCGGCAACTGATCGAACCGAAACACGCAGCAACCGAGGTCGAGCGTGTTCCCGTGGCGCGCGAGGCGGCGGCGGAAACTGGGCGCGACGAAGTGCTCGCGCTGGGTGCCGATACTGCGGAGATCGAGGATGCCCGCGTCACGCAGCACGCGGAGATGTTTCGAGACGTTGTATTGCGAGACGCCGAGTTCCTCGGCGAGTTGGTTCACCGTCAGGTCGCGCGCGAGCAGCGTTTTGACGAGCCGCAGGCGCGTGCCGTCGGCGAGGGCTTTGAGCATGGAAACCCAGTCGTTGTCGGGCATGGGAGGAACCTGACGCAAGGAAACGATTTGCTCGACGAAAAACTGGCGTCCGGCAACGCGGCCAAAGTGCCGCGGGATGGACAAATTTTGCATTCGGCATTTTGAATTCCCGATTCAGTATCCCCAGCCCGATTGGCCCAGCGGCGCTTTCCTTTTCAAAAATCAGCATCCAAATTTTTCCCATGTCCCTCGAAATCAAAATCCCCGCCGTCGGCGAATCCATCACCAGCGGACTGCTCTCCGTCTGGCACAAGAACGACGGCGACGCCGTGGCCGCGGGCGAAGCGCTCTTCACCCTCGAAACGGACAAGGTCTCGACCGAGATCGTGGCCGAAAAAGCGGGCGTGCTGAAGATCGCCGCGCCCGCAGGCAGCGAGGTGAAGATCGGCGAAATCGTCGGCACCATCGAGGAAGGCGGCGCAGCCGCGAAAGCCGCACCCGCCACCTCCGCGCAGACGCCCGACGACAAATCCGACGCCCGCAAAACGCACGGGCAGGTCGAGCCGCCCGCCCGCGTGCAGCCCAAGACGCCCGCCGTCACCATCGCCGCCGGCGTCGCGCGCGAGAATTTCGAGGCTCCCGCCGCGCCGCGCCTCTCCGCCGCCGTGGCCGCGGCGAACGTCTCCCTTTCCACCCTCGCCGAAAACACCGCGCCCGTGGCCGAGGGTCGCAGCACGCGGAAAAAAATGTCGCCGCTGCGCCGCAAGATCGCGCAGCAGCTCGTCATGGCGCAGCACACCGCGGCCATCCTCACCACCTTCAACGAATGCGACATGAGCGCGGTAATGAGCCTCCGCGCCGCGCAGCAGGACGCCTTCACCAAAGAGCACGGTGTGAAGCTCGGCTTCATGTCCTTTTTCATCAAAGCCACGGTCAGCGCGCTGAAAGCCTGCCCCGCCATCAATGGCCGCATGGACGGCGATGACTTCGTGCAAAATCATTACTTCGACCTCGGCGTCGCCGTCGGCACCGAGCGCGGGCTCGTCGTCCCCGTCATCCGCGATGCGGACAAAAAATCCTTCGCCGACATCGAGCGCGACCTCGCGGCGTACGCGGTCAAAGCGCGCGAGGGCAAAATCAAAATCGAAGACCTCAGCGGCGGCGTCTTCACGCTCAGCAACGGCGGCATCTACGGCTCGCTCCTTTCCACGCCGATCCTCAATCCCCCGCAAAGCGGCATCCTCGGCATGCACAAAATCCAGGAGCGGCCCATCGCGGAAAAAGGCGCGGTCGTCATCCGCCCGATGATGTATCTCGCGCTCAGCTACGATCACCGCGTGGTCGATGGAAAAGAAGCCGTGACCTTTCTCATCCGTGTCAAAGACGGCATCGAAAACCCCGCGCGGCTGCTGCTGGATTTGTAAGAGGGGGTACCGAAACTCAGAGTCGGCAGTTTTTTGACCACGGATTTCACAGATTTCACGGATTTCTGATTCCTAAAAATCCGTGTAATCCGCGCAATCCGTGGTCAAAAATTTTCCCGTTACCACTTTCGGTACACCCTATAATGGCAGTCAGGCTCCGACCGTCTCCGGCAGGCGCACGGGGATGCCGTGCGCGGCGAGGTGGCGCTTCACGTCGGTGACGGTGTATTCGCCAAAGTGGAAAATGCTGGCCGCGAGGACAGCGTCGGCTTTGCCCGCGGCGAGGACTTCCACCATGTGGTCGAGCGTGCCCGCGCCGCCGCTGGCGACGATGGGGACGCCCACCGCTTCGCTGATGCGGCGGGTGATGACGAGGTCGTAGCCGGCGCGGGTGCCGTCGGCGTCGATGGAGTTCAGCACGATCTCGCCGGCTCCGAGGGCGACGGCGCGGACGGCCCACTCGACGGCGTCGAGGCCGGTGGGTTTGCGCCCGCCCTGGACGAAGACTTCCCAGCGGTCGGGCGCGGTCTTTTTCGCGTCGATGCTGACGACGATGCACTGGCTGCCAAAGCGCTCGGCCCCGGCGCTGATCAGCTCGGGCGTGGCGATGGCGCTGGAGTTGATGCTGATTTTGTCAGCCCCGCTTTTCAGCATCATGCTCATGTCCTCGACCGCGCGGATGCCGCCGCCGACGGTCAGCGGCATGAAGCAGTGCGCGGCGGTGCGCTCGATCACGCCGATCATCGTGCCGCGGCCGTGGGCGCTGGCGGTGATGTCGAAAAAAACCATCTCATCCGCGCCCTGGTCGTTGTAGCGGATGGCGAGTTCCACGGGGTCGCCGACATTGCGCAGGCCACCGTCTTCGGCGCGGCCGAATTGCACGCCGCGGGTGACTTTTCCGTCGTGGACATCAAGACAGGGGATGACGCGTTTGGTGAGCATGGGAAAAAGCGGATTGACTCCGCGGGGCGAGTTCCTTAATGGCTCTGCCCCGTCCGCAGCAATCACGCAAATCAACTCGCACAAACTCGCACAACAACCATGCCAAAAAACGATCCCGAAGCCACCTCTTCCCCCGAGCAAACGACGAAAGCAGCCGCCTTCCAAGTCTCGCAGGATCCGGTGACCGGTGTCGAAGCGGCGGAGGACGCGCATAAATTCGAGATCGCCGCGGAGCCGGCGGCTCCGGCGGTGCAGCCCGCCTACGAAGACCTGGGCGAACTGCCGGCCACCTACCGGCAGGACGCGCTCTTCCTCGCGGCGCGCGATCCGCGGTGGCTGTTCAGCTATTGGGATTTCGACTGGGGGCAGTATGCGGGCGCGGAGATGCGCGGCGGGGTCGCGCAGTTTTTCCTGCGCGTGACCACGGCGGCGGGCGCCGAGGAGGCGCTCGTGGAGATCAAGCCCGAGGCGCGGGACTGGTATGTGCCCGTGGCCCATCCGGCCACGGCCTACGTGGCGGAGATCGGGTTTTTTGAAAAGGGCGGCGCGTGGCATGGCGTCGTGAAATCCGGGGTCGCCACGACTCCGCCCGACGGCGTGGCCGCGGATGCGCCCGCCGCTTTCGCCACCGTGCCCGCGGAGCTGAGCTACGAGCAGCTCCAGGAAATGGTGCGCGAGAAAATGGAGGACGGCGAAAGCCTCATCGCCGCGCTGGCGCGCATCGCGGGCGAGGGGCGCATCGAATTTCACGCGGGCCGCGCGCCCTCGTGGACCGAGGAGCAGAAGCGGCTGCTCGCCGCGCTGCTCGGCGAAGCCCTCACCGACCGCATCGGCCTCGGCTCCGCGGAGATCGACCAGATGCTCCGCAAAAAGCTCCACCAAAAACTCCACAGCGAAACCGCCAGCGGCCTCTCCGGCGGCTATGCCGAATCGCTCGCTCCCGGCCCCACGAGCCTCTTCAGCGGCATCGGCGCGAGCTGGAGCGCGCAGCCCTTCAGCGTGAAACGCGAGCGCGGCTTTTTCCTGCACGTCAACGCCGAGATCATCTTCTACGGCGGCACCCATCCCGACGCCACGGTCTCGATCGACGGCAAGGAAATCCGCCTCAGCCCCGACGGCACCTTCCGCTACCACTTCACCCTGCCCGACGGCGATTTCGGCATCCCGATCGTCGCCCGCTCGCCCGACCGCGTCGAGGAACGCTCGGCCACGCTCAGCTTCGTCCGCGGCACCGGCCGCACCGGCGCGGTCGGCCCGACTGCGCAACCCGCCGAGCTGGCCCCGCTCATCGGGAACGTCCGGCGGGCCTGATTTGGGATTTCGGGTTTAGAGGGCGTCTAAAAAAGCGCGCCGCTGTAGGGGAAGCTGACAGCTTCCCCTACAGCAGCGCAGGCTTTTTTAGACCACCCGCTTAGTCCTTCTGCAGAATTTTCAGCGCCTTCCTGGTGTCGCTCGTCCGCAGAATGAGCAGCCCGCGCTTGGCCCCGGGGCTCGTCGCCAGATAGGCGTACTCGATGTTGATCTTCGCCTTGGCCAGCCGCGCCGCGATCTTCCCGAGCGAACCCGGCTTGTTGTCATTGCTGATCATCAGCACCTTGTTCTCCACCGCCAGCACGCCGCGCTCCTCGAAGATGTGCAGCGCCTTTTCCGTGTCGCTCAAAACCATCCGCACCACCGAATGATCCGTGGTGTCCGAGATCGTCAGCGCGAAAATATTGACCTTCGCCCGCTCCAGCTCCGCGCAGACGGCTGCGAGGGTGCCGGGTTTGTTGGCGAGAAAGACCGAGAGTTGTTTGGTGATTTCCATAGGCCGCGAGTGTGCGCGCGCCGCCCCGCATCCTCAACCCTCATTTCACCTCCCGCGTCCGCACTTGCCGCTTCCCATCCGCGCGCGCGGGCCGCTAGTCTCGCCGGCCCATGTCCCAGGAATACCGTGTCAAACTCGAGGTCTTTGAAGGCCCGCTCGACCTGCTGCTTTACCTCATCAAAAAGGACGAGGTGGACATCTACGACATCTCCCTGGAGCGCATCACCGCGCAGTATCTCGAGTTCATGGA
>JAYWEP010000163.1:0-44800 GCA_043779205.1 Chthoniobacter sp. | reverse complement strand
GGCGAGCAGCCCACGGACATGTCGCTCGCGCCCGCGCAGCAGGCGATCCGCCGGATGCTGCCCGCGGAGATGCTTCGGGAGAAAAAGTATGACATCGGCGCGGTGGTCGCGCGCGGCGGCATGGGCGCGATCCTCGGTGCGCGCGAGGCGGCCATCGAGCGCAAGGTGGCGATGAAGGTGATGCTGGACACGAATGACGCCGATGCCGTTACGCGTTTCATCGCGGAGGCGAAAGTCACCGGCCAGCTTGAGCATCCGAACATCGTCCCCGTCCACGAACTCGGCGTGGACGAGAAGGCGCAGGTTTTTTACACGATGAAATACGTGCGCGGGATCACGCTCAAAAAAGTGCTCGATCTCATCGAGGAGGGGCAGGACGCCACGATCAAAAAATACCCGCTCGGCCAATTGCTCACCGTTTTTCAAAAGGTCTGCGACGCCATCGCCTTTGCCCACAGCAAGGGTGTCATCCACCGCGACCTCAAGCCCGAGAATGTGATGATCGGCGACTACGGCGAGGTGCTGGTCATGGACTGGGGCCTGGCGAAAGTGCTCGATCCCACGCGGGAAAAATCCGCCGCCTGCGACGGGCGCTCGATCATCCGCACCGGCTTGCGCAAGGAACTCGCGGCGGTCGAAAACGAATCCAAGAACGTCATGGGCACGCCGCAGTACATGGCTCCCGAGCAGTGCTGGGGCGCGCACGACACGCACGATGTCCGCACCGATGTCTATGCGCTCGGCGCGATCCTCTGGCACCTCCTCGCGCTGCGCCCGTCCATCGAGGGCGACGATCCGCAGGCCGTGCTGAGCAAGGCCGCGCGCGGCGAAATCGTCTCGCCGCTGCACGCGACGGGCGGCGCGAAACGGCTCCCGCACTTGCCCGGCGGGCGGGTGCCCGAGGCGCTCGCGGCGGTCACGATGAAGGCGATGGCGCTGCACCAGGACGCGCGCTATCCCGGCGTGCCGGAGTTTCAGGCCGAGATCGTGGCCTACCAGAACGGCTTTGCCACGACCGTGGAAAAGGCCGGGCCGGTGAAGCAATTCCTCATGGGTCTCAAGCGCCGCCTCCGCGCCCCGGCGAAGTAGGGCGGCAGTGCCGGCATCAAGGCCGCGTGATGCGCAGGTGGAGAAAACGCTGGGCCGCGCCGCCGGTGGTTTGCGTGTCGTCGGCCTTGAGCGTTTCGGTGCCGTTGCCGTTGTCGAGCGGGTAGCCGCTTTCCAGCGAAAGCGTGATCCACGGGCCGGTGACGACGCTGCCAGTGGATTCGATGAAGTAGCTCACGCCGGCGGGAGCAGGACGCGGGCGGCGGAAGGTGAGCGTGAGGCGGTTGCCGAGCGCGGGGTCGAGGACGATGGCGGGGAGGCCCGTGGCGTTGGACGCGTACGCGGTGAGCGGATGCAGGCCGAGGGCGTATTTTTCGAGGTTCGCGAGGCCGTCGCCGGCGGGCGCGGCGGTGTCGGCAGCGGCGGCGGACTGTGCAACGGCGAGGGTGCCAAACTCCGCGATTTTCCAGACGCTGACCGGTGAATCGAGGAGGGAGGCGGCGGCACTGGCGGCACTGAGGCCGGTGCCGAATTCATACGCGGCGCTCGCGCTGAGGTTGAGCGTGATGCTTTGCGTGCCGAGCACGGCGGGGTCGTTCAGCGGTGCGACGGTGATCGTGGCGGAGGACGCGCCGATGGGAATGATGACGGGGCTGGCGGGCGAGAGCGTGTAGCGCGTGCCGGACGCGGCCTGGCCCGCGCCGGTGGCGACGGTGTAGGCCACGGCGAGCGCGCCGGTGGTTTCGCCGAGACGGGAGACGGTGAAGGTGGCGGTGTTCACGGTCGCTTCCTGCGCGGTGGCGTCGGTCGCGGCGAGGGAGACTTTCGTCAGGGTCTGCACGGTCGTTCCCGCGAAGTCGGAGTAACCGGCGAGGTTGTAGGCCTGCATGTGGTAGTCGTAGCTCACGCCGGGGCTGAGGCCGGTGTCGTTGTAAGCCGTCGCGTTTGCGCCGAGCGAGGCGATCTCGAAAAAGGTGCCCGCGCCGGTTTGGCGGAGCACTTTGTAGCCGGTTTCGTTGGTCGCGTTGTCCGTCCAGGCGAGGTGGATCTGCGTGGAGGTCACGAGCGTGGTGCTGGCGTTCGAGGGCGCGAGGGGCGGCACCGGCGTGAGCGCGTGCGCCTCCGGCGCGTAGGCGGAATCGCCCGCCGCATTCGTGGCGCGCACGCGGTAGTAGCAGTCGATGCCGCCGCTCAGCCCGCTATCGTTGAAGGCGGCAATGTTTGCGCCGGTCACGCCGATCTGCGCGTAGGTGCCCGCGGCACCGGCCTTGCGTTCGATTTTGAAGCCCGCCTCGTTGGTCGCGTTGTCCGTCCACGCGAGGTTGATCTGCGTGCCGGATGCCGGGGTCGCGGTGAGCGCGGACGGCGCGGCGGGCGGGCTGCTCGGCGGGATGGAATACGACCATGTCAGAATGTCCTGGGTCGTGGTCTCGCCGCCGGTGCCGCCGGTGAAGCCGAGGTAGGCGGTCGAAGTGCCGACGGTGCCGGGGATGTTGACGGTGTAGGCCTGGGTGAAGACGGCGTTGGTCGTGTTGTCGCTGACGCGCTCGGTGAGCGTGGTGCCATCGTAGGCGAGCGCGACGCTGAAGACGTGGCCGCTGTGCAGGTCGATGCCCGCCACGCTCATGTCGATGGAAGCCGGCGCGGTGTCGTCCGGCGCGGCCCCGTTCACGTAAAGCCCGGTGGTGCTCGCGCCGGGATAGGTGTCGAATTTCACCGCCACGCTTGTCCCAATGCCCGTGTAACCGAGGTCGCCGCCGCCCGCGCCGACCATGGTGTTGCCGGCGTTTTGCAGGCAAAAGGTGAAGCCGTCCGCGAAGCCGGAGCCCGCGGTGATCTGGAAGGTGAATTGCGTGGTGAATTTCGCGACGCTCTGCGCGTTTTTTGTCCACGCCGCCCGCGCCTCGCTGCCGCCGCCGTCGGTGATCCGCAGGCGCGTGCCGCTGATCGAAGCGCCGCCGACGAAGTTGAACGACGGGGCCGCGCTGGCGAAGCCGGTGGAAAAATCGAGCGTCGGCGTGGTGCCGTTCGTCACCGCGCTGGCGATGCCCGTGTAGGCGGAGTAGCTCAGCGTGTTGAAGCTGTTAAACGCGCGGACGCGGAAATAATACGGCGTCGAAACTTGCAGGCCGGTGACGGAATACGCGGTCGCGTTCACGCCCACCGTCGCGATTTCGGTAAAGGTCGCGCCGTCCGGCGACTGCTCGACCTTGAAGCCGTCCTCGTTGCTGGCGTTGTCCGTCCACGCGAGGTCGATCTGGATGCCCGAGACCGGCGCGGCCGCGAGCGCCGTCGGCGCGGCGGGCGGCGCGGTCGGTGGCTGCGGCGGGCCGTAGCCGACGAGCGCATTGCTCGTGCCGACGAAGACGTGGCCGTCGGCGGCCGTGGCCACGCTGAATTTCACGACCGAGCCGAGCGTGTCGCGTCCGCCGGCCGCCTGCGCGCTCGTCCACAGCTCGCTGCTGAGGTCGGCCGCCGCGTAGGCGCGGAGCTGGTTGGAGCCGCGGTCGAGCATCCAGACCACGCCATTCGTCGCGCCGTTCGCGGAGATGCTCGGCGTCGAGCCGGTGAAGGCGAAGCTGTCCGGCGTTTCTTTCACCACCGACGTGGAAAACGCCGCGTTCGCCACGGCGAAGGTCTTCCCGTTGTCGCCGGAGCCGCCGTAGTAGAGCGTGCCGTTGAAAAAGGCCGGCGTGCCGAACGAGCTGTTCACACCCATGTGCGGCACGCCCGTGCTGTAGGCCTGCGTCTGGATGACGTGGTCGGTGGCGCTGTCGAACTTGCCCATGCTGTCGCGGTCGATGAGGTAAATCTTTCCCTCTTTCCCCGCGCCCATGAGCAGATGCGGGTGCGTGGCATTGCCCGCGGAGTCCGGCAGCACGAGGCAGCCGCCCGAGCCCAGGTCGCGATCCACGCTGTTCAGGGCGGCGTTGTTAAATGGGGAAAAGAAATCCGCGACCTTCAGCCCCCAGCCGTTCTTGTTCTGGCTCGCCGCGGTGGTCGTCGCGTCGGGGCTCACTTTTACGAAGCAGTCGCCGTAGTTTCCGTCTGCGGGGAAGGTTCCGACAGCGGTGCCCGCGTTGAAGTCGCCGTTGCCGGTCTCGAAATAAAAATTGCCCGCCGCATCCATTGCCGGGATTCCGCCGCCCTGCCAGATGCCGCCGAGCCCGCCGTTCGGCGTGGTGTTGAGCGCGCCGGTCAGGGCGAGCGTGGTTTTGTCAAAGCCGAGCAGCCAGCCGTGGTAGGGGCCGTTGTCGCCGTGCGAGGCAAAGGCGATGTAAATGCGCCCGCCGGAGAGCACGAGGCCGGGCCGGTTCATCTGCCGCTGCGCGTTGAAATACACGCGGCTCTGCCCGCCGAGGCTCACCGCCTCGCCGCTGTAGCCCGCGCCCACGCAGAACGGATCCTGCACGGCCAGCGCGCTCGCATTGGTCCGGTGCGTGTAGGTGTTGCTCCCGTTCACATTCACCGTGTCCGCGATGACGAGGCTCGCCGCGATGTTCGCGTTCGCCGTGGCGTTGCCGTTGGTGATGTCGATTTTGCAGAGCGTCTGGACGTAGTGCGGGCTGGCCGTGACGCCGCTCACGATCTGCTTCGTCTTCGCCACCAGGTAGAGAAAGTTCGTCGCCGGATCGATCACGGGCGTGCCGCAGATGCCGACCTCCACGCTGATGTCGCCGCTCCCCGTGTCGCCCTGCGGCATCGTTGTGATGCTCGTCGCACCCGCCAGCCCGCTGCTCAAAAACGAAGTCTGCCAGACGACCGCGCCGCTGTTCGCATCCAGCGCGTAAAGGCTGTCGTGCTGCGTGGCGACGAAGACGAGATCGTGCGTGCCGGGATTCGCGCCGCCCACCACCACGACCGCCGCCTTGTAGAGCGGCTGCGCATAAACCTGCCCGTCCATCGCCGTCGCAAAGCGTTTCGCGAAATTGCTGACCGTGACATTCGCCGGCGTGATCTGGGTCTCCGCGAGATTCTGCCCGGTGCTCTGGTTGTCGTTGTGATAAGTGAGCACATTCGCCGCGCGCAGTTCGGGCAGGCAGAACGCGAAGACGATAACGGAGAGCAGTTTGAGGGAACGCATCCGGCATTAACGCGTCGGCGGGTCTGGTTGTCGAATGACAAACCCCTCACGATGCCGGCTATTCGGGCCGGTCGGGGTCGCCGCCGTCGAGCTGCTCGAACTCAGCGAAGTGATCGGGGCGGAGCGGTTCGCTCACGCGGTATTCCTCGCCGAGCCATTTGCCGAGGTCGATCATCTGGCAGCGCGTGGAGCAGAACGGGCCGGTGGGTTCGGTGAAATACTCCGTCGGCTTGCCGCAGGTGGCGCAGGGGATTTCGCGTTTCGCTTTCATCGGCGGCGTAACGGTCAAAGCGCCCAGACGGTTTTGCCGGCGACGATGGTGCGCACGGCACGGCCTTTGAGTTCCCAGCCGTGAAAGGGCGTGTTGCGGCTGCGGGAGAAGCTCTGCTCTTGATCCACGGTCCATTCGAGGCCGGGATCGATGAGGGTGACGTCGGCGGGTGCGCCGGGGCTGAGGGTGCCGCGGTCGAGGCGGAGGAGGCGGGCGGGCTCGATGGTGAACATCCCGATGAGGCGGGCGAGGGAGATGGCTTTCTTTTTGTGGACGAGGAGGTCGAGGAAAAGGCCGAGCTCGGTTTCGAGGCCGAGGATGCCGAAGGGCGCGAGGTCGAACTCGACTTCCTTTTCATACGCGCAGTGCGGCGCGTGGTCGCTGGCGAGGATGGTGATGGTGCCGTCGGCGACGCCTTCGATGAGGAGGTCGATGTCGCGCTGCGTGCGGAGCGGCGGGTTCATTTTGAAATTCGTGTCGAAGCCGCGGATGGACTCGTCGGTGAGGGCGATGTGGTGCGGGCAGATTTCGCCGCTAAGCGGGATGCCGCGGGCGCGCGCTTCGCGCAAAAGGCGGACGCTGCCGCCGCTGCTGAGGTGCTGGCAATGGATGGGCGTGCCGGTGAGTTCGGCGAGGAGGGCGTTGCGCTGGACGATGATTTCCTCGCCCGCCGCCGGCCAGCCGGGCAGTCCGAGCGCGGTGCTGACCGCGCCTTCGTGCATCACGCCTTTGCCGACGAGATTGTAGTCCTGGCAATGGTCCATGACGGTGAGGCCAAACATGCGCGCGTACTCCAGCGCG
This sequence comes from Chthoniobacter sp., assembly GCA_043779205.1. Lineage (GTDB taxonomy): Bacteria > Verrucomicrobiota > Verrucomicrobiia > Chthoniobacterales > Chthoniobacteraceae > Chthoniobacter. The sequence goes on along the minus strand of JAYWEP010000163.1, from coordinate 38,597 downwards.
CGGCGCATGACCTCATGGTTCTGGATACAATGCCCGTCGTCGGTGAGCGCGACGATGCCCGCTTTGTACATCGAGCCGATGGGCGCGAGTTCCTCGCCCGCGATGCCTTTGGTGATCGCGCCGGTCGGGAAGACATTCACGCACGCCTCGGCCTTCGCCTTTTCCAAAACCCACGTCACCACGCTCGGGCTGTCGATGCTCGGCGAAGTATTCGGCATGCACACGATGCTCGTGAAGCCACCCGCCGCCGCAGCCTTCGTCCCGCTGGCGATAGTCTCTTTCGCCGACTGGCCCGGCTCGCGCAGGTGAACGTGGAGGTCGATGAGGCCGGGACAAACGACGAGGCCGCTCGCGTCGATCACTTCCAAGTCGTCGCGGTGCTGCCGCGCCAAACCATCGAGGTCAATTTTTTCGATCTTCCCATCGGTCAGGTAAACGTCGCCGACGCGATCAATGCGATTGGCCGGATCGATGATGTGGCCGTTGGTGATGAGGGTGGCGGTCATGGGAGAAGTTTCGGTGACGCCACTTCGCCGGCCAAGCGAAGGGCCGTTTGCTCCATGTGGCGACTCAGCCAGAATGTGGTTTCATCTTGAAGCCGCTTCAATTCGGGACCGATGGCTGGGAGGAAACCACGGCGCTTTGCTTCGATCAAAACTCCGACCGTTCCGGTGATGGTCAAACCGAGCCGCGCGGCTTCGGCACGGCCCGCGAGTTCATCGATGATCACCAAGTCGGCGCGCAACGTAACCGCCAGCGTCAGCGCATCGCGCTCGCCGACATCGAGGTCGGCGAGTCGCAGATCCACGAGCGGTGACACGCATGGCCGGATGATGATCCACCCGCTCTCGCGAGCCGCTTCCAACGCGGGCTTCGTGTTGGGTATTTCGGAATCGCCGACCAGCGCCTCCGCCCAGACACTGTCCGGGACAGTGAGTCGTCCGTAGAGCTGGCGGAGCAGCGACAGCCGCCCGAGCGCAGCGAGATAAAAGAGTGGGGAGGTATCCGCTACGATGCAGGGCATGCGGCTGGTCCTTCGGCTGGCGTCTCCGCGCGAGCGCTGAGCGGGGGCTCGGAGCTTCGGCGCAGGGCGTTCTCGATGTCCTTCACCAGTTCTTCCTCGGTGATTGGAAACGGGACTTTGCGATCCTTGAGCAACTGCTGGAATTCCCCACGTTCCATCCCAGCGAAGGTAGCAGCGCGGCCAGGAGGAAGCTTTCCGATGCGGTAAAGCTGGATGGCGAGTTCGAGGCGGGCTTCCGCTTCGGTGATGTGCTCGGGCAGGTCGAGGGTGATGCTCATGGGTGGAGTCTATCGCGGATCATTCGGCGGACAAGGCGCGTCCCTTTTCACCGCCGACTCCGGCGCAGAGGAAAAGCACGCCCATGCGGACGGCGAGGCCGTTGGTGACTTGATCGAGGATGACGCTGCGGCCGCTGTCGGCGAGGTCGCTGTCGATCTCGACGCCGCGGTTGATCGGGCCGGGGTGCATGATGAGGGCGTCGGGTTTGAGCATTTCGGCGCGCTGTTTGGTGAGGCCGAAGAGGGCGGTGTACTCGCCGAGGGAGGGGAAGTATTCCTTGCGCTGCCGCTCGTGCTGGATGCGGAGGAGATTGACGACATCGGCGCTCGGGAGCACGGAGTCGAGGTCGTGGGTGACGGCGACGCCGAGGTGCTCGAACTCGCGCGGGACGAGCGTGGGCGGGCCGACGAGGGTGACGCGCGCACCGAGTTTGGTGAGGGCGTGGATGTTCGAGCGGGCGACGCGGCTGAACCGGATGTCGCCGATGATGGCGACGTGGAGACCGGCGATGCGTCCGAGTTTTTCGCGGATGGTGAAGGTGTCGAGCAGGGCCTGCGTGGGGTGCTCGTGCGCGCCGTCGCCGGCATTGATGACGCTGGCTTCGAGGCGCTCGGCGAGAAACTGCGCGGCCCCCGCGGAGCTGTGGCGGAGGACGATGATGTCGGCGTGGTTGGCTTCGAGAATCTTGGCGGTGTCCTTGAGCGTCTCGCCTTTGGTCAGGCTCGAAGTGCTGGCCGAGATATTGATGACGTCGGCGCTCAGGCGGATGGCGGCCAGCTCGAAGGAAATGCGGGTGCGGGTGCTCGATTCGACGAAGAGGTTGACCAGGGTCTTGCCGCGCAAGGCTGGCACTTTTTTGATCTCGCGGGTGCCGACGGTTTTGAAAGCGGTGGCGGTGTCGAGCAACGTGGTGAGTTCCGCGACGCTGAGGGGCTCGATGGCGGTGAGGTCTTTGCGCGACCAGGCGGGTGCGGTGTTCATGGCGTGCGGCTCATCCAGACGGAGTCTTCGATTTCGTCCGTCGCGGCGAAGCGGACGTGGATGCGCTCATCCAGCGCGGTGGGGAGGTTTTTTCCGACGTAATCCGCGCGGATCGGCAGCTCGCGGTGGCCGCGATCGACGAGCACGGCGTACTGGATGCGGGCCGGGCGGCCGAAGCTGGTGATCGAGTCCATGGCGGCGCGGCAGGTCCGGCCGGAGAAAAGCACGTCGTCGGTGAGGACGATGGTTTTGCCGTCGAGATCGTCGGGCAAAATGGTGCGCTCGACGCGCGGCGGGACGCGGTGGAGATGAAGGTCGTCGCGGTGCATGGCGACATCCACGACGCCCGCGAAAACGCCCACGCCGCTGAACTGCGCGATGAGCGCGGCGAGCCGGCGCGCGATTTCCACGCCGCGCGAGGGAATGCCGATGAGCGCGACTTTGGCGAGGTCGGGGTTGCGCTCGATGATCTCGTGCGCGATGCGCCGGAGGGCGCGTTCGATGGCCGCGGCGTCGAGGAGGACGCTGGCCCCTGGGGCTGGTGGAGTGGGTGCGGGAGTCATGTTCCTTGGCGACCTCGCGGGATCGCGCTTAAAGGAGCGGCGAAGCGATGGTCAGTTCATCGTTTCCTTGTGCCGCTTCTCGCGCCACGAGGAGCGGTGTTTGATGATCCAGTCGAGCAGCGCTTTTTCAAAGCCCACATCATGGCCGGCTTTTTCGCTCTCGATCCATTTGTGGCGCAGGATTTCCTCGCGCTCGGCGAGGAACTCTTTGTAGAGCAGGGATTCTTTGACGAGGTCGGGGTTGTCGTCAGCGGTGGGGCTCATGGGTCCGATAATTTCTGGAAAATCCGCCGCGCGTCAATCGTTTTGGCCGGTGGTGTTTCGTTGGGGAACAATCGGCGCGAACTTTAGCCGGCGAGCGTTTCGGCGAGGGTGCGGGCGATTTTCAAAAACTCCTGCGCGACCGGATTGCCGGCATCGGCGGCGGTGACGGGGAGGCCGCGGTCGCCGGCTTCGCGGGTGGGGATGTCGATGGGGATCTGGCCGAGGAGCGGGACTTTGAGGCGCGCGGCCTCTCGCTCGCCGCCGCCGTTGCCGAAGATGTCGTAGCGCAGGCCGTCGCTCGGGCAGAGGAAGTAGCTCATGTTTTCGATGAGGCCGAGGATGGGCACGTTCACTTTCGCAAACATGGTCGCGGCTTTGCGCGCGTCGATGAGCGCGACCTCCTGCGGCGTGGTGACGATGATGACGCCGGCGAGCGCGACGGTCTGGACGATGGTGAGCTGGATGTCGCCGGTGCCGGGCGGGAGATCGAGGACGAGGAAATCGAGCGCGCCCCACTCGACCTGCCGGAGAAATTGCTGCGTGTATTTCGTGACCATCGGCCCGCGGAGGATGGCGGGCGCGGCGTCGTCGAGGAGGAAGCCCATGGACATGAGTTTCAGGTCGTGGCGCTCGATGGGGAGGATGCGGTTTTCCTCGGTCGCCATCGGCCGCTCATTCGTGCCGAACATCAGGCCGATGCTCGGCCCGTAGAGGTCGCAGTCGCATAGCCCCACCGCCGCGCCGTTTTTTTGCAAAGCGACCGCGAGGTTCGCGGCGACGGTCGATTTTCCGACCCCACCTTTCCCGCTGGCGACGGCGATGACGTGCTTCACGCCTTCGATGGCGGACGCCGCCATCGGCGCACCGCCCGCCGTCGGCGCCGACTGCGGCGCGGCCTGGATGTCGATGCGCACGGTCACTTTCCCGATGCCCGCGAGCTGCGCCAGCGCGGCCTCGGAGCCGTCCTTGATCGCCTGCGGGATCTTCGGGTCATTGGTCGCGAGCGACATCTGCACCACCACATCGCCGCCCGTGACGCGCACGTCTTTCACCAAACCAAACGAGACGATGTCACGGCTGAAGCCGGGGTATTTGACGGTGGAAAGTTTTTCGCGGACGAGGGCTTCGGTAATCATGCGGGCCGCGAATCTTGAGAAGATTGTCATTGGGCGCAACGCCGAAGACACATGGCCCGGTTTTCTGGCCCGAGATCCGCGATGGCGACTGGTGAGCCTAGGCCAGGTCCATCGACTACTCGCCCGCCTGCGTGAGGATGAAACTTTCGATGTCCGCGCGGATGAAAAAACGCGCTTCGCTCCGCAGCTTCCGCATTTCCTCCCGCACCGATGGCAATTGGCCGGAGAATTTCGCGTGGAGCAACTCGCCGAGCACACCGGCCACTTTGAGCTAATGGCCGCGCGCCGCCATTCGTCCGCGTCGCTCATCGATTAGGAGCACATCCGTCGGGGTCGCTGCCGCCAGCGCGATCGCTTCCGCCTCGCCGGCATCCAAAGTCCGCCGCAGTTCTCCGAGCGCACTCGGGGTCGGAACGGATTCCACGGCCAGCCAGCCCTCACGGAAAGCCGCGTCGATCATGTCTCGCGCCGCCACATGACTGAGCGCACGGAGTTCGCGTGCGACTTCCGGCGGCACCGCGACCCGTCGATACCGCTGCCGCAAGAGAGACAGTCGTCCGATGATCGCGAGGTTGGAAATCGGCGACGTATTACTGACCACGCGCATGGGCCAGATCCTCGGTCGCTTCCGTGATCGTGTAGTCGCGCGCAATGCCGCGCTCGGCCAGCTCGACCCCGAAAGCGAAGTGATCCAGCCCCGCCATGCGCGCCGCCTGGCCGAGGGTCAGCCAGCCGCGGGCATAGTAGCGGCAGGCCAGTTCGATCTGCATGTGCCGCTCGCGCTCGCCCGGACCGAGAGGCAGCATCCGCAGCGATTCTTCGTCTAGTTCCAGCGTGATGGACATGCGGGGAGCATAACCGAAACGACACGGCTGACAAGACCGCCGGACCAGCGGGAGGGGTTCTCCCACTCGGCTCTGATGCTCGGCCTCGGGTGGCCGGGTTCACGCGCCGCCGCACTGGCTCCAGGCCGTCCCGTCCCTCACCACGAAGCTCAGCTTCCCTTCGCAAATACGGCGTGTCCAGGTCCTCCGCTTGGCAACGGGGGTGAACGAAATGGGCGAGATTCTAGAGCTGACCCCGCCGCCCCCTATCTGCTGTTTTTTGGATGTGTGCGAAATCGATTTGAATGCGTCGACAGAGCTCAGATTATCCGGCGGAACCATTCCAAACAACCTCGTGGACGATAGCCCGCATGGCGCTTTGGGGAATGTCCTTTGCTCTTATGGCTTGGATCGTCGGGTTCGGTGTGCGGGCTCCGCGAACCAGATAGTAATAATGATTCACTCCAGAGTGGGCCAGTTCCAACTGACGCCAGGTTGTAAAAAATCGGGAATCGGCACCGTCACCGGAGATCGCCTTCACTTCGATCAGTCGATCTCGACCGTCGATTTCGTAGGAATGGAGATCGTAACCGAGGGAGTGGTTATCACTGACGAGGCGGACCTTATCAGCAAGTGCGCTTTTTCCGGCCGCTCTCAGGCGATCTTTTTCGGCCAATTCCGCATATTCTTCGCCCAAACGGCCAAGTTCGGCGCGAGCCCGATGCAATGCTTCCCAATCGACCGGAGCGCGCGGGGACTCATCTGGAATGCCGGGCAATTGGTCAATAACCTCGATTCGCACCGTGGGATACTCAGCCGCGCGGACCATTTCGAGGGTCGCCAACATCCAACAGAACGAGTGAGCATCGATGTGACGTGTGCTATCGTAACCTTCGGATTGAAGGAGCTTCCGGACCTCTCGGATTACACCGAGGTAGGCGCTGTAGTTTTTCCACCCGCATCGTCTTGAAGTCTTGAGATCGACGCCAAGGCGCACGAAGACCTTGTCGAAATTCTCCGGGGAGATCGGGAGGAAACGGTCGCAGTCCTTGATGAAGAAGAGGTAGGCAATGAGAGGATAGTTCTTGCCCAATATATCGACTAGCGGATCGAAGGTATCTTCGGCTTCGAGTTCGCCCTTGTAGAAGTCGTATAGTAGGCTCTCCACTGTGAAGCAGCGCGAATCGGACCGCATCTCCGACAACACATTGTGAACGCCATACTGCGCCCATTTCAACAGATTGTTACCCTTGATCTCGATGGCATGAATAACTCTTTCGAGGATACTTCCCGTGCCGGCTTCCCCAACATTCCAATCCTCGATGGAAAGCCTCCGCTGAGCTTCCGCATATACCTCGTCCTTGTAGCCCTCCCAGGAATATGGCGTGCCACGTGTAAAAGACTCGAAAGCTATACCATCACGCTTGAGAAGGGATTCGCGGAGAATGTCGAGTTCAGCAAGGAAACGACGTGATGAGATTTGCTGTAAGGCGGTTGGTTGCGCAGACATGATCGGGGTAAGAGAAAGGGTCGGTGCTAGAAACTCGCTGTGGTCTTGCTCCTCAAGCGTAAATGAGCTTGCCGCGCGGCTCGGGGATGGGGCGGCCGAGTTCGCGGGCGGTTTCCAGCCATTGCTCGATGACGAGTTGCGCGTGGGCGACGGCTTCCTGATAGGTCGCGCCGTCGGCCATGCAGCCGGCCAGTTCGGGGACTTCGACGACGAAACACTCGTCGGCGCGGCTCCAGTAGATGATGAGTTCGTAGCACATGGCAGTCGGCGTGGAAGGTAGCTGCTGGCCGCATCCGCGTAAATGCCGGAGTCCTTTTGCGCCCTAGCCAGCGCCCGGAACTTCATGGAGGCGCGGGAGCGGCTGGCGGGAGCGGATACGCCGGTTTAGCCGGGCGATGTCGGGCGGTTCAGGCGTTTTCGCCGAAGTCGATGAAGGGCGCGAGTTTCGCGTGGAGTTCGTCGAGGAGATCGGGGTGCATGAATTCGTAGTCGTCGCGGATGTGGAGCGCGATGACGCGCTTGCCGGCGAGGGTCTCGGGAAACTTTCGCCGGAGCCGGTTGAGGTGCGATTTTTCCATGACGAAAATGATGTCGGCCCAGCCGATGTGACCCTCGGTGATGACAATGCGCGCTTCCGGCTGCGTGCCGACGGAGCGGACTTCGTAACCCGGCATTCCTTCCATCATTTTCTCCGCCGTGAGGCTGCGCCGACGATTGCGGCTGCAGACGAAGAGCAGCTTCGCCGGATGATCCGCGTCGCCGCTCAATACCGCTTCCGCATGTTGCTCGGCAGGATGTTCAGCTCGTTGCGGTATTTGGCCACGGTGCGGCGGGCGATGGGGATGCCGCGCTTTTCGAGCAGCTCGACGATTTCCTTGTCGCTCAGCGGGCTCGCGGTGTCCTCGGTTTTCACCATCTCGGCGATCGCGCCTTTGACGCTGGTGTTGCTCATCGCTTCGCCGCCGGCGGTCTGGTAGCCGGGCGTGAAAAAATACTTCATGTCGAAGACGCCCCACGGCGTCGCCATGTATTTGCCGGAGATGGCGCGGCTCACCGTGGTCTCGTGGACGCCCACGATGTCGGCGATCTGCACCATGGTCAGCGGCTTGAGCGCGCTCGGGCCGACTTCGAGAAAGTCCTTCTGCTTGCCGACGATTTCGTGGGCGATGTTCGAGATCGTCTGCTGGCGCTGATGGATGGATTTGATGAGAAATTTCCCGCTGCGGATCTTGTCGCGGATGTAGTCCTTCACCTCGGCCCCGCCTTTGTCCTGCGACATGAGATCCTTGTAGGTATTGCTGATGCGCAGGTGGGGGATCTGCTCGCCGTTGAGCGAGATGGTCCACTCGCCGCCGATCTTTTCCACGTTCACGTCGGGCAGCACGTAGTTGTTCGGATCGGGGGTGAAAATCTGGCCGGGCTTCGGGTCGAGCGTGCCGATGAAACCGGCGGCGCGCTGCACCTGCTCGGTGGTGGTGCCGAGGCGGCGGGCGATCTCGGGAAAGCGCCGCTTGCCGAGGTCGTCGATGTGCCGGTCCACGATGCGGTATTCGAGCGTCTGGTCCTTGCTCAGCCGCCGGAGCTGGATGAGCAGGCACTCCCGCAAATCGCGCGAGCCGACGCCCACGGGATGAAACGTCTGCACGAATTCCAGCATCCGCGTGAGATCGGCGACCTCCATGCCGGTGTTGTTCGCGATTTCCTCCGGCGTCGCCTGGAGAAAGCCGGCGTCGTCGATGTTGCCGATGAGCAGTTCGGCGAGCTGGCGGTCGGCTTCGCTGATGTCGCTCGAATTGAGCTGCTCGATGAGATGCTGCTGGAGCGTCTGCATGCCCACGATGCTGTCGAAAAAAAACTGCCGCCTTTCCTCGTCCTCCGCCGAGCGCCCGGAATAACTCTGGCTCTGCGCCATGTAATCGCGCCACTCGTCGTCGAGCTTCGCGAGCCGGTCGAACTCCTCCTGAAACTCGTCGTGCTCCTGCTTCTTGTCCTCAATCGTCGGCTCCATCTGGTCCTCTTCGAGCGTGGGATTCGTGCAAAGTTCCTGCTGGATGAGATTGCGCAGCTCCAGCATCGGAGCCTGCAGGATTTGCAGACTCTGCTGGAGTTGGGGCGCGAGAACCTGGTTTTGGGACAGGGACTGCGATTGGGACATGCCGGCCATGGGAAGGTGTAAATAAAGTCTGCGCCGGGAACCGCAAGCAGCAATCTTGCCAGCGCCCGGAAATATTTTTGCGGCAGCGCGCGGCCCGCTTCTGGCTTATCTGGGAAAGCATGAACGCAAAATCCTTTTTCGTCCCCGCGCTCGGGGTCTCCGCGCTCCTCTCGGTGCTGCTCGCGCCGATGCCCTCGAAAGGCGAAGCCGGCACGGAAGACGCGGCCCTCGCCGCGCTCGTCAGCGAAGTCGCCACGCAGCAGGCGGCGATCTTTGAGAATCAAACCAAGATCGACGCGAAGCTCGCGATCATCGCCGAAAACGTGCGCCTCGCCCGCATCTTCGTCAGCCGCGGAAAATAGCCATGAAAACCCTCCTCTCCCTCACCCTGTCGGCGACCGCGCTTTTCGCCCTCGCCCTGAATCTCCACTCCCAGGCCCCCGCCGCCCCGAAAACGCCGCTGCAAATCATCGAGGCGATGAAGGCGAAGAACGCGGAGCTGCTGGAAAAGCAGGCGCAGACCCTGCTCAAACTCGACGACCTCGAAAAGGAATCCGGCCAGCTCAAGACCTTCGGCAAGCGCACGTAGCACGCTCGCGTTCCCCCGCTCCCTCAGCGTGTGGAGGCAGCGCTCTTGAGCGATTCCCTGCGGGTCAATGACTTCATGCTCCCATCCGGGGAGACCAGAACGATGCCACCGTGGCAACTGACGAATAGCCTCCCATCGCTGAGCAGACGCGAGAATCGGGGGGCTCCCGGTAAAGCCCGCCATTTTTCCGCCATCCATGCTCCATCCGCGCCCTTCCTGAGTCCGAAAATCAAACCGTGATTCATGGAAAGATGAGCCAGCCCCGTCACGGCAAAGATTCCGTGTTCGGTTTTGTAGATCGCTTCCGTGTTCTGCGTGGCAAACACCTGCGGGTTCCCCGTCCGGTCAATGAAACCGATTTTGCCACCCCACTCCCCGTGATCTGACCCAGCGAGGTAGCCATCCTCGACTTCCACTCCCACCCACTGCTCACGCCTCGCTGCCTTGCCCGGTTCCTGAACTGTGACGGCCACAAGTTGGTTCTGTTGCGCCGCGATGGAGAAACGAAGCGACTTTGCATCATCGTATTCGAGCGATTCCATTTTCTCGCCCGCGTATTCATAATCGAAAAAGTCGGACCATTCAGAACGCGGCGGAAATTCGCCTTTGGCAGTCCGATCATCGCGAATAGCCCTGATCGCCTCCGCCGCTGCCGCGCGCACTGGCGGATACCAGTGATTCTTGGAAACCTGCGAAAGCGCAGGCAGCGCTCCCCCTGCCTTCAGCAAGTGCAACGACTTGGCCGCGCCAAAAACCAGCCGCCAGTCATCCGCCTTGGCGAGCAGTTTGATCAAATCATCGGTCGCCTCGTCGTAGCCGATGCATCCGAGCGTAAGCGCCGCTTCGATCCTCACGTCCCAGTCCTCATCGGCGAGATGCTTCATGATCGAGGGACCGGCGGACTTGCCACGCGTACTGAGCCCGGCAAATCGGCGGACGGCGAACTTCCGTGAATAAGGATCGGCTGTCTTTTCGAGCTGCTTGAGGAGAATCGGCACCGCCTCGGCAGTGCCGATGTTTACGATCGAAAACTCGGCCGCGGCACGGATTTCTTCGTTGCTGCTCTGCTGCAGTTTCACGAGGTCGGGCACGGCTCGCCCGGCGGTTAAACCGATTGCTCCGAGCACAGTGATCACGCGCCATCGCTTTTTCGGAGCGGCGGTTTCGTCATTGGCGATCTTGAGCAGCGGATCGATAGCTGTCTGGCCTTGCTTTCCGATAGCTCGAAACACCGAGAAAAGCGTCTGTTCTAAGGCGTCATCCCAGCCCTCATCCTTTTGGCAAATCCTCACGAGATCGGGGACTGCTTTCTCACCCAGCCACTCGATGGCTCCATCAACCTGGTTTTGCGTTTGCCGCTTGCGGACGAGTTCTTCCACGAGAAACGCCACGGCCCGCGGTGTGCCAATCCTCGCGATGGCGAATGGCAGCCACCCGTCATCCCGGCGCTGCGACTCGATGAGCGCGTCCAGGTGCTCCTCGGTGAGTCCTTTCATGTCGCTCAAAGTGAAAGCCGCGAGATCGCGAACATCCTCATTGTTATCGCGCAGCAGCCGCAGCAAATGCGGGATGGCTGCCGGACCGGCAGACTGCACTTTCTTCACGATTTTCTGTTCCTCCTCAGCGATTCCGTTGCCGGGTTTGGCCGTCTTCCGCAGCCTCTCCACCAGCACCTCGGCGCGCGCGGCGGCGATGCTTTGCGTGGTGGTGGCGAAAAGGATGAGGGCCAAAATCAGGAGCGATTTCATGTCACCTGCCAGCGTCGCAAAAAACCTCGCCCACGAAAGCGGATTCGACTCGCCTTCCGTTCAGCCCGCACACAGCATCCGCGGGACTTCGGAAACGCTGCATGAAAACCGCTGGCCTTGCCCCCCATGAACCGCCGGCCCCGCCGCATCCGCGCAGGATCGGCTGGGTGGGCACGACGGCGCTCGCGATGGGCGGGAGCAATCAAAGCCTCTTTCTCCTCGCGGCGCTCTTCGCCGGGCAGGGCAGCATTCCGGGGCAGGGCAGCGCGGCGGTGCCGCTGCTCATCGTGGGGCTCGTTCTGAGCTGGCTGGCGCTGCCGGGTTGGACGGAGCTGGTCCTGATGTGGCCGAACCGCGTGGGCGGCATCGCCGCGACTTGTGCGGAGGCCTTTCGCCCCTACAGCCCGGTGCTCGCGAATCTGACGGGCGTTTGCTACTGGTGGGGCTGGGTGCCGACGTGCGGGCTGACGGCGCTGCTTTCGGCGTCGGCGCTGCATGAATGGTATCTGCCGGGTGTCCCGGTGCCGCTGCTCGCGTCGGGGATCGTCGCGGCTTTTACGATCGTGAATCTCTGCGGCATCCAGTGGGCCACGCGGCTGGCGACGGTGATCGCCGCCGGGGCGGGGGCGCTGGCGTTTCTCTCCGCGCTCATCCCTGTGCTGACCGGCCATGTCGATTGGCAGCAGGCCACGACGTTTCATCTGACCACGCCGTTTCCGGGCATGTTCGGGCAAATCACGAGCGCCATGGCCGGGCTGTATTTGATCGGCTTTGCCGCGCCCGCGTTTGAGCAGGCGGCGTGTCATGTGGGGGAAACCATCGACCAGAATAAAAATGTGCCGCGCGCGATGTTTGCGAGCGCGGCGATGGCGACGCTTTATTTCGCCATCCTGCCGTTGGTCTGGCTCGGCGTGCTCGGCCCCGAGCCGCTCGGGCGGGATCTCGCGCTGGTGCTCGGGCCGACTTTCGCGCCGCTTTTTGGCAGCGCGGCAAAAGGCGCGGCGATCTGGTTCATGACGCTGAACATGTTTCACGGCACGCTCGCCCCGCTGGCCGGCGCGGCGCGGACGATGGCGCAGCTTTCCGAGGACGGCCTGCTCCCGCGCTTCCTCGCGCAGCGCGACCGCGCCGACGCGCCGCTCGCGGCCACGCTGCTCACGGCGGGCATGGCGATTATTTTCCTGCTTCTCGGTGATCCCATCTGGCTGGTGGCGGCGGCGAATTTCACCTACCTCATCGGCATCGGCATGCCCAGCATCGCGGTCTGGCTGCTGCGCCGCGATGCGCCGGACATGCCCCGCCCCTTCCGCGCCTCGCCGACGATGATCCGGCTCGGCGCGCTCGCGGCCATCGTCTGGGGCATCTCGACGATTCTCGGCTTCCAGCAATTCGGCCTGCCCACGGTCGTCGCGGGCATCGGCCTCGCCTACTCCGGCTCCGCGCTCTATGCGTGGCGGAAATTTTCCGACCGCCGCCGCTCGGGCCTGCCGGGCATCGCGCGGACGATCCATCTGAAGCTCACCGGCGCGATGCTCGCGGTGCTCGCCCTCGACGGCGCGGGCTACCTCATCGCCGTGCAGAATATCAGCGGCAAATCCATCCTCGTGGAAGTGCTCGCGGATATCTTCGTCCTCGTGGCCCTGCTCACCATCACCGTCGGCCTCGTGCTCCCCGGCATGATCGGCCATGCCACCACGGAGACCGCCGCCGCGGCGAAACGTCTCGCCACCGGCCCGCTCGCGGATTTCTGCGAGGCGATGGACGCGCTCAACCGCGGCGACTTCGAGGCCGCGCGCGTGCGCCTCGACATGGTCCCGCTTTCGATCCACTCGAACGACGAGCTCGGGGAGATGGCCGCGAGTTTCAACCAGATGCAGGAGGAAGTGGCGCGCGCCGCCGCGGGGCTCGATGTCGCGCGGGAAAGCCTGCGCCGTTCGCGCGAGGAATTGCGCGCGGCGCACGCGAGCCTCGCGGAGCGCGAGGAGCGCTTCCGGCAGCTCGCGGAGAATATCAACCAGGTCTTCTGGATGACCGACACGGACAAGGCCCGTGTCCTTTATGTCAGCCCAGCCTACGAGCACGTCTGGGGGCGCAGCGTCCACAGTCTCTACGATCAGCCGCTCTCGTTTGCGGACGCCATCCACGCCGATGATCGCGCCGCGGTGGTGGCCGCTTTCGTCCGGCAGATCGCCGGGACTTACGATGAACAGTACCGCATCGTGCAGCCCGATGGTGCGGTGCGCCGGATTCACGACCGCGCCTTTCCGGTGCGCGATGTGGCGGGCGCGGTCTATCGCGTGGTCGGCATCGCCGAGGACATCACCGAGCGCAAGCTGGCGCACGAAATCGTGCATGCCGCGAAGGAGGAGGCGGAGCGCGCGAACAATGCGAAGAACGAATTCCTCTCCCGCGTGAGCCACGAGCTGCGCACGCCGCTGAACGCGATCCTCGGCTTCGGCCAGATCCTCGAGGCCGACTGCAGCGGCGACCAGCGGCAGTGCGCCGAGCACATTCTGAAAGCCGGAAGTCATCTGCTGGACTTGGTCAATGAGGTGCTCGACCTCGCCAGCATCGAGGCGGGGCGGCTCACTTTTTCGCCCGAATCCGTGTCCCTGCGCCTCCTCGTCCGCGAGAGCCTCCAGCTCATCGGCCCGCTCGCCGAGCAAAGAAACATCCGCCTCGCGAGCCATTACCCCGGCGGCGGCGACGTGCATGTTTTCGCCGACCACCAGCGGTTGAAACAAGTCGTCATCAACCTGCTTTCCAATGCCGTGAAGTACAACCGCAGCGCCGGCAGCATCGAGATCGACTGCACGCACACCACCCCGGATCGCGTGCGCATCGCCGTGCGCGACACCGGCCTGGGCCTGCCGCCGGAAAAGCTCGCGCGGCTTTTCACGCCCTTCCAGCGGCTCGGCGCGGAACGCACGGCCATTCCGGGTGCCGGGCTCGGGCTGACCTTGAGTAAGCGGCTTGTGGAACTCATGGGCGGCGTCATCGGCGTGGAAAGCGAACCGGGGCAGGGCAGCGTTTTCTGGGTGGAGCTGCCGCTGGCGGAAGAGCCGATGCCGAGCGCCTGGCCCGCGGAATCCGCGGCCGATCCCGGCGAGCCACCCGCCGGCCAGCGCCGCGTCATTTTGTACATCGAGGACAATCTCTCCAACCTGCACCTCGTCGAAGCCATCCTCGCGCGCCGCGGAAACATCGACCTGATCCCCGCGATGCAAGGCACCATCGGCCTCGAACTCGCGCGCCAGCACCGCCCGCATCTCGTGCTCCTCGATCTGCACCTGCCGGACCTCCCCGGTCGCGACGTCTTCCAGCGCCTGCGCGCCGATCCTGCGACCAGCGCCGTGCCCATCATCATCGTCAGCGCCGACGCCACCCTTTCCGAGATCGACCGCATGCTCGGCGCAGGTGCCAGCGCCTACGTGACCAAGCCCATCGACGTGAAAAGATTCCTCCGCGTCGTGGATGCCGCCTTGCAGGAAAATGGCGTCGCCGCCGGCGACTGAAAGTGGCCGGGTGGCCGGGTGGAAAACCCTCCGAACCTGGGGCGTGCGCGGATGCCCTGGCCGAGACCCGAACCAACTTCCGACTAGCGGGTGGTCGTAGCGCTCTCGGGAGTGCTGATATTCCCGTGGTTCTCGCTACGGTGCGAACGGACCCACCGGCGCAGGATTTTTCGAATCCGATTCAGATCCTTGTTGGAAATACTGTCATCAATCTTGCTGTGGTTACGCTTCAGCGCACTGATGAGCGCAATAACAAAGTCATCGCCCTCGTCCGGGTTCCCTTCGAGAGCGCGCCTGATAATTTTGTAAATGTCATCCACATCGCCGTCACCCGGATTTCTGTAGATTTTCTTGAGGGTGGAATCGTAAAGATTCGAGTCAAAGGTCGCCTGCGAGGCCGGTGCGGCGGTCAGCAGGAAGACCAGGGCGAGAAGTCCACGGAGGGGGCGTTGGAGGGATTTTAGCATAGGGGTGGTCGCTGGGAAGCGACGGACTATCCATGTGTCAAGGCACATTGCCAGCGGTTTTTTGTGACGGAAATGCAAAAATCACGGGGCGGACTCGGACGGCGCGGGCGCGCGGAGGGCGCGGTGTTTTTCGTAAAGCTGCCGCAGGATTTCGAGGTGGGGATCGGCCGCCAGCGCGGCTTGAAAGGAGGCTTCGGCTTCGTCGAAGCGCTGGAGCCGGTCGAGAACCTGGCTGCGGCGGACGAGGAGGTTTTCATCCTGGGGAAAAAGGTGCAGCCCCTGCTGAAAGGCGCGCTCCGCGTCCTGGCGGCGGGCCTGGCGGTCGGCGTAAACGGGTTCGAGTTCCGCCTGCAGCCGGAAGGCTTCGCCGAGATGGAGGCAGGCGAACGGATTCCAAGGATCGAGACGCAGGGCCTGCGTCGCGCTCGCGATGGCTTCGGGATATTCCTCATCGCGCAGGAGGACGCGGGCGCGCTCGGTGAAAAACTCACCGGGCCAGGCGAGGAGCGCGAGGCCCAGCACCGCGCCACCCAGGACCGGGAGCCCGCGGCCGGGCCTTTCGAGATCCGCAGCCGCAGCGGCGGGGCTCGGCTTTTCCGCGACGGTTTCCGGCCGGGCGAGGATCCCGAAGACAAAGGCCATGACGAGGGCATTGCCGGGAATGTGCAGATTGAAATCGAGGGCCGAGTGGGCGCCGAGTGCGGCCAGCGCCGCCAGCGCGCCGATGACCAGCGCGAGGTCATCGTGGCCCGCCCCTCCAGTGGCGTGCAGCGCGCGGGCCATGCGACCCATGGCCCGCAGCGCCCGCGCGGCATGCAGCGCGAGAAAGGCGGCCAGGCCCGCCGCTCCCGCCAACCCGTATTCGGCGAGCAGTTCGAGGTAGTCGTTGTGCGCGTGGATGGGGTCGAACTGCAAATCCGGGCGGCGGAAAAGGCGCCCCAGATAAAGGTGGGTGCCGGCGCCGGTGCCAAAGACCGGTGCGAGACGGAATTGGTCGAGCGCGGCCTCCCAGTTCGAGACCCGGATGTCGCGCCCGAGCGCCGTGGCCAGCCGCTCGCGCAATTCGTCATGGGTGGCGACGACGACCCCGCCGATGCCCAGCAACACCGCGACCGCGCCGATGCCGAGCACCAGCCCGCGACCAAAGCCGTGCGACCCACCGAGATAACTGGCGCGGAGGGTCAGCCCCATCCAGACCAGCAGGGCAAAGACCGCACACAGCACCCCGCCGCGGCTTTGCGTCAGCAGCAACCCGATGAAGCAGCACACGGTCGCGTAACCCGCGACAATCTTCACCGACGGCTTCCGGCCACTCCACCACGCGACCGAAAGACCCAGGACTCCGGCGATTTCCAGAAAACCCGCCAGGTGGTTCGGACTGATGAACATGCCGCTCGCGCGCGAGCCGGTCGCGGGCCGCACCAAGCCGAAAAGCATGAAGTCCTCGCCCTGCACCGCCTGCACGATGCCCACCAGGCTGTGCAGGCCCCCGAGGGCCAGGAGGAAATAGACCACAAGCATGCGCTGCCCGGCGGTCACGAAAAAGGTGGCCGTGAGCAGATAGACGAGCAGGCACGCGAGGATGAGAAAAATATCGGCGCGAGCCAGATACGGCAGCGGCGAAAACACGGCGCGCACCAGCAGGTAGGAAAAGAGCACGCCGGTCGCCCGCAGACACCCCGCGGCCGGGGCTCCCATACGCGGTGCCCGCCAGGTGAGCAGCGCCGCGACGGCAAGCAGCGCGTAAACGGGCAGACTGAAAACGGGGCGGGTGCCGCCGGTCAGGCCGTGGCACACGCCGAGGGCGGTGACCGTGAGGATGAGCGGGAGGATGCGGAGGAAAGTTTTCATCGAGAACGTCCGCGACCATACCTCCGCCGCGGGCCGCGAGTCCGCAGTTTTTTCCACATCGGCACCCGGATTTCACAAACCCCGGTTTGACAGAAGCCCCATCCGCCAGCATATGCAGCGCAGTTTTTAAGCAGCCCCTCCTCCACAAATCATGACCCGTCCGACAAATCACTCCCCCTCCGTCCTCACCTTCACGGCTCTGGCGTTCGGCGGCTTGCTCTGCGCCCCAGTCCTCGCCTCCCCCGAGCCCGGCGACGGCGCGCTCAGCCCCTGGCCGACCGCTACGGAATCCCACTCCGCCGCCGAATTTCTCGCCACCGCCCTCCCGGTCGCCAACAACAAAAGCGACCTCGACAATGGAGCCCCCGGTTTCTTCCGCGTGCCCGCTCCCACCGCCCATGAGCCGGGGACGATCCTCTACGTCGGCCTCCGCGCGGAACGCGCCCCGACCGGCGGGATCTACCGCGCTCCGCTTTTCTCGGGCAGCGTCGAGAGCTTTAATCTGGGCATCGGCGGAGCCCAGGCGGCCCCGCAGACCGTCGGCGACATCGGCGAGATTTACCCCGAGGACGCGCCCGCCATTCCGATGGCTTACATCGTCTATCGGCTCGATTTCAGCACCCACGGCGCGGACAGCGTGGCCCTGTTCGCCGCCCCCAAAGTGACGACGGAACCCTTCACCACCAGCTCGCCGGATGAGCTCGACGCGAACTTTGCCTGGGAAGCGATTTCCTTCAGCGATTTCGAGATCGTCAATGAGCACGAGAGGGATTGGAAAGCCGATCGCGACGCGCGCAACGGCAACCGCACGGCCCGCACCTCGGCCGCGCCGGAGCCCACCTCCGCCGGTCTGCTCGCCTTGGGTGTGGTCGGGCTCGGCCTCTGGCGTCGGCAGCGGTCCCGCTGAGACGGAGCTGGTTTTTAAGCCAAGGAAATAACTTTGAGCGCCGCGCCCCTGCCAGGGGCGCGGCGCTTCAGTTTTCACCGGCAGCCGACGGCGCGGTGTTCTGCGATGACCGGCACGGCATCAGTCCGGCGGGCTATTGACCCTCTTATTTCCGCAGGCGGAAGAACATCTTCGGAACGCCGGCGCTGAAAGGCACCGGACTTAGTCCGCCGACCACCGGGAACCAGCCGCTCAAGTCAGTCGTCGTTTCGAGCGCGGCGGCGCTGTCAAACCAGTAAAGCACCGGCTGACTGCCGACGACACCCAGGCTCAGTTGCAGGGGAGCCACGCAGGTGGCCACCAACTCACAATCGAGCAGCAGGTCGCTCGATCCGATGGTCGTCTGATGCACTTCGACCGCGAGGATATTCTGCCCGGCGACGAGCTTCGACGTCGGGATCGGATAGCTAATGCAGGTGCCGGTGTTGGTCGCGCTGGGGGCGGGGTTGGCATAGGTGTAAGGTGCGGTCCAGGCGCCGTCGGCGGAGACCACGGTCGGGCTGGCGTCGTTGTTCAGCCAGGCGACCACACCGTCGTCGCGGCGCACGTTGAAGGTGAGTGTCGCGACCTGTGCGGGATCGGTGACGGTGGATTTTTTGCGGAAATAGTAGGCCTTGGTCTTGTCCGCGGTATTCCCGCCGTAACCGGGCGCGGTGCCAAAAGTCACCGCCGGGCTGAACGCGGCGGTCACGTTCCATTGGCCGCTGTAGGCATCCTTGTAGAGGCTGTTAAGGACCAGGAAATTCTTCACCTCCATCGCGCCGTTGTAGCTGTAGCCGGGGCCGTAGTTGTCGCCCCGGCGCACGCCGACCATGTTACTGACAAAGAGGCACCCATCCACTGTTGCATTAGGTCCATCGCCATTCGCAGAGGCGCTGTAACCGCGCTCCACACCCTGGCCCACGTTGAAAAAGACACAGCCGATGAAGCTGACATTGCGCGTGCCGGAAAGTGAGTTCCCTTCGTGGCAGGTGCCTTCGAACCAGTTATTCTGCGAGAGGTAAGGAGTCACATCGGCGGCGGCGGTGCAGGGGTTGTCGCCGCCATTTCCACCGGAGTCCACGCCGTCGTCCTTGGTAAAGCCGATGACATTGTTGGTGAGCGAAAGCTCGCCGTTGGTGAGATAGATCGCATCGTTGTCCGCATCGACAAAGGTCGCGTCCTCGCTGGGAAACTCGACCAGCGCCGAGCGGTCGATGGTCACTTTGCTGCCGTTCAGTTCGCCGCAGGTGACGGCGCGCTGCATGAGGGTGCGCTGGAGATCGACCCAGGTGCTGGTCTTCGAATTCATCTCCTGCCCGGCGAGGCTGAAGCAGTAGCAGTTGGTCAGATGAAGCTGCGCGCCGACGGCGGTGCCGCTACCGCTGCCGGCGAGGAGGAAGAGCGCCTGATTCGGCCGGTGGGTCGAGTAGCCGCTGTGGGTGTTGAACCACGTCTCGTCCTCGCCGGAGCCGGTGAAAATCGCCTGGGTGGCGGTCACATTCGAGGTCGCCACGGGCAGCTCGATGCCGCCCCAATACCCGCCCGCGGCATCCGGCGCGAAGACCACGGGATTGCCGTCCACGCCGTTCACTTGCAGCGTCCCGTTCACGACGATTTCCGCGGCCGTGCCGTTCGTCGCGGTGCCCGTGTAAATCTTCACGATGGTCCCCTCGCCGAACGTGAGCGTCACGCCCGCATTGACCGTCAGCGTGCCGGTCACGTAGATGCGCGAGTTGGCCGGCCAGTTGGTGTTCGCGGCATGGGTGTTTGCGGCGCGACGCCGAAACTGGAGAGCAGACGAGGGAGGGAAAGCAGGAGAGCTCAGACCATGACACGCCTCCGCAGGGAATGCCATCCGCCGTCAGAAACGGCCCCCGTCGTTTCAGCGGCGGCGGCGGGCCAGCACGCCCAGCGCGCCGATCAGCAGCAAGCCGGCCGTGCCGGGCTCCGGCACGAGCGCCGGGGCGAAACCCGGATTGGGAGCCAGCGCCGCAAAACCCAAGCCGTCGCCGAAGACGACCTCGCCCCCATCGGCGATGGTCAGCGAGTTGAGGGTCATGGACTGGGTGAAAGTCTGCGTGCCGGTGCCGACTTTGCTGATCGAAATCGGGCCGGTGATCGAGCCGGTGAAAGTGCCGGTGCCATTGTCGTTGCCGATGACGAGGTTGACCTGCGCAGTGCCGGTGAGGTTCACATTGACACTGCCGGAGCCCGTGAGCGCGCCGATCGTCGGCGTGATTGTAGTGGCGGTCACGAGGTTGGTCAGGGTGAGGGAGGTGCCGGCGGAAAGGTTGAGGGCCGCCGTGCTGACTTTGTTGGCGTCGTGGCCGAGGCCGAGCACGCCGCTGGTCACGTTGAGACTGCCGCCGGTCAGCAGGGCGTTGATTTGCAGGCCGATCTGGCCGGGCGCACCGGCGACCGCGCCGATGGCGACCGTATGCACACCCACGGGAAGGGTGACATTTCCGCTGAGCACCGGAATGGCGGTGGCCTGCAGGTTGGTCGTGGTGATGCCGCCGTTGAGCGTGATCACGCCGGTGCCGGTTTGCACCACGGGGCCGATGCTGCCTGCGCCGCCGCCATCGGAGGCCAGGGTCAGGTTGTTAATGGTGTTGTTGAAGGCACCCAGGTTCAGCCCGCCGCCGCCGTTCACCGTGACATTCGCGGTGGGCGCGATCTGGTTGCCCGCGAGCAGCGTCACGGTCTGGTTCCCGGAGGTTTGCGAATCGCCGCCCGCGGTGCCGCCGCTGATGATGAGGTTGCCGGGGATGGCGAGGCCGGGGCTGTTCAGGTTGACGTTGACGCCGTTGACATAGGTCGTGCCGGTGTAGGTATTGGTGCCGTTGAGCTGGATGGTGCTGCTCTGGCTCAAGCCCCCGAGCACCACGGCCACCTGCGCGCCATTCGGGTTGTTCACGATCTGCGCATTGATCGTCAGCGAGGCCGTGGGGCCCGGCTGCGTGGGAGCGCCGTTGTGAATAAACAGCTCGGATGTCCCGCTGGCGGCGGTTCCGCCGGCCGTCAGCCGTCCGGCGTCGGGGAGCGCGCCAATGAAGCGGGGGCTGTTGCTGTTCGTGCTGAGCAGGCCGCCGGTTTGCAGATTCAGCAAATCGGACGCCGAACTGTAGGCCAGCGTAGTCGAGGTCGTGGTTCCGGTGCCGCCGATGCGCAGCGAATTGGCGGCGGTGTCGCCCGCAGCCAGCGTCGTGACGGAAGCGCCGGCGCTGTCGGGCTCGACGTTGACGTTATTGCCCACGCCGAAGGCCGCGGTGTAGCTCGTCGGCCGGAAGCCGGTGACGGGATCGTAACTCGCGAAATCGAAACTCCCATTGAGGCTGAGCGGGCTGGCGCTGTTGTAGCCCAGCGTGGTCGCCCAGCCGCCGACGAGGCCGCCCGTCAGCGCCGGCGTGCCGGTGCCGAGGAACACCCGCGGGTTGTCGCCGAGCTGGACGTTGGTGCCGGCCGCGGTCGCGGCGAAAGTGATCGTCGCACCCTGACTGCGCGCGAGGCTGGCGATGTTGACCGTGGAGGTGCCGGTGCTGGTGGCCGGGCTGGTGCCGCCGAGGGTTTGCGTAATGATTGAGGCTCCGGTATTGAGCGTCATCGCGCCGAGATTGAGCGCGTCCGCCGTCCCGCCGGAGCGGCTTAGGAAAGTGATCGCGCCGCCGTCCAGGCCCACGGTCGCGCTGGCGTTCACCCGCGTCGCCGTCTGGAGTTGCGTATCGTCGAGCTTCAGCGCCGCGCGCCGGATGGCCAGCGAGGAGGTATTCAGCAGCCCGCCGCCGTCCTGCAGGGTCAGCGTGCCGCCGGTGAGCGTGGTCGAGCCGGTGTAGGTGGAGGGCGAGGTGAAGACGATCACGCCCGTGCCGTCGCGCTGAATGTTGAGGTTTCCGGCGAGGATCGTTGGGACGATATTATTCGTTGACCGGGTGAAGCGGAAATTCGCGGTGATGCCCGAGGTGTTCGTGATCGTGCCGGAGGTGCCGGGGAGAGCCGTTCCCGAAGCCACGGTGGCAATGGACGAGAGGCCGCCGATGCGCTGGTCGTTGCCGTTGAGATCGAGCGTGGCACCGGCATCGACGAAAAGACTGTTCCCCCTCGGGACGGTCGCCGTGGCCCCGGCCACCGGCGGTGTGCTCAGCGGGAAAAAGATGGTGTTGACTCCGCCCGCGAGTTTGGTCGTGCCGCCGTTCAGCCGCGTCTGGCCGGTGAAAGTATTGTGCGCGGTCAGCGTGAGCGTGCCGTCGCCGGCCTTCGTCAGGCCGCCCGCGGTGGCGATCGGCGTGCCGATGGTCAGGATCGTGCCGCTGCCCGCGGTGTGAATGATGATTTCGCGGTCGCTGGTCGTGGTGAGAAGGCCCGCGCCGCTGATGCCGGCGGTCGCGGTGGCGAGGAGGCCGCCACTGTCGAGCGCGATGTTATTGCCCGCGCCGATGGTCAGGCCGCCGCCGGTCTTGAGGGTCAGCGAATTGATCGTCAGCCCACCCGCCGGAGCCGTGAGCGCGGCGGTGGCGACGACGTTGTTGATCGCGATGAGCGTGGCGGTGAAGTCCCCGACTTGCAAAACCTGCAGGCCGTTGCCCGTGCTGTAGGTCGCGAAGCTCGATCCCGGCCCGCCGGTCGCGGTGTCCACCAGCGCCCACGGAAGGATGGCGCGATTCGGGCTGCCCGCGGCTCCTGTCTGGCCAAACGCCGCGGCTCCCGTGGGCACGGTCGTGAAAGTGATGTTGGCAGTCCCGGCGGTGAGGCTCGCCGCCGTGGCCGTGCCCAGCCCGGCGCCGCGGAAGAGCGCCGTGCCCTTCGTGGTGAAATTGCCGGTGCGCAGGAGGCTCGCCGCCTTGAATTGCACGTTTTTTCCGCCGCCCGGCGTGAGCGTGACCACCGCGTTGTGCGTGTCGATCTTGAGCTGGCCGGTGCCAATGTCCTCCAAGGTATTCGCCGTGGCGTTGCCGAGGATGTTGAAATTGCCGCCGATCAAGAACAGCGGCTTGCTGCCGAGGCGGCTGCTGGCGGTGTTGTTCGTGCCGGTGTCGTCGAGGGTCAGCGTCGCCGCCGGGCTGACGGACATCTGCGACTCGCCCACAACCGTGCCCGCGCCGCTGAGGAGCAGAGTGCCAAGCTGCACAGTGGCCGCACCGGTGTAGGTGTTGACCGCCGTGAGCGTGAGGGTGTTGCCACCGACCTTGTTGAAAGGCGTGCCGCTGATCACGCCGCTAATGGTGATATTGCCGCCGCCGGTGAGGCTGCTGCTGCCGATGGCGGCGAGCGCGCCGAGCGTGACGCCGCCGGAGACGGTGGCCGGCGTGGCACTGGTGTTGATGAGAGCGCCGAGCGTATTTTGCGCGCCGAAATTCACGAGGCCCGCGCCGCTGATGCTGAGCGGCTCGGAAGTCGTCTGCCCGTTGAGATCGAGCACCGCACCAGCGTTCACCGTCGTGTTCCCGGCCACCGTGCCGAGAGCCGTGGCGCTGCCGAGTTTCACGATGCCCTGCGAAACGACGAGCGCCCCGGTGAATCCGACGTTGCCGCCGCTGAGGGTGAGCGTGTCCGCACCGATTTTCGTGAGGCTGGCCGCGCCGGACAGCGCACCGCTCAGCGTGAGATCGCCAAAGCCGCCAATCGCCGCCGCCGTGGCGATGTTCACCGGGCCGCTGGCGCTGGCCGCGGCGGCGCTGCTGTTGTAAAGCGCCGCGGCAGTGGTGATTCCGGTGCCCACGCCGTTGAGGGTCAGCGGCTCGGCTCCGAGCGCGACGCCGTTGAGATCCAGCGTCCCGCCGGCGTTCACGATCGTGCCGCCGCCCACCGCGCCGAGCGAGGCGGCATTGGTCACCTGCACGCCGCCGCCGCTGATCGTCAGCGTGCCGCCAAATGTTTTTGCGCCCGTGAGGACGAGCGTGCCGGCACCCGTCTTGGTGACGGGGAAATTGCCGCCGCCGTCCGCGAGATCGCCCACGAGATTGAGCAGCGCGGAGGTCGGACTGAGCGCGGCCGCGCCCTGCAGGGTGGTGGTGCCCGTGACTGAGATGACGCCGCTGCCGCCGGCGTTGACGGCATTGAGCGTGGATCCGGCACCCAGCGTCAGCACGGTGATGGACGAATCCAGATCGCTGCCCACGCCGTCGAGGCTGATACTCACCCCGGCCGCGAGGGAAACCGGCGCACCGGTGTTGCCGACATTGGTGAGCGTCGGCACGGTGTAGAGTCGGCTCGGCGCGATGACCTGCAGGTTTCCACCCGTGTCCCCGCCCTGGTAGCGCACCCGGAAGCCGCCGCCCGCGGTGCCGTTAAAAGCTTTCATCACGATGGTATGAAAGCCCGCGCTCAGCGTGATTGGCGCGGAAGTCGCCGAGTCGGTGAGCGACTGGGGAGCGAGGCCGGCGGTGTTCACGCTGATTACGGGCACGCCGTCGATGACGAGTTGCGAGGCGCTCTGCACCGCCGTCTGGAAGCTGTAGGCTCCGCCGGCGGTGATGTTCAGCAAGCCGGAATAGACGGCCAGCAGGTTCGTGGCGCTGGCGGGAGTGAGGACGGCGGGACGGTTGAAAAAGGTGCCGTCGGCGAGCAGCGCGACCGTGGTGGCGGCGGTCGGGATGGCGGCGTAATTGCCGGTCGCGATGGTGGTGAGGCCGTTGTAATACTTCGCCGAAAGCGAACCCTGCACCGCGCCCGCATTGCTGAGCGAAGTGATGACCGGCGCGATCTGCATCGTGGTGCCGTTGGCCAGCGAAATCGCCCCGGTGCCGGCGGGTTTGAACGTGGTGCCGATGGTCGGCACGAGGCGCAGCGGGCCGGAGCCGAGCGGGACGACGGTGCCGCCCGTATAGGTGCCGTTGCCGGTCAAAATCAGCACGCCGGGACTGGTCGCCGATTTCGTGAGCGACTGCGCGCCCCCGGTCTCCCCGACATTGTTCAGCGTCAGCGAGGCTCCGGCCGTTGTGAGGTTGACGGTGGCGTTGCCGCTGAGCGTGGCGCTGCTGAAGCGCAGCCCATAGCCATTGCCGCCACTAACATTGAGGGTCTGCGCGCCAATCGCGAGATTGCCCAGCGCGATGGTGTTGCCGGTGTTGGCCCCGTTGTTGTTCAGGTCGATGAGCCCGCTGGCCTGGGAGGCGTCGATGAGCAGGTTGTTGCCGTAGGTGATCGTGCCGTTGCTGCCGGTGCCGTTGTTGCGCAGTTGGAGCGAGCCACCTTTGAGTGTCACGAGACCCGTGCCGAGGACGCTGGACGCGGCCCCGCTGGCCCCGACGGCGCGGACGGTGCCGGCACTGATCACCGTGCCCCCCGCATAGGTGCTGGCTCCGGTGAGAATGAGCGTTTGCGTCCCGAGTTTGTTGATCCCGCCATTGACGATGGCCGTTTCGATCGTGGCGTCCGAACCGGGCAGATTCAGGCCGGTATTCGTGGTCGCGACGGTGATGTTCCGCAGGGCTCCGCCGAGGTTGAGTGTGCCGTTGCTCGCCGCCACGGAGTAGGTGCCGGTGCCGGTGATCAGAGCTTCGCGACCGGTGTTGGTGATGGCGGCGCGGTTGTTGTTAAAGGTGATGTCGCCGTTGGCGATCAAGGTGCCCGCCGCGCCGGTGGTGACCCCCGTCACGCTCCCGGCAGTGGCCGTCACGGTCAGACCTCCGATGGTTTCTGTGAACCCATTGAGATCGAAGAGCGCGGTGTTTTCGCCGACGGACGAGATGGCGAGCACGGCAGCGTCGGGCATCTGTTCATTGGTCAGCAGGCGGACGACCACGGACCCGGCGGTCGGGTTGATGACGAGACCGCCCGGGCCGACGGCGGAGTTCGGGACGGGGGAGTTGAGCTGGAGCACCCCGTTGATCACCGTGGTCGGGCCGGTGAAGGAGTTCGTCCCGCTCAGCGTGAGCGTGCGCGGGCCGGTCTTGGTGATCGAGCTGCCGACGACGGTTTCGCCGATGTTGCCGGAGATGACCACATCCGCACCGGCGCTGGCGTTCTGCGCGCCATTGACAACCTGGTCAATGCCGATGGTGAAAGTATGCGCGCCGTTCAGCGTCACCGGCCCGGCCAGGGTCAGCACTTCACTGCCGGTCACGCCCGTGATGGTCATCCCCAAGTTGGTTCCCAAAGTCAGCGCGCCGGTGACTGTCGTATTGACCGCCGCGAGGTCGAACCCGCCGGTGCCGTTCGCGCCGAGCGTGATCGGGGTCGCGATTGTGCTCGTGCCGAGGATTTGCGAGCCGGTGTTCGTGAGTGTGTTGGCGACACTGCCGATGCGCGCACGAGCGCCGCCGGGGGTATCCGGCCCGGCGTAGTCGGCGATGACGCCCCCGGGGCCGACACCGTTGGAAAATTTGACGATGATGGAATGAAGCCCGGTGGTGAGAATGATCGCGCCGCTGCGCTCGGTCGTGCCCTGGCCAAAATCGTTTTGCACAATCTGCACACCGTCAACGTAGAGCAGGCTGCCGTCGTCGCTGCCGGTGGTGAAAGTGTAGTTTCCGCCGCTGCCGATGCTGAGCACCCCAGTCCAAAGCACGCCGACGTGTTCGGTGTTCAGGCCGGCGACAGCCGGGATCGGGGAGAAGTTCGGCCGCGAGTTATCGTAGGCAAAGTCGATGAGCGGGTCGTTGCGCGTGCCGACGGGATTCACCAGCCCGAAATCGAAGCCGCCGATCACGCCGCTGCCGAGCTGCTGGTTGCCGCCGATCAGCGGACTGTTATAATAGCGTCCGGAAAATCCCGCGTTCACCCCCGCGGCGAGCGTCGGCGTGGTGATGAGCACGAGGCTTCCGTTGATCGTTTTCACGCCTGTGCCGAGCGCGTTGCCCGAGCCACCCACGACCGCGCGGAGTTGAACATTCGTCGGCACATTGACCGCCCCGCTCCACGCCGCGTTGTTGCCCGTCAGCGTGAGCGAAACCGCTGCCGGCGGGTTCACAATGGTCATCGCGCCAGAGCCTGAGATCACACCCGAAATCGTGCCACTGTGCGCATCGCCCGGGTTGTTTCCGTAAAAATTCTTGAGCCCCACATTGAAATCCTGCGCCGCATTGACCGGGCCTGCAAAATTGCCGGCATTCCCGTTGTCGAAACTGAGGGTCGCACCCGCAGAACCGATGATCACCGGGTTGGAAAACGCAAGGTTGCTCGCCACGAGTTCGCTCCCGCTGTTCACCGTGACCGTGCCGGTGCCGAGCGCAGTCGAGTTTTGCACCTCCGTGAAACCGCCGTTGAGCGTCCAGTTGCCGCTGTAGCCCAGATTGGCCTGGACGATCTGGAGGATGCCACCGCCGTTTTGCGTGAGGTTGCCAGTCCCGGCGATCCCGGCATTGACAAAAATTTTGCCGGGGTTCGCCTGCGCAATGTTGATGATGCTGGCGGCGTTGACCGTGATCAGGCCCTGCGTCGTGAGCTGCGCGGCTGCGGTCTGGGTCAAAGTTCCGCCGTTCAGAATGATCGCGTTGTTCAGATTGCCGCCGCCCGCATTGAACGCGAGCGTCGAGCCGGCTTCCACCGACACCGCACCCGCGCCAAGCGCACCGAGGTTGTTGGCCTGCACCGTGCTCGTTGCCGTGATGTCCCAAGGGCCGGAGATGGTGTTCGCCTGCGTGAGCACCAGCGTGCCGCCGCCCGTGACCACCGCACCGGCGGTGCCGGCCAGCGTGGAGCTGATCGTCGCCGTCGCGCCCCCAAGGACATTGATCGCCGGAGTCGCCCCGCCGAGGGTCAGCGTATTGCCCGTGACGGTCATCCCATCGACGTTGAAATTCAGCCCGCCCGCCGTGATCCCCGTCCCCAGCGTGACGGTGCCGCCCGTGCCACCGAAGCGCGCGGTGTCGAGGTTGGCATTGACCCAAAGCTGATCGGCCAGCGCCACGCCGTTATGCCAAATCGAACTCGTGAGATCCCACGTCCCTGGGCCGCCGCTGTTGCTCTGATTGCCCGCCGGATCCCAATCCAGCACGGTGGCCCGGGCGCTCCCGGCGAGCGCCATGGTGGCGGCGATGGCGAGCGACGAGGACAATCGCGCGAGCGAAATGCTGAGGGGACGGAGCGGACGGGCGGGGCGGGGATTCATGGGAGTGGAGGGTGTTTTTGGGTGGAAGCCGCCGGGTTTTATCCGGCTGGCGAAATCGCTGATACGCTGGGCGGCGGCAGTGGCGGCGTTAGCGGCTGCACATTGAAACCTTAAAACTTTATTAAAGTCCCGCGCTTTACGTGTCAATAGACGTGTCGGCTTTTCTGCAAAAGCCGGCCCGCTGAGACGCGTGCGACCGCCGGAGGGAGGCGGTCGGGCCGGACCGTCGTAAAATAATTGCCACGCCCGGACAGATTTTCCGGGAAAAATCCAAACTGGCGGGTTTGAGGAAAAGAAGCACCAGCCACCGCAGGCACTCCCGCACGATTTCCGGCACCCGGTCAATGAAGTTTTGCTCGCCGCGGGAAGGTCTTATTTTTTGAAACCGTGAGAAGCCAGCGGAGCAAACGGAGCCAGGCGCATTTGGCAAAAACACTTTTCAGCGGAGCCCGGGAGCCCTCGGCGGACATCTGGGGCGCGGAGGCACATGGGCTGCTTGTCTCACCGGCGCGATGAATATTTTCAGCATTCTTCCTGTCTGCGCGGTCCTCCTCGCGCTGCGCCCGCCGGCGCAGGCGCAGGCGGTGGTGGAGGGGCGCGTGGAATTGCCGAAGACGCACTCCGCGCCGGTGATGAACAAACGCTACGAGGTCGTCACCAAAGGCGGGGTCATCGCCACGGACCCGCCGACGGCGGTGGTGTATCTCGAGGGTTCATTCGACCGCGCGGCCTCGGCGCCCACGGCGCAGATGGCGCAGAAAGACCTGCTCTTTGTCACGCCGCTCCTGCCGGTGCGGGTCGGGACGAAAGTCGAGTTTCCAAACCTCGACGACACCTACCACAACATCTTTTCCTTCTCGCCGGTGAAGCGTTTCGACCTCGGGCGCTATCGCCCGGATGAGACGCCGGTGCCGTTTCAGGTTTTCGATCAGCCGGGGCTGGTCACGCTGCACTGCGACATCCACGAGCACATGCGCGGGCTCATCCTCGTGCTGGAGACGCCGCATTTTGTGCGCACCGATCCCGAGGGGCGCTACCGCCTGGCGGGTCTGCCCGCGGGCCGCTACAAACTCAAGGCCTGGGTGAACAGCAAAACGACGCTGGAGCGCGCGGTGGAGCTGAAAAACGGCGCGACCCTCCACCAGGATTTCCCGTGACCGCGCCGCGCCCGCGGAAGGACGCCGGTGCCGGAAACTTCCGCCTGCGCTTGCTGGTGGCGATGATGCTCATCGTCTCCGCGGTCACGGCGCTGGTGCTTTATTTCGCGGAGCGCAATCTCGCGGCGGGCGTGCGGCAGAATCTTCAGCAGGAGTTTCAAAGCGCGGTCGGAGCACTGCTCGGCGTGCAGGAGGCGCGGCTGGCGGCGATCACGGAACGCTGCCGGGCGCTGGCGAAATCGGTGCGCATTCGCGCGGCGCTCGAGGAGGGCGATGTCGAGGATTTGTATCTCAATGCGCGGGTCGAGCTGCGCGATGTGCTGGCGGGCGATGCACCGGACGGGCGGACGCTGCGCGCGGAGTTCTTCCGCTTTGTCGATGCCCATGGCGCAGTGCTGTCGCCGCCGCGCGCCGGGGGTGGGGAAATGGCGGAGCCGTGGCCGGAGGCGGCCATGTCCGGGGCGGCTGGCGAGCAGGAGGTCGGCTATGTTTTGACGAAAGCGGCGGACGGGCGGGAGGCGATGATCGAAGTCATCGCGACGCCGATCGTGGCTACGGATACCGGCGAGGTCATCGGCGCAATCGCGCTCGGCTTCAAACCCCTCGAAGTGGAGGCGACAGGTGCGGGAATCCGCAGCGGCATTTGGTCGCAAGGCCGGCTGCACCTGCCGGGGCTCGCCGACTCGGCCGCCGCGGCGATGAGCAGCGCGGTGACGGACGCCGTGAGCGCGCCGGGGCGCGCGGACAGCCATCTCGCGGTGCAGGTGGAGGGCGTGCCGCACCTGCTTTTTTACAAGCTGCTCAACCCCGGCTCGCACTTTCCGCCGGCTTACGAAATCTGCATTTATCCGCTCGCCGGCGCGCTGGCGCAGCAGCGGGATTTGCGCTGGGAAATCATCGGCGCGGGCGCGCTGCTGCTGCTCGGCGGGCTGGCGGCCAGCCACTTGGTTTCCGCGCGCTTCTCGGCGCCGGTCGAACGGCTGGCCGTGGATTCGGCGGAAAATCTGGTGCAGCGCGAGCGGGCGGAGGCCGAGCTGGAATGGACGAACGACGAGCTGCGTGCGCGCAATGCGGAGCTGCAAAAGGCGCTCACGGAACTCACGGCGGCGCAGGAGCACATCATCCAGCAGGAGCGGCTGCGCGCGCTCGGGCAGATGGCCAGCGGCATCGCGCACGATTTCAACAATGCCCTCGTGCCGATCCTCGGTTTCTGCGAACTGCTGCTCCTCAAGCCGGCCATTTTGCAGGATCAGCAAAAGTCCGTCCGCTACCTCGAAACCATCCAGACCGCGGCCAAGGACGCGGCCAGCGTGGTCAGCCGGTTGCGCGAGTTTTACCGGCCCAACAAAAGCGAGCGCGCCTTTGCCCCGGTCAGCCTCAAGCGGCTCGTCGAGCAGGCCGTCACGCTCACCAAACCGAAATGGAAAGACCAGGCGCAGGCCGCGGGCGCGACCGTGGAAATCGCGCTCGAACTCGAAGCCGTGCCGCCCGTCGCCGGCGAGGAATCCGCGCTGCGCGAAATGCTCACGAACCTCATCTTCAACGCCGTGGACGCGATGCCCGCCGGCGGCACGCTCACGCTCCGCACATCGCAGCGCGGCGACACCGCCGTGCTCGAGGTCGCCGACACCGGCACGGGCATGACCGAGGAGACACGCCAGCGCTGCCTCGAGCCGTTCTTTTCCACGAAAGGCGAGCACGGCACGGGCCTCGGGCTGTCCATGGTCTTTGGCATCGTGCAGCGGCACAGCGGCTCGCTCGACATCCGCAGCGCGGTGGGAAAAGGCACCGCTTTCATCATCACTCTGCCGCTCCAGGATGCCCCCATCGAAGCCGCCGCGCCCGCGCCCGCGCGCGCCGCGCAACGCCCGCTCCGCGTGCTCGTGGTCGATGACGAGGCACCCGTGCGCGACACCCTCGCCGCAGTCCTCGCCGCCGACGGTCACGATGTCCAACTCGCCACGGACGGAGCCGACGGCCTCCGGCGTTTCGGCGCGGGCACGTTCGATCTCGTCATCACCGACAAGGCCATGCCCGTGATGAACGGCGACCAGATGGCCGCGGCCATCAAACGCCGCGCGCCGAAAATGCCGATCATCCTGCTCACCGGCTTCGGCCTCTTCCATGAAAAGGAGGAGTTCCCCGACGTGGACGTGCTCATCAGCAAACCCGTCCGCATCCCCGCCCTGCGCGACGCCATCGCCACCGCCACACCCACCGCATGAAAACCATCCCCCGTTTCCTCGCCGCCGCCGCCCTCCTCGCCTGCATGCAGGCTGCATCCACGGCGGATGACTGGCTCGACCGCCTCGACACCGCGCTCAGCGTGAACGCCTTTGACGGCAACGTCCGCGCGCGCTTCAGCGGCCTCGCCGACCTTGAGGGCTACATCCTGCCGCGGCCCGCGCCCGGACTTTTCTTCACGGAAAAGCGCGCGCTTTTCAATCCGCGGCTCACCCTCTTTCTCGATGCGCAGCTCGGCGCGCAAGTGTACGTCTTTGCGCAAGCCCGCTTCGACCGCGGCTTCGATCCCGGCTACAACGACGCCCGCGCGGCGCTCGACGAATACGCGCTCCGTTTCACGCCGTGGGAAGACGGACGCCTGAGTTTGCAGGTCGGCAAATTCGCCACCGTCGTCGGCACCTGGGCCGCGCGTCATTCCTCGTGGGACAATCCCTTTCTCACCGCGCCGCTGCCCTACGAAAATCTCACCGGCATTTGGGACAGCTCCGCCGTGGACTCCATCGGCACGCTGCAATACTGGGCGCACATGGCCCCCGGTTTCATCGACGGCACGATCCCCGACGATGCCTCCGACAAACATAAACGCATCCCCGTCCTGTGGGGCCCGAGCTACACCAGCGGGCTCTCCGCATCCGGCCACATCGGCCTCTTCGAGTACGCCGCGGAACTCAAAAACTCGTCACTCTCCTCGCGCCCGAAAACGTGGGACGGCACCTTCGTCCAGTGGCAGCACCCGACCGTCAGCGGACGCCTCGGCTTGCGCCCGAACGCGATGTGGAACCTCGGCTTCTCCGCGAGCGTCGGTTCCTACCTGGAGCGCGAGGCCCGCGCCTCGCTCGCCCCCGGCACGAGCTTCGAGGACTACCGCGAAATCGTGCTCGGGCAGGACGTGAGTTTCGCGTGGCACCACTGGCAAGTGTGGGCCGAGGTCTACGAGGCGCGGTTTGAAATTCCCGGCGTCGGCGACGCGGACAGCCTCGCCTACTACGTCGAGGCGAAATACAAATTCACCCCGCAGCTTTTCGGCGCGCTGCGCTGGAACCAGCAGCTCTTCGCGGACATCGACGGCCAGCGCACGGGCCGCGACATCTGCCGCCTCGACGCCGCGCTCGGCTACCGCTTCACCGCCCACACGCAGCTCAAGCTCCAGTGGAGCCTCCAGCACGAGGACGCCGCCCCGCGCGCCTTCGGCAACACGCTCGCCGCGCAGTTCACGGTGAAATTCTGAGAGACTGCGAATCGTGTCGTTTTTTGAGCCCGCGAAAGGCGCGAAAGGACACGAAAGGAGTTCCCTATTTTCGTGTCCTTTCGCGCTTTTCGCGGGCATCTCCTGGTGAAACGTGGCGCAGAGATTCGCATTGCCTCACGCCGGGAAAAACAGCTCGCTCATCGCATGCGCCTCCCATTTTTCCATCTCTTCACCGCCCTCGCTCTGGCCTTCGCGCCCGCCGCCCGCGCGGACGACAAGGCTCCCGCCAAGCCGCACGATTTTGCGCAATGGGAAAACGAAATCACCGCCTTCGAGCACGCCGATGCGCAGACGCCGCCGGCGAAAGGCGGGATCGTTTTCGTCGGCAGCTCCAGCATCCGCCTGTGGAAAACTCTCGCGCAGGATTTCCCGCAGCATCGCGTGCTCAACCGCGGCTTCGGCGGCTCCGAAATCGCCGACAGCGTGCATTTCGCCGACCGCATCGTGCTGCCCTGCGAGCCGCGCATGGTCGTGCTCTACGCGGGCGGCAATGACCTCAACAACGGCCGCCCGCCCGGCGAAGTCTTCGCGGATTTCCAAGCCTTCGCCGCCAAAATCCGCGCGAAGCTGCCCGACGCCGAGATCGCCTACATCTCCAGCGCCGGCAATCCCGCCCGCTGGGCGCAGGTCGAAAATGTGCAGGCGCTCAACGGGATGATCGCGGCCTTCATCAAAGACCAGCCGCACATGAAATACATCGACGTCTTCCCCCGCATGCTCGGCGACGACGGCCTCCCGCGCCCCGAGATTTTCGTCGCCGACAAACTCCACATGAACCCCGAGGGCTACAAACTCTGGACGGAAATCATCCGCCCGTTCCTGCCCGCGCCGGATCGGTGAAATTCTCCGTCATTCTAAGCGGAACTTTGGGAGGAAAGCGGAAAACGGTGGGGAATGCAGGCGTTTTACGAATCCCGGGGGCACCAGCATCATTCGCAGCATGACCATCACGATCCCTGACGAGTTGGATGAATTCGTGCGCGCCAAATTACAGGCGGGCGGGTTTGAAAATCCTGCCGCAGTCGTGACTGCCGCGCTCACCGCATGGCAGGGGCAGGAGGTTTATCGGGACATGGACCGCGGCGAGGTGGAGCAACTGCTCCTGGAGGCGATCGACAGCCCGCGCATCCCGTGGGACGAGGCGAACTTTGATCGGATCATCGAATCGCTGCGTTGACTGATTCGTTACACGGCGGAAAATGCTCCTTATGACTGTCACGCTCACCAAACGCACCGAGGAGATCGTCCAGACGCAGTTGAAGACCGGTCGCTACGCCACGCCGGATGAAGTGGTCAATCGTCTCATTGAGGAACGACTTTCCGACGAGATCTCGCCGGAGTTGCCAGCCGGGCCGGGCGATGCGGAACTCAAGTCCTCGCTGCTCGCGGCGGTGGGCAAGCCCACGCACCCGTATCGGAAAGGCGAGTTCGTCGAGCTGGCCCGGCGCGTGATCGCCGAAGAGCACGGCGCATGAGTTTGCGCGTCGTCTATACCGACGACTTCCCAGCCGATGTGGCGGAGCAAGCTCGCTGGTATGCCCGGCAGCGGGATGAAGCGCTGGCCCTCGACTACGCGCACGCCGTCGAAGCGACGCTGGAGTTTCTCGCCCAGCATCCACATCTCGGTTCGCCGTGCCGCTACGCCGAACCGCAACTCGCGGACTTGCGATTCTACCTCGTGGAGAAGCCGTTCAACCGGCACCTCATCCGGCGAGGAACTGGTCGCATTCCGCGTGGTGCCCGGAGCGCGCTACCTCCCGCGCCGCCTGCTCGATCCGCCGGGGGCGGAATGATCCAAATCGCCATGCCCGTCCTCCGGTGGGCGGGTTCACGCGCCGCCACACTGGCTCCGGGCAGTCCCGCCCCTCACAACGAAGCTCAGCTTCCCCGCGCAAAATGCGGCGTGGCCAAGTCCTCGACTTCGCCACGAGGGAGAATACTGTTCGCTCGTTAGGCGAGCGGGCCGCTCGTTTGTTTCCAGTCATGCCTTGGCAAATGTGCGCAGAAACCCGATTGCTTCCTGACGCGTTGGGAATGTGGCTTCGATTCTCGCCCCGTTGTTGAAACGAACCACGATTTCAAACATTTCCCGCTGCTCGGCATCTTCTCGCACGCGAGATGAGTTCTCTTCTTCGACCAAGTAGGCAATCGCACTCTCAACGTCCATGCATTCAATTGTGTGACCGCGGAGGATGGCCAAGCGGACTGAAACCACACCTCGTAACAGCGATGCTTCCAGCCGCGCTTGGAACTCAGCAACCTGAGCGGCATGAAGCCGATAGAGTGACTTTAAGAAACGCGCAGTCGTCGCCGGCGGCGGCAGCGCCTCCCATTGCAGTATCTTCCGTTGGAATTCGTCCTCGGTCGTGACGCTATCCACCGACGCGGCGTCAATCCCAACTTCTTGAAACGCTGCAATGATTGAGTCGTATGGGATGTGAAGAACCGAGAATCCTTTTGACTCGAGCTGGGCGAGAGCGCTGCGGGTGAACTCGCCCGAAAGCACGGCACCGCAGAATGGTTGATGGCGCGCGAACGTCAGCGCGACGGGTAATACAGCCGCTTCTATTTCCTGGACCTTGTTCTTCGAGTGCTTGGTATATCTACGCCACGCTGATTCGATAAACGCCACTGGCACGCCGACCGCTTCGTCTGTGCCGCCTCGTTCCAGCACGTAATCAAGGTCGTGGCGATTGCCGTAGGAATCCTGCCAGGTTACTTTTGATAAGTCTTTGCCCCCCTGCTTCGCGCGCGCACGCCGGGGTTTCTTGTAGTCGAGGTATAACCCGTGTTTCCCCGCGATACTCCTGAGCATATCGAGAACGAATTGCTCAAAGATGTCGCCGATCATCTGTCCCCAACGGTGGGCGTGCGATTCAGCCATACGCTATCCGCGAACCCAAAGATGACCTTCGCAGAGCGGCACGCGGTGCTTGCGATTTTTCCACTTGTTGTTTCGGTCCCGAAGCTTCTCGAAGGTCCACGATTCAAAACCAGCAGCCAGCGCCAGCTTACCGAACCATTCGATAACCGGTACATAGACGCCATACGGTGCGGAATCGCCGATGACGAAACAGACCTCCGACGGCGACGCGCAAACCCGCCGGAGTGCCTTCCACGTCTGCGCCATGTCGAGAAAGTAACAGGCGATCATGTTGTTGTAGGTCTTCTTGCCGCCACGCTCCAAACGCACCGAGGAAAGTTCGCGACAAACCGGCACAATCTCGTCCCGGATCGGTGCGAGTTCCGGTAAGGCGAGCACTTCGTCGAGATTCACGGATTTCGGCGGGACGTGTTGGGAGCAGGCGCGAACCAAGTGTCGTCTCACGGTTTCCTGAAGGTCGCCCCAGCCGCGAATCTCGCCCATGAATGCCATCTCTAGGCGCGTGGCATCGGCGTAGTCGTAATTGTTTGCGTAGGGTGGCGAGGTGATGACTAGCGTGGCCCAGCCGTCCGGCACGGTCGCGCATTTGCGCGCGTCATCCACACGCAATTTCGCCAGTGGCTTGGCCCGGCTCGCCATGAAACGAATGTCGGCGGCAATCATCTGCACCACCTTGCGTAGCGTGATTTCGGGCGGCGGTGGCACGGTCTTGCGTCGGCCGGGTAGCACATATTGCCACGGCGCTGTGCCCGCTTCGGAAACAATGCGCAGCGATGACACGAGCGCCATCCAAAGGAGTCCGGCTTCTGGCGAACCATCCTGCTCGACCTCGACGGCTTGACGGAAACGATCCAGATAATCCAGCGTCTCAAACCCGTAACACTTCCCGATGAGTTCCGGGTAATGCTCCGTCTTCCCCGCCGCTTTCCGGGCAAACGCGAATGTCCTCTCCGCTTTGGAAATGAACCGCTCTGGGTCAGTGGCGTAACTCAACTTGGCCTGTGCCACCCGATACACGAATGGATGCGCTTCGATACCGTGGGACGGGACGCCCATTTCATCGCACGCCAGACAAGTCGTTCCCGAGCCGACGAACGGATCAAGCACGCGCAGGTCGCTGCCACCTCTTTCGGCCAGCAACCACTTCACCCACTCCGCCGAAAAACCCGCGCTGTAACGAAACCACCGGTGAATCGGCAGCCGCATATTGTTGAGAAAGTTGGACGTGTGCCCGACAACATCCAGCGCAGGACGGACCTCCTTGGCGTCCCGGTCCGATTCAAACAAGTCGAGCACAGCTTGCTCGTAATCTTCGCGAAGGACGAGCAACACCGGGTCCGTTTCGGATACGGCAGGAGTTTGTATTGAATCGGGCATCCTTTGCGGAAGCTGACTCCGCGCCGCTGGCAACTACAAGTTGCAAACGCTGCGGGCGGATGCCGTGCAGGCGGCCCTTTTCAAAAAGCTGGCGGAACACTACCGGAAACGTGACGCGCTGCAGGTCGTGGTGAGCTAACGGAAGAAGTTCCTCGATGCGCTGCTCCGCGGCGGCGAGGAGGCGGCGGAGATCACGGGTGACGGCGGGGCGGGGATTGCGTGAGGCTGGAAGCCGTTCGCGCGATCACTGGACGGAGCGGCATCACGCAGCAACCTGGCGATTTCCGCAGGCAGCCCGCTGTCCCGGGCCGTCTATTCGCGGCTGTCTATTCGCGGCTTGCCTCAAGGAGGAAACTGAATACACTAAATCAGTTTCCGCAGAGTATGAAAACGCAACGACAGGCTCCCGCCCGCGAGGCAATGAGACTTTCGCCCAAAAAGAATGCCGTCCGGCACATCATCGCCGGAGCGCGCGGGCATTTCTTTGCGCATGGCTTCCGCGGGGTGACGATGGACGATCTCTCGGCGGAACTGGGCATGAGCAAAAAGACGCTGTATGTGAATTTTCCCAGCAAGACGGCGCTGCTGGAAGCGGTGATCGCAGACAAGATGGCCCGTGCGGAGGCAGACCTGAAGGACGCGATGCAGAGTGAAGCCGCCGATTTCCCCGCGCGGCTGCAGGCCATGCTGCTCTGCATGAGGAGGCAGACGGAGGAGATCCAGCCGGCCTTCGTGCGCGATGTGCAGCGGGAGGTGCCGGAGCTTTTCGCGCTCCTGCAGGAAGGGCGTCGCAAGCTGATCCAGCGCCATTTTGGAAAGCTGCTGAAGGAGGGCCAAAAGACCGGCTCCATCCGCCGCGACATTCCGACTGGCTTGATGATCGAAATCCTCCTCGGCGTGGTGGACGCGATCATTCATCCCGCGCGCTTGACGAAATCCGGGCTCACGCCGCGGACGGGATTTGCGCAAATCATTTCGGTTTTTTTGGACGGCGCGCTCGTGCGTCCGCGAGGGAGGAAACGATGAAGGCTGATGGTGTTTTCGCTCGTGTGCGCCGTGGGTGGCGCGTTTCTGCTCTGGCGGCGCTCGGTCTTTTTACGGGCTGTCATCAGGCTCCCAGCCAGCGCGTGCAGGGTTATGCGGAGGGCGAGTTTGTCCATATCGCATCGCCGCTCGGAGGACAGCTCGAGACTCTCTCGGTGCAGCGCGGGACGCAGGTGAAAATGGGCGATCCGCTGTTTGCGCTGGAACACGGATCGGAGTCGGCTGCGCGCGATGAAGCCGAGCGCAAGCTGACGCAGGGCAAGGCCAGTCTCGACGATGCGAGGAAAGGAAAACGGCCGACGGAACTCGAATCCGCGGATGCGCAACTCAAGCAGGCGCGCGTGGCGCTGGTGCTTTCAGAAAAGGAATACAAGCGGCAGGAGGATCTCCGCCGACGCAATGTGAGTTCGGCGGAGGATCTCGATCGTGCGCGTGCGCTGCGGGATCAGGACGGGCATCGCGTGACGCAGTTGGAAGCGGACTCAAAAACTGCGCGCCTCGGTTCGCGCGAGGATCAGATCGCGGCGGCGGAGGCAAACGTCCGCGCGCTCGATGCCGCGCTCGCACGGGCAGACTGGAATCTTTGGCAAAAGCGGCAGGCTGCGCCGCAGGACGCGCTGGTCTTTGATACGCTGTATCAGCAAGGAGAATGGGTCGCGGCGGGGAGGCCCGTGATCGCGCTGCTCCCGCCGACAAATATCAAGGTGCGCGCCTTCGTGCCTGAGACGCGCGTCGGCACGATCCATCCCGGCGGGAGCGC
>JAYWEP010000162.1:0-3183 GCA_043779205.1 Chthoniobacter sp. | reverse complement strand
GGCCGGGTGAAGGATTTGCCCGGTGTGCGTTACCACATCGTCCGTGGCACGCTCGACGCCCTCGGGGTGGATGGCCGCCGCCGCAGCCGCTCGAAGTATGGTGCCAAGCGTCCGAAAAAGGGTGCGGAAGCCGCCGAGGCTGCCAAAGGTGCCAAGGGCAAGAAGAAGTAACCGCTTTCAACCACACTCCACATGTCCCGTCGTCGCCGAGTCATTCATAAGACAGAAAAATTGGACGCCCGTTATGGCAGTCCGGTGGTTGCACGCCTCATCGCCACGGTCATGCAGGACGGCAAAAAATCGCTCGCCGAGCGCATCGTCTATACGGCCATCGAGGAGACCCGCACGGGAACGGACGCCGTCGATCCCCTCGAGGTTTTGAACAAGGCGATTGATAACGTGAAGCCGCGCCTCGAAGTGAAGAGCCGCCGCGTAGGTGGTGCGACCTATCAGGTGCCGATGGAAGTGCCGCCGGCCCGCCAGCTCGCTCTCGCGATGCGCTGGATCGTCGGTTACGCCCAGGCGCGGAAAAACATCCCCCTGATGAAGGCGCTCGCCAACGAACTCAAGGAAGCCGCGAGCGGGCAGGGGAATGCCATCAAGAAGCGCGACGACACCCATAAGATGGCCCAGGCCAATCGCGCCTTCGCCCACTTCCGCTTCTAACCAGTACCGACTATGTCAGCCGCTGCTGCTCCCGTAACCACCAACCCGAATTCGCCGAACCGCCAGTACCCACTGGAGCGGACGCGCAACATCGGCATTGCCGCGCACATCGATGCCGGCAAGACGACGCTGACCGAGC
Organism: Chthoniobacter sp.; assembly: GCA_043779205.1. GTDB lineage: Bacteria > Verrucomicrobiota > Verrucomicrobiia > Chthoniobacterales > Chthoniobacteraceae > Chthoniobacter. Next base: position 2,378 of record JAYWEP010000162.1, on the reverse strand, counting down.
GCATCCTATTCTACACCGGCATGATCCACAAGATCGGCGAGGTGCATGACGGCACCACGGTCACGGACTGGATGGAGCAGGAGCGCGAGCGCGGCATTACGATCACGTCCGCGGCGACGACATGCTTTTGGCAGCAGCGCAAGGAAGCGGGTGTCTATAAGGCTTACGAAGACATCAAGATGCGGGTGAACATCATCGACACCCCCGGCCATGTGGATTTCACGGCCGAGGTCGAGCGTTCGCTGCGGGTGTTGGATGGTGCCATCGCGGTGTTCTGCGGCGTGGCTGGCGTGCAGCCGCAGTCTGAGACAGTGTGGCGCCAGGCGATGAAGTACAACGTGCCGCGCATCGCTTTCGTCAATAAGATGGATCGCACGGGTGCGAACTTTAACAACGCCATCAAGGATATGCGCACCAAGCTGGGTGCCAATGCCTGGCCGGTGCTCATCCCGCTCGGTGCGGAAGACACCCTCCGCGGCCAGCTCGATATCATCAATAAGAAGGCGATCATTTACATCGACGACAAGGAGATGGGCTCGAACTACAAGATCGAGGAAATCCCTGCGGATCATAAGGATTTGGTCGATAACGCCTACGACGAACTGCTTTCCGCAATCGCCGATCTCGACGATGAAATCGGCACGGCCTTTATTGAAGAGAGGCCGATCAGCATCGAGATGCTCAAGGCTGGCATTCGTCGCCAGACCATCGCCAACAAATTTGTCCCGGTTGTCGGTGGCTCCGCTTTCAAGAACAAGGGTGTGCAGTATCTGGTAGATGCCGTCATCGACTACCTCCCAAGCCCGATCGACATTCCGCCAGCCAAAGGCATGGATCCGGACACCTTGGTTCCTATGGAGGCCGTGACGGATGACAACGCCAAGTTCTGCTCGCTCGCATTCAAACTCTGGACTGATCCCTTCGTCGGCAAGCTCGTCTTCTTCCGCGTCTATAGCGGGAAGGTCACAAAGGGTGACACCATCTATAACCCTCGCACCAACAAGCGCGATCGCATCAGTCGCCTGATTCAGATTCAGGCCGATAAGCGCGAGGACATCGACACCATTTACTCCGGTGACATTGCGGCCATCGTTGGCATCAAGAATGTGACCACTGGCGACACGCTTTGCGACGAAGATCACACCATCCTGCTCGAACCGCCCTCATTTCCCGACCCGGTTATCTCGATGTCCATCGAGCCCAAGACCAAAGTCGATCAGGAGAAAATGGGCAATGCACTCCAGCGTCTTGCTGAAGAAGATCCGACGTTCCGCGTCCATACCGATGAGGATACTGGGCAGACGATCATTGCAGGCATGGGCGAGTTGCATCTTGAAATCATCCGCGACCGCATGTTCCGCGAGTTCAAGGTCGAGGCGACCGCCGGCAAGCCGCAGATCGCCTATCGCGAAACCATCACCACTGCGGCGACGGGCGAAGGCAGGCTGATCAAGCAGTCCGGTGGACGCGGTCAGTATGGTCATGTGATTGTTAATGTTCGCCCCGGCGAGCGTGGAAAAGGTCTTGTTGTCGAAAACAAGGTCGTCGGCGGAACTATTCCCAAGGAGTATATCCCGGCCTGCAAGAAGGGCGTTGAAGAGGCCATTCTGAATGGTGTGGTCGGTGGCTACCCCGTGATTGACGTTGAAATCGACATCATCGACGGCAGCTACCACGACGTTGACTCCAATGAGCTGGCTTTCAAGATGGCTGCCATCTTCGCAGTGAAAGACGGCTTCAAAAAGGCGGGAGCCATCCTTCTCGAGCCGATCATGAAAGTCGAAAACAGCACTCCTGAAGAGTATCAGGGCGACATCATGGGGGATCTCAACCGCCGCCGCGGCAAGATCATGAGCATTGAGAACAAGCTGAATCTTTCCATCGTCAACGCGGAAGTGCCGCTGGCGGAAATGTTCGGCTATGCCACGGCGATCCGCTCTCTCTCGAAGGGGCGCTCCAGTTACTCGATGGAGCCTTCCCATTTCGATCAAGTCCCTGCCCAGGTGCTCGCCGCCGTGCTCGACCAGAAGGCCAAGTAACCTACTTTATCTATGACCGGACAACGTATTCGCATCCGTCTTAAAGCATTCGATTTTCGGATGCTCGACCAGTCGTCCTCGGAGATCGTCGAGACCGCCAAGCGCACGGGCGCAAAGGTCGCAGGGCCGATTCCTCTGCCGACACGCATCGAGAAATTTACCGTGAACCGCTCCCCGCACGTGGATAAGAAATCCATGGAGCAGTTCGAAATCCGTACGCACAAGCGCCTGCTCGACATCATCGAGCCGACCGCGAAGACCGTGGACGAGTTGAAGAAACTCAACCTCCCGGCCGGTGTGGACATCACCATCAAGATCTGACCTTTAGCTTATCAGCGA
>JAYWEP010000161.1:0-5629 GCA_043779205.1 Chthoniobacter sp. | reverse complement strand
GGCACCACCGGCACCGTCTATGCCGGCCAGCTCGCCACCCAGCCGAGCGAGATCATCACCGGCATGCTCCACGGCGACAAAGCCGCGCAGAAGACCGAGCAATTCAAAGCCTTCAACCAGCTCATGCAATGGTGCGGCCAGGCCACCCGCATGGATGTCCGCGCGAACGCCGACAACCCCGAGCAGACCGAAAACGCCCTCGCCTTTGGGGCCGTCGGCATCGGCCTCACCCGCACCGAGCACATGTTCTTCGAGGGCGACCGCATCGACGCCATGCGCGAGATGATCCTCGCCGACAAGACCGACGACCGCATCGCCGCACTGAAGAAGCTTCTGCCCTACCAGCGCGCCGATTTCACCGGAATCTTCAAGGCCCTCAAAGGCTTCCCGGCGACCATCCGCTTCCTCGACCCGCCGCTCCACGAGTTCCTGCCGCACGATCACGCCGCCCAGCAGGCGCTCGCGCAAAAAATCAACATCAGCTCCGAGAAAATCGCCCAGCGCGTGAAGGACCTCCACGAGTTCAACCCCATGCTCGGCCACCGCGGCTGCCGCCTCGGCATCGCCTATCCCGAGATCACCGAGATGCAGGCCCGCGCCGTCTTCGAGGCCGCCGCCGATGTGGCGAAAAAGAAGATCAAGGTGAAGCCCGAGATCATGATCCCGCTCGTCGGTTTCAAAAAGGAACTCGATCTCCAGGTCGAGATCGTCCACCGCGTCGCCAAGGAAGTCATGGCCGAGAAGAAGATCAAATTCGACTACATGGTCGGCACCATGATCGAAGTCCCGCGCGGCGCCCTCACCGCCGACGAAATCGCGCAGACCGCGGAGTTCTTCAGCTTCGGCACGAACGACCTCACCCAGACCGCGCTCGGCATCAGCCGCGACGACATGGGCAACTTCATGATGCCCTACATCGAAAACGAAGTGTTCAAGAAGAACCCCTTCGCCACGCTCGACACCGTCGGCGTCGGCCAGCTCATGCGCATGGCCGTCGAGAAAGGCCGCAGCAGCCGTCCGAACATCAAGCTCGGCATCTGCGGCGAGCACGGCGGCGACCCGGACAGCGTAAAGTTCTGCCACAAGCTCGGCCTGAACTACGTGAGCTGCTCGCCCTACCGCGTCCCCGTCGCCCGCCTCGCCGCGGCGCAGGCGGCGATCGAGGAAAAACGGGCGGTGAAGAAGAAGTAAGCCGCCGGCTTGGTTCGCTGAATTGGAAAAGCCGCCCCAGGAAACCGGGGCGGCTTTTTCGGCGCTTCAGCCCCGCGCTGCCGCAGCTCTCAGAGGGCGTCTAAAAATGCGTGCCCCGCTGCAGGGGAAGCTGTCAGCTTCCCCTGCAGCGGGGCACTTTTTTAGACGCCCTCTCAGGGCTTGATCTCCCGCCCGAGATAACCGGCGCGCAGGCCGGAGACTTTGCCTTCATCAAAGCTGATGACGAGCGTGTCTTTGCCGCCCTTCGCGGGGTCGCTCACTTTGTCCACATACCCAAATTCCGTCCCATTCCGATACGTCCGGCTCGGTGGCCCGAGGAGCTTCACGACCGCGGCGGGCGTCTTGTTTTTCAGCAGCGGCGCGATCTCCTCGACGGAGGCCGTGCCGTCCGCGAGGTATTGCAAAACCTCAGCCTCCCGGCGCTTCGGGCTCACCTGGCTGGCGCGCGTCCTGGCCTCGCGGTCGGCGGTCGCGGAAAGTTGGGTCATGGCGAAGACGGCGTTCGCGACGAGCGGGCTCTGCGGGTAGTCCCTGGTGAACTGCTCATACCGGCTGAGCGCGACGGTGGTCAGCCCCTTTTGCTGAAAGCCGCTGATCTCCGCGAAAACGAGAGCCTCGCTTTTTTTCAGCGCCGTCAGCTCGGCCTGCAAGGCGCGGATTTGCGCGTCCTTTTGGGCGGCGAGCTGCTCCTTTTCCACCGCCTGTTTTTTCGCCGCGTCCGTGGCGTCCGCAGCCAGCACCACCGCGTCCTTCCGGGCTTCGAGAGCCTTTTCCGCCGCGCTGAGTTTTTGCTTCAAACCCTCCGACTCGGCATTGAGCCGCGCGACTTCGGCGGCGAGATCCGGGCCGGCACCCCGCTTGCAGCCCAGCGGCAGCGCGGCCAGAGCGATGAGTGAAAACAGGATCGCCGGGGACGTGCGCGGGTGCATGCCGGGGATGATGGGCCGAAGCCGCCGTGCGAGGAAAGCGCAAAACCCCGCGCGGTTTACGGCGTCAGGAGGAGGCGGAGAAATTTCGCCGTCTCGCCGGGCGCGATGCTGGATTTCACGCGGACGCGGCGGTGTTCGCCGCGCCCAGCTTCATGCCGCTGAGGTCGAAGCCCGGCGCGCTCGCGTTGAAAATCTCGACCCACGCGGGCCGCGCGCCCCACGGCGCCAGCGCGCCGGTGGCGTTGATCGTGAGCACTTCGTTGATCGCCGGGCCGGTGTAGCTGTTCACGTAATTCGCCGCGCCGGGCGTGGGAATCGGCAGGGTCACGATCGTCGCGGAACCGTCTGGATTCCGGCCCTGCGCCACGCCCGCGGCCTGCGCGCCGAAGGTCACGGTGGCGAGCGCGTTGCCGCTCGCGTCGAGCAGCGCGAGCGTGTCGCCGGGCAGGGGCAGTTTGAAATCGACGTGGCCCACGCCGGGATTTTCGTCGGCCGTCAGCCCGAGCCAGCCGCGCGGCGGGCAGCGTCGCGTTTTTGTTGAACAGCTCGATGAAGTCCTCGCCGGGCGGATTCGGGTTCGCGAGCCATTCGTTGAGCGCTACGTCGGTCGCGGGCGCGAGCGTGGCGTCGGTGTTCGCGGCGTTGGGCGTGGCGTTGTTGAGCTGCCACACGCCCGCGATTTTCCCGATCGTTTTGTCGGCGATCTGCTGGTCCCACTGCACGGCGTCCATGCGCACGGGCGTGCCGCTCGGGTCGAAGAGCTGCACGTTGTCGCCCGCGGCACGTTTCGACTCGCCTGAGAGGTCCACGAAAGGCACGAAAGGACACGAAAAACGCCCCCCGCTTTCGTGTCATTTCGTGCCTTTCGTGGACCCCAAATGACTTCTTTCACAGTCCCTCACTCCCCGCGCCACTCCGCCAGCTTCGCGCGGACTTGGGCGGCGTTGGGGGCTTCGATCGCCTCGTAAATCTCCAGCGCAGCCGCGGCGTGGGCGATGGCCTGCACGCGGTCGCCGAGTTTGTCGAGCGCGATTGCGAAGTTACGCAAGGCGGTTCCTTCGCCGCGGCGATCACCGATCTCGCGGACAACCATCAACTGGCTTTCGTAGAACTCGATGGCTTTGCGCGCATCGCCCAAGTCAAAATAGGCGACGCCGAGATTTCCGAGAGCATTGCCTTCGCCAATCCGATCGCCAATCTCGCGGACGACTAACAACTGCCGTTCGTAGAACTCAATCGCTCTGGCGGCATCGCCCAACTCCCGGAATGCACTACCGAGATTGCCGAGCACAGTTCCCTCGCCTCGTCGGTCTCCAACCTCGTGAGCAATGGCCAGGCGCTGCTCGTAGAGTTCGACGGCCTTACCCGTGTTTCCCGAGACGAAATAGGCCGTTGCAAGACTGCCAAGAGCGATCCCTTCGCCGCGCCTGTTGTTCAACTCGTGGTGGATTTTTAGCTGTTGCTCGTGAAGCTGAATAGCCTTCTGCAGGTTGCCCAGTTGCCGATAGGCGTTACCAAGGTTGCCGAGCGATGTACCTTCCGCGAGCCTGTTGTTGACTATGCGGCTAGCCGCGCATTGGGCTTCCAGCCAGCGGATGCGCTGGCGCGGGTGAAAGCGCATGTCGCTGGTATAGACGACGCCATCCACGAGGGAGAGGAGCAGGGCGGCGGATTCCTCGTCGGGTGCTTGCTGGAGCCAGTCGAAGGCGGCCTCGATCTGCGTGCGCTCGCGGTCGAAGAGTTCCAGCCCGCGCAGTACATTCTCGCCGCCTTTCATATAAAGCTCGTCGGTTTCCGCACCGACATCGCGGTAATGCCCGGCATGGCGCATCAAGGCGGCGGTGCGCTCCGGCCCGGCGAGCCGCCCGGCGCAGAACTGCCGCACGAGATCGTGCAGGCGGAAGCGGCCGTTGGCGGCGTTGTGCTCGGTGAGGCTGGCATTGAGAAGCGCCTGCATGGCGGCGAGCGCGGCCTTTTCCTCCATCCCCCACACGGCGGCGGCGGCGCGCAGGTCGAAGCTGGCGGTGAAGACGGAGAGCACATGCCACGCGGCGCGCACGGCATCCACCAGCAGCCCCTCGCTCACGGCGAAGGCGGCATCCACGGGCGCGAGCGCATCCTCGCCGCGGCGCAGGCGGGCGAGCAGCTCGGAGACGGGCGTGAGGCTGCGGTCATTGACCGCGCCGGCGAAGACCTCCAGCGCGATGGGCAGGCCGCCGCAGAGCGCGGCGGCGTCGGCCTCGTGCGGCTGGATACGCGGGGCGAGCTGCACGAGGAGGGCGCGCGCCTTGTCCGGCGCGAGGCAGTCGAGATCGCACACTTCCAGACCGGGAAGTTTGAAGTGCGCGCGGGAGGTGACGAGGAGCAGGCAGCCGGGCGGCGGGAGCAGCGGGCGGACCTGGCCGGCCCCGGCGGCGTTGTCCAGCACGAGGAGGACGCGCCCGGCCCCGGCGAGGATGGAGCGATAGACGGGCGCGAGCTTTTCCTCCTCCTCCGGCAACTGCCCGGCATCGGGCCGGAAGGCAAGGATGACGGTGCGCATGGCCTCGGCGGGCGGGACGGCGGTCTGCCCGTCGGCGGCCCCGCGGAGATTGAGGAAAAGCTGGGCGTCCGGGTAGCGCGTCGCGAGCCGGTGGGCGAGGACGATGGCGAGGGCGGTCTTGCCCACGCCGCCCATGCCCTGCAAGCCCTGCGTCCGGCCGGAGATGGAGGCCCCGGCGGCGTGGTCGGCGGTGAGCGCCGCGAGCAGCTCATCGATCTCGGCATCGCGCCCGGTGAAGACGGCGGGGATGGGCGGGAGCTGGTGGAGGGAGGAGACGCCGGTGGGCGCGGCGGAGATGTTCTGGATGAGATTGCCTTGAACGAGGATGTTGTCGCGGTCGGCGGTAAGACCCTGCGCTTGCATCATCGCCCCCGTCCCCGTCGCCTCGGGAGCGAGGGCTACGTTTTTGGGGGCGCGGGATCGTTGGTGATCTTCGCGTCGCGCCCGGCCTTCACCTTCCCGGCATCGACGCCGTCACCGGCGCGGTTGGCAATCGTCGCGTCGCGTCCGGCTTCGACGCCTTGGACACGCACGCCAGCGCGAGTCGGCTCGGGCTCGCTGGCTTTGATGTCCACGCTCCCTTTTCCCCACCGCCCGGAGAATGCGGTGATGCGGTCTTTCAAAAGGAAGACGATGACGAGGATGACGGCGAGGATCGCGAGGCCGAGGTAGAGCTGTTGGGAGTTCATCATGTTGTCCGCGGAGCTTCCGTGAGGTTCATGGCGGGAGTTCCTTTTCCGCCTGCATACGCGGCCAGCGGGAGGTTGGCGAAGCAAATCGGCTCGCCTCAGACTCACGATGACATTCCGATCTCCGCGGCTGCGCATCGCGACGGAACTGCGCCCGTGCCTAGGTGTGGAGGCTCAACACGTTGTTCATGGGCAGGCGGAGTCTGGAGATGGGAGAGCGGAGCTTGAGAGAGTGATGAGGACGATGCCAGTTATAG
>JAYWEP010000160.1:0-7026 GCA_043779205.1 Chthoniobacter sp. | reverse complement strand
GCCCGTGAGCAGCGAACCCGTCAGCACCATCGTCGCCAGCGCCGCGCCCAGCACCACGCCGAGATGCGTCCGCCAATAAAACCGCGCCCCCCGCAGGATCAGCGTGAGCGCTTTCATGCAAATCGCGCGTCGCCGCGAACTCCGGGGAGCACACGCGTCCCGCGTGTTGGTCGTGTCGTCCCGACACGACGAACTTCCGGCGGCGTGTGGAGTGATCGCGCGCCCCTCCCGCATTCGACGCGCAGGGAAGTTCGCGAAGGCGAGACGCCTTCGCCAGCACGCGGGACGCGCGCGCTCCCCGGAACTCGCGGCCACGCGCCCCTCACCGCCGCACCTCCGCCAATTTCCCATCCACCAACTCCACCACCCGCCCCATCCGCCCCGCCAGCTCCGGCGCGTGCGTGACCATGATCACCGCCACCCCCTGCGCGCGATTCATCTCCACCAGCAAATCCACCAGCCGCCCCGCGTTCACCCGGTCGAGCGCCCCCGTCGGCTCATCCGCGAGCAGCAGCTTCGGCTGATTGATGAGCGCCCGCGCCACCGCCACGCGCTGCCTTTCCCCCCCCGAAAGCTGCCCCGGCCGATGCCCGCGCCGATGCTCCAGCCCCACCGCCGCCAGCAGCGATTCCGCGCGGGCGCGCAAAACGCCGCGCTCCCCCCGCGGCTGCGCCAGCGTCGGCACCAGCACATTTTCCAGCACCGTGCATTGCGGCAGCAAATGATGAAGCTGGAAGATGAACCCGACCGTCGTGCTCCGGTACGCCGCCACCTCCGCCTCGCCCAGCTTCTCCACATCGCGCCCCTCCACCAGCACCTCCCCCGCATCCGCCCGATCCAGCGCGCCGACGATATTCAGCACCGTGCTCTTCCCCGACCCCGACGGCCCGGTGATCGCCACCGTCTCCCCCGCCGCCACGCGCAGCTCCACGCCGCGCAACACCTCCACCGCATCGCCCCCATCGGGAGCGCGGTAGGTTTTCGTAAGGTTTTTGATTTCGAGGAGCATGCCGGAGATTGAGTCACGCAAAGGCGCGGTGGTGCAAAGGTTCTTTCACGTCATCGCACCAGCGTCCGCGTCCGCGTCGAAAAAACCACGCCGTCATTCTGAACGGAGTTTCGCCACGGGCGAAGGCGGCAGGCGAAACGCAGTGAAGAATCGCTGACAGTAATGGGCGGAGGCGGTCTCGTGAAATGTGCGCGCCCGCCCCACCGCCTCCGCCCACGTTACAGTCAGCGATTCTTCACTCCGTCCCTCTCGCAGACTCGCGGGACTCCGTTCAGAATGACGGCCTGTTTTTGGAGGCTGTCGCCGCATCGCGAGCGCCTTCATTCTTCCGCGCCGACCCACCGCCGCGCCTTCATTTCAAAACGCGGGAGCGAATTTGCAGCGACGCGCGTCACCGGGATGCGCAGCGAAAAGGCCTGGTTCAAAGCACGCTCCAGCCGTGCCGAAGCGGTGTCGTCGGACGACTCGATCTGCACCTCCAGTTCAGTCATCGCGCTGCGCCGCGAGACGACCACGCGGTATTCGCCGATCTCCGGAATCGCGCGCACCACGGCCTCGACGGCGGTCGGATAAATGTTCACGCCGCGCACCACAACCATGTCATCCGCGCGGCCGATGACGCCCCCTTCCAGCGCGATACCCTGCGCGTCGCGCGACCACTTCACGAGATCGCCGGTGCGATAGCGCAGCAGCGGCCACGACTGCCGCCCGAGCGGCGTGAGCACGAGCTCGCCGACACCGCCTTCCGCCACCGGCGCAGCGCCACCCGGCTCGATCACTTCCGCGAAATACGATTCCTCGACGATGCGCAGCACGCCCTCGCGCTGCGGGTCTTCGTAAGCCACCGGGCCGACCTCCGTCATGCCGTAATGATCGACCACCCGCGCCCCATTCCACCCCGCGCGGATGCGCTCGCGCACCGCCGGCACGCTGCCGCCCGGCTCGCCGGCGACGATGATCGTGCGCACCTCCGCCGCGTTGAGCGCGATGTTTTCCTCCCGCGCCACATCAATCAGCCGCAGCGCGTAGGTCGGCGTGCAGCAGAGCACTTCGGCGCGGTGCTCGATGATCGCTCGCACGCGCGCCGCGCTGCTCAAGCCGCCGCCGGGCAGGCACAGGCAGCCGTGCTGCGCCGCGGCTTCAAACGCCGTCCAGAACCCGAGGAACGGCCCAAACGAAAACGCGAAATAAACGCGCGCGCCCGGCGCGACTCCGGCGGCGGCGTAGATGCGTCGCCAGTTGCCGAGCATCCACTGCCAGCTTTCGTTCGTGTCGAGGATCGCGAGCGGGCGGCCCGTCGTCCCGCTCGTCTGGCAGAAGCGCGTGTAGTCAGCGGCGGGAAAAGTGAGATTCGAGCCGTAGGGCGGATGCGCGGCCTGGTCGGCGACCAGCTCCGCCTTGTGCGTGAACGGCACGCGCGCCGTGAAATCCGCGAGGTCGCGCAGCCCGCCGAAGTCGCCCAGCCGGTGCGCGACGAAGCGGTTGCGCGGCAGGATTTCCGCGAGCAGCGCGCGCAGGCGTTCGAGCTGATTCACCGGCTCCACGCGGCGTCAGTGCCCGGCGGGCTGGCTCGCCGCGACCGCTGGTTTCGCCGGCCCGCCCTGGTTCGTCGGCGCGTACTTTGCCACGAGAAAAGCGCCGACCGCCGCGAGCACGATGCCGGCGATGAAGGGCAGCGGCACCGCCTTGAAGCCGCCCTCCGGCGGATGCACCATCATGGCCACGAACGCATTCACAATCGGCGCTCCGCCAAAAACGATCGGCATGACCGCGGACGGCGCGGCCCCTTTCATCGTGGCCGCCGCCGCCCCGAGCGCGAGCACGAGCGTGAACGCCCCGAGCGCGCCCGCGACGCCGGCGACGAAGCTCCACGTGATGCCGGGGCCGGCGAAGCTGAAATTCGAGCCGCGCATTTTCAGCACGATGAGCGGGCCGACCACGGCGACGACGAAATAGGCGATGCCGACCCAGAGGAAGGCCTTCAGCCCGGCGTTGCCCGCCTCTGCGCCCGCGGGCATGTCGCTGCGACCGATGTGGAGGAGGACGCCATAGACGCCCCACGAAAGGACGGTGAGGTATGCGAAGATAAGCCAGTTCATTGATTTGGGTTTGGTGGTTGGGTTGGACATTGAGTGGGTGCGGATGTGTTCGGGGAAAAGCGTCAGGCGTGCTGACCTTCGTGAAGCAACTTCACCGGCGCGGGCTCGATGGCGGCGCGCACGGCTTCGGGAATCGGCACGGCGCTGAGTCTGCCCGTGGCTTTCTCCACGCTCGCGCAAACGGCCACGACTTCGCCGCGCGCGACCTCGGTGCCGTCGGCGGCTTTGCGAAAAATGAAGACGTAGCGGATCGAGCGCGTGCGGACTTCCGCGACGAGGAGGTGAATTTCGACCTCATCCTCGAAGCGCAGCGGCGCGCGGAAATCGCAGCTCGCGCTCACGCGCGGCCAGCCGGTCGTGCTCACGGGATCGTGGCCGTGGATGGAAAAGCCGAGCGAGCGAAAGAAGGCGTGTTCGGTCGCCTCCATCATGCGAAAGAAATTCGCGAAGTGGACGATGCCGGCCATATCCGTCTCCGCGAATTCCACGCGGCGGGTGAGCTTGAATTCGTGTGGCATTATTTCCGACGAGTCGGAGTCTTCGCCAGACCAAGCCGGGTGATGAGGAATACGTCGATGATGTCGGCCGCGTCATCGTCGTCGCTAAAGACCACGAGCGTTCGCCCGGCGGGCGACAACTGCGCGTAGTCCATGTGCTTCACCGGCACTTCCCGTCCGCCGGCGATCTCCACCGTGAATGGGCGAAACGGAACCGCGTTAAGAATTTTGCGAACTTGATCAGGTGCCATGGGCGGAAGTTAGTGAACATCCTTTCCGCGGGCAAGTCCGCCGCCTTGCGCCTCCACGGTCAGCGCGACGAAACGCTCCGCCATCCGCGGCATCGAAAACTCGCGCGCCACCGCCGCCCGCCCGCGCGCGCCCATCGCTTGCGCTTTCGCGGGCTCTGCGAGCAGCGACTCCCAGCCGTCGGCCAGCGCCTCCGCACTGCCGGGTTCGCACAAAATCCCGCCGCCTGTCGCCTCGATCAGTTCGGGAAACGCCGCGCATCGCGGCTGCACCACCGGCACGCCCGCGGCCCACGCCTCGACAAGGTAGAGCCCGAACGCCTCGCCATAACTCGCCGGCACGGAGAGCAGCGTGAGGCTTTGCAAAAACGCCGCCTTCTCCTCGCGGCTCACGTTTGGCAGAAACTCCGCGTCGCCCGCCAACCCTGCATCCATCAGCTTCCGTCGCAAGGTCGCCACATACCGTTCGTCGTCCGCCGTCATCGCGCCGGCACAGCGCAGCTTCGCATCGGGAAAGCGCCCGCGCTTTTTCAGCAGAATGAACGCCTCGACCACGAGCCCTAGTCCCTTCCCCGGAATGAACCGCGCGAGATAGCCGACCGTCCGTTGGACGTTGGACGTTGAACGTTGGACGTTAAATGTTTCCTCGATCGCCACCCCATTCGGAATCACCCTCAGCTTTTCCGCCGCGAGCCGCATCCGCCCACCCATCAGCTCCGCGTAGTACCGGCTCGGCGCGATGCACGCATCCACATCCCGCGCCCGCTCGCCCATCGCCTCCCACGAGCGCGTGCGCCACGGCTCCGGCAGCCCGTCGAGAAAACTGTCCTCACCTTGCAGCGACGCCAGCACCGGCACGCCGAGCGCGTCCTTGATCCCGCGCGCCAATCCCACGAGCAGCGCCGTGGAAAGCCACACGGCATCGGGCCGATGCTCGCGCAGCCATTCAATGAGTTTCGCGAGTTCCTTCGCCTGACGCCCGTGCTCGCCTTGCAGCATCGAGAGCGTGAGCGCACCCACGTCCGCCGTCGCCGTCATGCCGCTCTGTTTCGCCGCGAGCTGCAGCAGACCGCGGGCGTTGAGCAACCGGTCCAGCCAGCGCGGCGTGTGCCGGAAAAGCGCGAGCTTTTGCTGCAAATAGACATTCACCCCGCCGAAAAAAATCTCCGAGTCCGGGCTGGCCGCGCCTTCGTCGAGCGTGAGCGGCAGATACATCGGCAGCATCACCGCATCGTGCCCTTGCCGGATGAGTTCCTTCGCCAGCGCATTGTCCCGCATGCACACGCCGCAGTAGTAGCTGCCCGTGCCGGGCGTGAGCAGGACGATCTTCATGGGCGCTCGGCTCCGGAGCGCCGGGGAGCGCACGCGTCCCGCGTGCTGGTCGCGGCGTCCCGCCGCGACGAACTTCCCGAGGTTCCCGATTGGGAAGGCGTCTTCGCAAATTGCACGCCGCAAAAAGTTCGCGACGGCGAGACGCCGTCGCCAGCACGCGGGACGCGTGCGCTCCCCGGATTATTCGCCGCGCAGTTCATAGCAGATGATCCGCGGCTTCGTGCCGCCGCCGCCCGGCTGGTTCTGGCAGATGAAAAGACGCCCGTCGCTGATCACCGGCGGCGTCCACGTTTCCGGCGCGTGAAAAAGTTTCGCGTGCGCTTTCACCACCGCCCCGCGCGGCGAGAGGTCGAGCCACGCGAGATCACCGTTTTCGCCGAGGCAGAGAAACGCCCCGTCCACGCGAATGAGTGAAGCACGCTGAAATTTTCCGCCGAGTTCATCGCGCCACTGCTCCTTGCCAGTCGCGAGGTCGTAGCATGCCAGCTCCGCGTTTTGCTGATGCTGCCCGGCGAAGCCATAAAGCGCGCCGTCGTGTGGGACAGCCGTAACGATGTAGGTGTCGAGCTTCGGCGCGAGCCACGCCGGCTTCGCCGAAAAATCCGGCGCAATCTCCACGCACATCCCGCCCTCGGTGTAAGCCTCCGCGACAAACACGCGCGCCCCCGCGACGACTGGCGCGGAAATGCTCGCGCTCGCAAACATCTTCGCCCGATGCGGCGTGGCGCTGAGCACGGCCCCGGTCTTCGCGTCGATGACGAGGAGCCCGCCCGTCGGTGGATCGCCCATGCCGCCCTGGTAGGCGAGCACGCACTCGCGTCCGTGCAGCGTGGCCGCGACCGGCGACGAATAGCTCGAACCCCACGCATGCTTGGCCGCCCACACTTCCTTCCCCGTCGCCGCGTCGAACGCGACCACGGATTTCTGATCGCGCGTGCCGAGCGAGACGATCACGCGATCACCAATCACCAGCGGCGTCCCACCTTGTCCGAAGAACGTCGGCAACAATTCGTAATCCGCCGCGAGTTCGCGCTTCCACACGATCTTGCCCGTCGCGAGATCGAAGCAGTGCAGGATGCTGGAAATGCCAAGCGTGAAAACGCGCCCATCGGCAATCGTCGGATTCGAGCACGGGCCGGAACCGCCGCCATATTTCGCCGTGGACGACGCCGGATACTTCACGCGCCAAAGCGGCTTGCCGCTCGCCGCATCGAGCGCCTCGACGGCTTCATTTTCGCCCTCGGCGGAAAAGACCACGACCTTTCCCCCGCTCACCGCCGGCGCGGAATGCCCCGCGCCCTTCGGCGACTCCCACAGCTTGTGCGGCCCTTCCTTCGGCCACTCGTGCCGCAGGCCGGTTTCCGTGGAACTGTTGTCATACTTCGGCCCGAGAAAATGCGGCCAGTCCGCCGCCACAACGGCTTGCGCGCAAAGGCTCAACGCGGTGGTCAGCACGATCACTGCAAAGCGTGAACAAAGCGCTGCGAGGACGCCGCGCACTCCAAAGCGCTTCGCGCGAAAATGAAGGCGGCGCTGGTTCTGCGCGAAGCGCGTTGGAGTGCGGCGCGTCCTCGCGCCGCTTTGCTCACGCGTGACATTCTTTCGATGCCGCCCCGCCCGGTGACGTGAAGACAAAAGGGAGTCGGACATGCCTCCTCGTTTGCCTGCGCCCGTTGTCATGCCGCGACTCCAGCCGGCGCGCGGCCATGCGGAAGGTCGGCGGGGAGCTCGGCGAACTCGCTCATCGCCGCATACAGCTCCGTGAAATCGCGCTCGAAAAGGTCGCCGATCAGCGAATCCGTCAGCCGCCCGCGATGCTGCGGATAGGTTTTCAACATCCG
>JAYWEP010000159.1:0-4521 GCA_043779205.1 Chthoniobacter sp. | reverse complement strand
CGCCGTCAGCGGCACCACCGTGCTCTTTTTCCCCTGCTCCACCCGCAGCTCGCCGTCCTTCACTTTCTGATTCGTCGTCAGCCGCAGCTCCACCTCCGTGCCCTCGATCGCCGCGAGATCGCCATTCTCCTCCGTCACCCGCTTCACCGCGAGCCGCGTGTATTCGGGATACACGTAGGTCTTGTGAAACTGCACCACCGCCGGCCGCGCCACGCTTTCGAGCTGATACTTCCGCGTGATCGCATCGCCCGCCCGCACCCGGTACTGCACATCCTCCCGCGCCACCTGGATCGTCGCGGAAAAGCGATCCTTCCCAATCGGATTCATCTGCACCAACTCGCGCCCGCCGGTCTTCGTGAAAGTCTCCAGCATCGCCTTGTTCGCCCGCTGCCCCGTGATCTCGATGACCAGCGGCACCGTGTCGCCCTGCGGCACCCGCATCTCCGCCGGCGCCGGTTCCATGACCCGCACCTGTACTTTGGAAACACGCCCGAGATTCGCCATCGGCAAAAGCGCGCGCATCATCAGCGTGCCGAACTGAAACCCCGTCAGCGCAAACGCCACCACGCACGCCACCGCAATCCCCGCCGCAATCGCCGTATAACGCCGCACCAGATTCGCCGGCAGCAGCCGCTCCACATCCATCCCCTCCATCCGCGACGCCACATCGCTCTGCACCAGCGCGCGGAACTGCTCCGAATCAAACGCCGCATCCGACCGCGCATCGCCCAGTTCCACCGCCGAAAGCAAATCCTCACGCAATTTCGGCTCCGCGTGCTCCACCAGCCGCGCCAGCCGCTTCGGCCCCGGCGCATGCATCAGCAGCCGCAGACACGACCGCCACTCCACCACAATCACCGCCAGATAAGCCGCCACACTCAGCCCCCACCGCACGCCATCCGGCAGCACGAAAATCCAATCAATGAACGCAATCAGCATCATCGTCGCCAGCAGCGTCGCCAGCGCCGCGCAAACGCCGCGAAAGATAATCAGCTTCCGCCGCCGCTGGCTGAAGGCGGCAAGCTTTTGCAAAATGACGGGATCGATTTGATGGCTCATGGCTATGGCGGGGTTGCGAGGTCTCGCGTCATGGCGGGCTTTCCAGATCGTCGAGCATTTGCTGAATCGTTTTCTTCAATAGAGCGAAATCCCGCTGCGTGATTTCCCATAGAATCTCCGGATCGACGCCTTCGTAGTCATGGATCAAAAGATCGCGAAGACCGGCGAGCTTCCGCCAGGGAACGGCAGGGTAACAATTGCGCACGCCATCGGAGAGGCGCTTGGTGGCCTCGCCGATGATGGCGAATTGCCGGATCACCGCATCCTGCGTTTTTCCATCGGCGAGAAACGCGGGCAGATCGGGTGAAAGGTAGCTCTCGATGCGAAGAGCGGCCTCGTGGATTTCTTCAATCCATTCGCGGTCCCGGCTCATATCGGACGCGCCTCAGCCAGGATGCGCTCGCGGCGCGACCGTTTCAGTCCCGGCTCGCTGACCACATGGACGCGGCAGGAAAGCAAATCCTCCAGCGCTTGTTTCAATCCGATGAGATCGAGCAGGCTCCGGCCCTTCTCGAACTGAACCAGAATATCGACGTCGCTCCATTCCGTCGCGTCCCCACGGGCGACTGAACCGAACACCCGCGGATTGCGGGCACCGAATGATTCCGCGATTTGCAGGATGTCTTTGCGATAGCGCTGGAAGGCTTCGGTCGGATGCATGGTCGGGAAGCTACAATATTTCCCGCAAGTCGCACAGCGGCGAGATGGGTCGGCGGCGGCTCATAGCATCCCCACCCGTTTGCGAACAATCCACTCCACCGTCAGCAGCAGCACGATCGGCACGAACCACCACCAGCTCTGCCACAGCACCGTATCGCTCTCGATCACCTTGCCCTGGCTCATCGGCGCGAGCAGTTCGGCCAGCCGGTCGATGTTTTCCTCCCGCAAATACTCCCCGCCCGTCGCCGCCGAAACCTGCCGCAGCAGGTCTTCATTGAGGCTGAGCTGGATCAGTTCGCCGGTCTCGCGCGGCTCGACTTTGAATTCCGTCCGCGCCTTCGCATCGCGCTCGGCGATGGCAACCGACTCCACGGCGACCTCGTAGTTCCCCGGCTCCAGCCCCGCGGTCTTACCGCGGAAAAGTCCGCCCGCATTGTCGTCGGGTGCGAGCCGGATGGTCGCGACCTTTTTCCCGTCGCGCGAAAGCACCGCGTCCACGCCCGCGTTCGTCACCGGTTTGCCATCGCCGTCGCGCAGACGCACGCGGATTTCCGCCGACTCGCCGGGCCGATAGGTGATCCCGCCCGCGTCGAGCGACACGAATTTGTCCCGCACCGCGAACGGGATTTCCGCGATCCAATTCGCGATCTGATTCCAGTACTTCACATGGTTCAGGTCAGCGACTTCATAGCGCCAGCGCCACGAATCATCGAACGCCTGATACAACACCTTGCCCGCGCCATAAGGCCGCGCCACCACCGCCGGAATCTTCTGCCCGCCAGCCTCCGCCTCGACCAGCACCTCCGCTCCCGGCAGCGCCGTCCCGCCGGACAGCCAATGCGGCGGCGGAAGCTTGCTCCACACCTCCGCGTTCTGCGTTTTCTCCGCCGAAAGCGCAAACGCCGCGAGCCCCGCCCCGCGTTCGGTCAGCGCGATTTTCGTAATGCCCTCGCGCACGCCCGCACCTTTCCACTCGACGGGAAAGAGCGGCGCAATCGGCGTGTCCGCGTATTCCTTTAGGAATTGCCGCGCCCCGTCGATGAAGACAATCGCGCCGCCTCGGTTCGAGACGAAATCCCGAACCCACTGCAACTCGTCAATTTTCCCGTCCTTCTTGAAAAGCCTCTTCGGAATTTCGCCGAAAATGATGAGGTCGAAATTTTGCAGCAGCGCCGGATCGTTTGGAAACTGCCCCGGCTTGTCACCGCGCTCGAAGCCCTGCTCCTTCACCGTCGCGCCCGCGATGACCGTGCTCACCTCCCACTGCTCATCGCGCTCAAACATGTTCCGCAGATAGCGCGTCTCCCAGCGCGGACGCCCGTCGAGCAGCAGAATGCGCCGTCGCTGCGTGACCGCGCGGAAGCGCAGCCCGCCCTGGTTGTTCGACAGCTCGCGGTCGCCCTCCACCGGCGAAACACGGACCTGCAAATCCATCGGCACCGATGAAAGCGCCACGTCGGCCTTTTTGTTTTTCATCCGCTCCTTGACCTGCTCGCTGATCGGAAAATCGAACGCCACTTTGCGCACGTTGCTGCCATCGGTGATGAGCTGCTGCTGCCACAAAACCTTCTCGCCATCCGCCACGCTCACCGTGAACGGCAGCCCCGCCGGCATGTCGTCCTTGAGCGTGATCGTGCCGCGGATGCGATCTTCGAGAAAGACCGACTCCGGCCCTTCGACCCGCATCACCGCGAGATCGCGCGGCTTGAGCTGGCTGCCGAAGCCGACCGTGAAAACCGGCACGCCACGCGCGGCAAGCAGCTTCGCCGCCTCGACCGGCGACTCGCCTTCATTGTGCTGTCCGTCGCTGAAAATCACCACGGCACCGCGCTCCTCCTTCTGCTGTTCGCCGCCGCTGTTCTTGAGCCCGGCGGAGAGATTAGTGATCTCCCCCACCGGCTTCGGCAGCGCCAGCGGGAGCGCGGAATCCCGCGCCGTCGGCTGCCAGATTTTCTTCGCCTCCGCGCCTTCGAGATCGAGCAGTTGCACGGCGTAGTTTTCCGCAAACCGCGCGAGCAATTTCTGCTTCTCGCCTTCCAGCAGCATCGACTGCAGCCGCTGCGTGCGCGGCAGCGCGTCGAACTTCGCGAAGGCCGCGCGCAGCGGCGAGTTCTCGCCCACCGCCAGCTCGCCCACGGTCTTGTCGAAACGCTCGCGCAGCTCCGTCTGCCAGCGGCCCGCCACTTCGCCGAGCCGGGCCAAATCCTCCATCGCGCGGCCCCGGCCATCGAGCTGCTTCATGTCCCGCCCAGCAATTTCGCGCGCCGGTTCGGCGAGTTCCTTGGTCAAAGCATCGAGCCGCGCCGGATCGCCGCCCGCCTTCGCCAATGCGTCGCGCGCCGCGCCGGTCTTCGCCGCAAAATCCTGCGTCAGTTTTTTCCAATCGTCCGCCGGTGCGGCCTGCATCGTCTTCGCCTTGGCCGCGACCGACTGCGCGTCGGCGAGCGCCGCACCAGCCTGCGGCAGATCGAGAGCGATCACGCCCTCGCGCAGCAACCCGAGCCGCTGGCAGACGAGAATCTTCCGGCCCGCATCCATCGACGGATCGGCCAGTCCCATGCTCTTCGAGCCATCGACGAACAGCAGCAACCGCGAGAGCTGTCCGATCACCTTCCGATGATGCAGCACCGGCCCGGCGAGCATCAGCACGAGCATGATGATGGTCAGCGCACGCAGCGTCGGCAGCAGCCAGTTTACCCAGCGGGCCATCGGCCGCGTTTCCCGCCGGTAGAAAACCCACGCGACCACACCCAGCACCAGCGCCAGCCCCACGCCCAGCCACCACGGCCAGTCGCCGACGAA
>JAYWEP010000158.1:0-15801 GCA_043779205.1 Chthoniobacter sp. | reverse complement strand
CGGCTCATTCCTTCGGCATTGAGCAGCCGCCGCGGCAAGTGATAGCCGTCCATCGGCAAGACCGCCGCGACCGGCCAGCGCGCGCGCAAGGCCTCGGCGACCGTGCTTTTCCCGGAGCCTGGCACGCCCGCGAGCGCGACGAATCGTGCGTCGCGCGAGCGGACGGCGCGTTCGATGGCATCGGCGGCGGCGAGGATTTCAGCGGGCATTGTCGTTTCCCAAAAACGCTCACCGTCGCCGCCGCGCGTCGATGAAAACCGCGCCGAGGATCACGAGACCTTTGACGATCGACTGGAGCGAAAAGTGGACGCCGGCCTGGTTCAGCCCTTTGTCGAGAATGCCAATGATCACCGCGCCGAGCAGCGTGCCGGGGATCGAGCCGACGCCGCCCGTGAAGCTCGTGCCGCCGACCACCACGGCGGCGATGGCATTCAGCTCGAAGCCCTGTCCCGCGGAGGGTTCGCCGGAGAAAAGCTGCGACGCCTGAATGATGCCCGCCAGCCCGGCGAAGCACGCGGAGAGCAGATAGACGCCGGTCTCATTGCGCGCGAGCGGGATGCCGGTGTAACGCGCCGCCTCGCGGTTTCCGCCGATGGCGTAGAGGTGCTGGCCGAAGCGCGTGCGATGGAGCAGCACCGCCGTGAGCGCAAAGGCCGCGGCCATGAACACCACCGGCGTGGGCAGCCAGCCGCCGAGCCGCTCCGTGCCGAGCGCAAAGAACGCCTGCGCGTTCGCGGGCGCGGCGAGCGGGCGGCCTTCATTGAAGCGACAGGCCGCGCCGCGCACGACGAGCATCATCGCCAGCGTGATGATGAAAGGCGGCATCCGCGTGCGCGCGGCGAGCGCGCCATTCGCCGCGCCGACGCCGGCGGCGGTGAGCAGCCCCATGCCGAGGCCCGCCGCGAGTCCGTGCGGGAGAAAATAAACGGTGACGACGCCGACCAGCGCGACGAGCGCGCCGACGCTCAAGTCGATACCGCCGATGAGGATCACCAGCGTCATGCCGAAGGCGATGATGGCGTTCACGGAAATCTGCTGCGCGAGGTCGAGCAGATTCGCAGTGGTGAGAAAGCGCCCGCCGGGAACCCAGACGGCGAACACCGCGAGCAGGACGACAATCGCGCCGACGAGGACGACGGCGGGATGATGAAAAAGAAGCGCCGAAGGGCGAGCGCGTGGTGGCGTGGGAGTGGAAGTGTCGGAATTCATTTGCGCGTAAAGGTTCAACTTACTTTCTCGCTCGCGCTCGCTGTCAGGACGGCCATCACCTCTTCCGCCGTGATCTCTGCCGACGCGACTTCCCGCACGATCCGCCCGTCGCGGTAGAGCGCGAGGCGGTGGGAAAGGCCCATCACTTCCGGCAGGTCGGACGAGATGAGCAGGATCGCCATCCCGCGCTCGATGAGCCGGTGGAGCAGCGCAAACATTTCGTCGCGCGCGCCGACATCCACGCCGCGCGTCGGCTCGTCGAGGATCAGCACTTTCGGCGGATGCTCCATCCATTTGGCGACGACGATCTTCTGCTGATTTCCCCCCGAAAGTGCGGCCACCGGCTGCGCGGGGCCGGTGGTCTTGATGGCGAAGCCGCGGATGGCGCTGGCGATGATCTCGCTCCGGCGCGCGCGGTTCACGAGCGGGCCGCGCAGCCACTCGCGCGTCCACGGGAGCGCGAGGTTGTAGCCGACGGAGTTGGTCATCACCAGACCCTGGCGCTTGCGGTCTTCCGGGACGAGCGCGACGCCGGAGGCGAGCGCGTCGGCGGGCGAGCGCGGGTGAAATGGGCGGCCATCCACGAGCACCTCGCCGCCGCTCATTCGCTCGATGCCAAAGAGCACCCGCGCCAGTTCCGTGCGCCCTGCGCCGACGAGCCCGGCGAGGCCGAGGATTTCGCCGTAGCGCAGCTCGAAAGTGACGCCGTTCACGCCCGGCCCGCGCAGGTCGCGCACGGCGAGCGCCACTTCGCGCGGGTGGTGCGGCGGGCGCGGGTAGTGATCCTTCAGCTCGCGCCCAACCATCCAGCGGATGAGCGCGCGCAGGTCGAGTTGCGCGGCGTCCTGCGTGCCGACCGAGCGCCCGTCGCGCAGGACGGTGATGCGATCCGCGAGCTGCGCGAGTTCTTCGAGCCGGTGCGAGATGTAAATAATCCCAACGCCCGCCGCGCGCAGCCCGCGCAGCTTGGCAAAGAGCGCCACGGTTTCCCCCGCCGAGAGCGACGCCGTGGGCTCGTCGAGAATGAGCACGCGCGCCTTCACCGAGAGCGCCCGCGCGATTTCCACGAGCTGCTGCTGCGCCACGCTGAGCGTCCCCACGCGCGCCCGCACGTCGCCGATTTCCGGCAACCCCAGTTCGTCGCGCAGCGCCTCGGCGTTTGCAAAAATCCGCCGCCGGTCGAGCAGCCCGAAGCGCACCGGCTCGCGACCGAGAAAGATGTTTTCCGCGACGCTGAGATTCGGCGCGAGCGAGAGTTCCTGGTGGATGAGCCGGATGCCGAGCCGGTCGGCGTCCGCCACATCGCGGATCGCCAAGCGCTCACCGCCGACGCGAATCTCGCCCCCGTCCGGCGCGTGAATGCCGCCGAGAATTTTGATGAGCGTGCTTTTCCCCGCGCCGTTCTCGCCGAGGAGCGCGTGGATTTCCCCCGCGCGCAGTTCAAAGTCCACGCCGCCCAGCGCGGCGACGCCGCCGAAGTGCTTGCGGATGCCGCGCAGCTCCAGCAGTGGCGCGCTGCCGGTCATCTACTTTTTGGTGAACTCCGCCGCGTTCTCTTTCGTGATCAACTTCACCTCGACCTTCACCTCTTTCTCCACCGGTTTCCCCGCAAGGTGGTCGTAGGCTTTCTCCGCCGCGATGCGGCCGATTTCTCTCGGAAATTGCGCGCTCGTGGAAAGAAGTTTGCCCGCTTGCACCGCGGCGATGCCATCGGCGGAACCGTCCACCGTCACCACGGCGATCTGCCCGGACCGGCCCGCGCTTTCGATCGCCGAAGCCGCGCCGATTGCGCTCGGATCGTTGATGGGGAAGACGGCGTCGAGTTCCGGAAACCGCCCGAGCAAATCGCGCATCACCGGCAGCGCGCCTTCGCGCGAGCCCTTGCCTTCCTGCGTGTCGAGCAGCCGCATTTCGGGAAACTTCGCCATCGCTTCCTTGAAGCCCTGCACGCGGTCGATGCACGACTTCGCCACCGAGACATGCAGGATCGCGACCTTCGCCGCGGGCTTCACCTTGCCGAGCGCCTCGCACGCGAGCCGGCCGGCGGCCACATTGTCGCTCGCCACTTGCGTGAGCACCAACGAGTCGTCGGAGACCTGCGTGTCCACGACGACGATCGGCACCTTGCGCCGCTGCGCTTCCATGAGCGTCGCGCGCACGCCTTCCAAATTCACGGGATTGATGAAAATCGCCGCGGGCTCCTGCTGCAGCACGTCGGAGATGTCGTTCTTCTGCTTGAGCGCGTCGAACTTCGCATCGAGCACCACGAGCCGGTCGCCGTGCGCCTCGACGACCTTCCGAATGCCCTCGCCGAGATCGACGAAAAACGGGTTGTTCAGCGTCATGAAAGAGACCGCGAAGAGACGGCCTTTGCCCTCCGCGGGCGTGCTTGTGCCCGGCGTCTTCGGCCCGCAGCCGGCGGTGAAAAAGGCGAGCGCGAGGAGGAACGAGCGGCGGGGATTGAGGAGGTGCATGGAAGAACGAGAGGAAGTTTGAATGAGCGGTATCGAACTGCGATTGGCGAGTCTTGCGGCAGCGTGCCTAGGCTGCAAGGAGAAGTGGGACGGCGGAGATGATCCACAGTCACAGATGGGACTTAGACGGAATACCCCAGCCAACTCGACGTGTAAATTACCTGGCCGTGAGCCCACCGCAGCCAGCTCGAGCCGGTCAAGAAGGTCGCCCTCACGCTCAAGGATCACCTGCCTGGCCTGCTCTCCTATTTCAACAGCGTGACCGGTTCCGCCGCCCATACCGCTGCGAGCCCCGGCCTTGCCAGGAAGGCGAGCGCCGCAAAATATCGTTTCAGGTAAGCACGCATGTTGTTCATATCCGATGACCGTGCCAACTCACGGCCTTGCGGGCCGAAGAATGCAGCAGAGCCCTGCTCATTTTCCAAGTCGGTGGCGCGCACGACAAATACGAGGACATCAGCCGCCGCACGCGCGAGCGGACGTGCGCGGAAACACGGCGAATTCCTCATGACCGAATGCGTGAAGGCGCATCTGCGGAGGCTTTACGGCTTCGCCGCGCGAAGGCCGTGAGATCCGCGCATGAAAATCACCCGCCGCTTCTATTTTCGCCCGCGCTCAGGGCCGGCTCATTTCGAGCGCGACTTCTTTCCCGCACGGCGCGGGTTTCGCCCGATCCGCGGCGTCCCGCATGACGTTGAAAATCCCGTTGATCCGCGTCGGCGGATGCGCGGTGGCGTGCGTGGTCAGCCAGCAGGCGCGGCTGTCGGGCTCGGCGGGATCGAAGCCGTGCATGGCCGGGACGCGCGAGCGGTTCATAAAGGACGGGGCGAAGATGCAGCCGTTATTCAGCAGGTAGAAAAGCTCGCCGTAGCGCGCATCGGGAAAGAGACAGCCCCAGTTTTTGAGTTCGCGGTCGGTGACGATGCGGCCCTCGTCGCGCTGCGCCAGCCAGTCGCGGATGGCGCTGCGGATCGTGTCACCGCCGGGAAACCAGAACCGCGCCATCGTCGAATCCCACACCGCGGCGTAGTCGCGGCCATAGACAAAGCCGGCCTTTTCAAAATCGACCATCATGCGGCTGCCGCGCGTGGTGTTGGTCATGCCGTGGTCGCTGAAAAGGTGCATGCGCACTTCGCGATAATGCTGGCCGGCGAGGTCGTGGATCTCGCGCACCCAGCGCTCGAATTTTGCGAACGCCGCGTCGGTCTCGGGCGAGTCGGTGGTGTGCGCGTGCATCGTGGCATCGAGGCCCGCGGTGAAAAGATACGCGAGCCGCACCTCGCCGCGCGCGATCTCGGATTTCAGATGCGCGACATTGGCGGCGTCGCCGGCCCGCCAGTCCGAGCGCGTCCACGGGACGCCGGATTTTTCCCAGTGCTCGAAAATCGTCGGCTGTCCACCGTTGATTCCGCCGGGCAGATAGATGTCGCGCTTTTCCGTGTAGTCGAGCTGCGGCAGCCGCGAAAACGGGACGCTGTAGAGCTGGAAATAGCCGGTGTAATTGTTGCGCCGCGCGACCCAGCGGCTCACGCGATTGCGCACGCGGTGGTGCGCGGCGACCGCCTGCGGGAGCCAGCCGAGATGCCGCGCCCAGCGGAAGGGCGAGCGCTGCGGATCGTGGACGAAAAAGGAAAAGTGCCCGTGTTCCGCGGGGAGCCGCCCGGTCAGGATGCTCGGGTCGCACGAGGCCGAGTAGCCGAAGATCGTGTCGCACGGCGCGCGATGGGGAAAAAGATCGGCGAGGAAGCCGCGGCGCTGCGCCTGGGTCCAGCCGAGGGCGTCGGCGAAGATGAAAAGATCGAGCGAGGGGTTCTTCATGGGTTGAGGATTTTCTGGACGTGCCGCTGGAGTTCCGTGGGGCTGAAGGGCTTGGTGAGAAAGGCGGCGACGCCGAGATGCTCGGCCTGGGTGCGCAGTTGGACGTCGCCGCTGCCGGTGAGGACGATCACCGGCAGGTCGGCGCAGCCGGGCTTGCGCTTGAGCTGGCGCACGGTTTCAAAGCCGTTCATCCCCGGCATCGCGATGTCGATGATGAGCAGATCGATGCGCCCGGCGTCCGCTTTGCGCAGCGCCGCCTCGCCGCTCGCGGCGATTTCCACGCGGCAGCCGGTGCGCTCCAGGCTGAGCCGGATGACCTCCGCGATGTGCGGCTGGTCGTCGGTCACGAGCACGGTCTTGGGCGCGGTCGCGATCATAGGCACTCGAGCGTGAGCAGCGTGCGGTCATCCGCCGCCGGCGCGTCGCCGGAAAAGGCGCGGACATAGTCCAGAAGGTTGCGGCAGAAGGCCGAGGACGCGCCTTTCCAGAGCGCCGGAATCTCGGCGGCGACCCGCTCCATGCCGAGGATTTCGCCGCCGGGCGAATGCACTTCGTAGAGCCCGTCGGTCAGGAAGACGAAGCGGTCGCCGGCCCCCACGCTCTGGCGCACGGACTCGTATTCGACATTGGTGAGCACGCCGAGCGGGATGCCGCCGACGGCTTTGAACTCCGCCACCGCGCCGCCCCGGCGGAACATCAGGATCGGGCAATGCCCGGCGCTGGCGTAGATCAGCTCGTTGGTCTCGTGGCAGAAAAACGCGAGCTGCGCGGTGATGAACATGTCGAGCTTGGCGAGGTCCGCGCTGAGCTGGTTGTTGATCTCGCTGAGCAGCCGTCCGGGATCGTCTGCGAGGTCGAGCCGTGCGCGGATGGTGGTGCGCAGGACGGTGGCGAAAAGCGCCGCGGGCAGCCCTTTGCCCATGACATCGGCGATGGCGAGGAGTACCCCGCGCTCGCCGATGGGCAGCACGTCGAAGTAGTCGCCGCCCACTTCCGTGGCCGCCTGCGAGACCCCGAAAATCCGGGACCGCGCGCTGTTCGGAAAAAAGCGCGGGAGGAGCAGTTGCTGAATCTCCGCCGCGATCTCCAGCTCGCGCAGCGCGCGCTGCTGCGCCTGGCGCTGCTCCTGCAAATGGGCGGTGGTGCGGGCGATGCCGAGGAAATCCGCGACCGCGCGCACGAGATGGATTTGCGCCGCGCTGAAGTGCGGCTCGGGCGCGTGCCGGATGATCGAAACCACGCCGATGGGCGTGCCCTGGAAAAGCACCGGGCACGCGCAGGTGATGCCCGTTTCGCGCCACAGCGAATCGGTGCGCGCGAGCTGCGAGCAGTCCTCCACCACGGCCCGCGCGCCGCCGCGAAAAATCCGCATCTCGACGGTGTCCGCGAGCGGCGCGAGCGGCGTGAGCGCCGTCAGCGAGACGTGCTCGTCGGCGCGGCTGACGAGTCTCTCATCCGGCCCGTGATAGTACGAAACCGTGAGGCTGCCATTGGCTTCGAGGCTGACCTGCGCCTCATCCGCCTGCGCCGACTTGATGAGCCGCTGGAGCGCGCTCCGCATGAACTGGTCGAACGACGGCGCGGTCGCCAGCTCCTCGCTGAAGCGGTAAAAGGTCGCGAGGTTTTCGTAGCTGTTGCTCAGGTCCTCGGTCATCGCCTCGATGAGCGCCGCCGTGCCCTCATCCTCGCGGCGCGGCGCGGTTTTCGCGCCCACCCGCTTGCACATGACGAGGCAATGCAGACCCTCGGAATTCAGATGCTCGACCTCGTCCATCATCGCCGCGATGAGGAAGCCGCCGCGCCCGCTTTCCGAGCAGGGATCGTCTGGGAGGCTCGGCAGCTCAAAGTTGCACGGCGCGAAATCCCCGGAATCGAAGATGCGGATTTCGAGCACGTCATCCACCCAGCTCCAGCGCATGCGGACGCGGTCTTCGGCGGTGCCGGTGCTGCCGTGTTCGATGGCGTTGTTCAGGCCCTCGGCGGCGGCCAGCTCGACATCGCGCCACAGCTCGGCCCCGAGCCCGTGCTGCGCGCAGTAGAGCCGGAATTTCTCGAGCACGCCGGAGACGAGCGCGAGGTCGGCGGCGATCTCGCACTCGGCAAACTCGGCGTAGCCTAACTGGATGTGGGCGCGCTCTTGAACCATGCGATTTTCCAAAAATTCCGAAGCACCGTGGCAGTCACATGCGGGTCGGCCCGCTGCGCCTGATAGACGGCGTGGATCCATTCTTCCGGGTCGGCCGGGTCGTGGCAACCGTGGACATCCGCGAGCGAAAGCAGACCCGGCTCGGCGGCGCGCAGCGGCGTGGCGAGTTCCGCGGGCATGAGACCCCACGCTTCCTCCGCGCGCGGCAGGATGCCGACCCAGCGCAGATGGCCGCGCGCGATCGCCGCCAGCCACGGCCAGCGCCGGACCCACAGCGGGCCCGACCGGCCAGTGCGCAGGCGCAGCGGTGCGCCGTCCGCCGCCGCGACCTCTCGCTCTTCCCACGCGCGGCACCACAGCCGCGCCAGCGGCGCGAGCAGCGCGAAAAGTGCAAACGCCGCGAGACGCTGACTGGCAGAGGCTCCGCGCGTCTTGCCCGCCACGGGGCTGAGGATGAAACGTTCGGCGATCTCCACGCGGCAGCCGCGCTCAAAATTCAAAAGCGTTCCGGCGGTGGCGGCGGCATTCACGAGTTCGGTATTGCGCCCGAGGTAGGTGCGGCTCAGCACGCACGCCGCGCGCACGCTCACGTTTTCGTCGAGCACCGCGTCGCTGCCGATCAGCGCATCCGGCCCGATCTCGCAGCCCGCGCCGATCTTCGCCTGCGCGCCGATCCAGAATGGCGCGGTGAGTTTTGCCGAGGGATGAATGCTGGCCTGCGGCCCGATCCAGCCGCCCGAGGCGTGCCGCGTGTCGAGCGTCACGGCGGCATCGTCGCGCTGCGCGAGCCAGCGTTTTTGCAGGTCAAACCAATGCTGCAAAAGCTGGCGTCCGTCGGTGGGCGCGGCGTCGCTTGCATCGCCGGGCAGACCGGTCAGACACTCCGCGTCCGACGGCGCACCGGCTTCGCTGGCGATCGGCACCACGCGCAGCCGTCGCGACCAGTAGGCACCGCCTTCGAGCAGCGCACGCACTTCCGCGGGGCGGTCGGCGACGAAAAGCTCGACGGTCTCGACGCCGCGCCGCACGGCTTCATCCATCCAGTGCGCGATGAGCGGCTGATGGCCGACGGGCCAGAGCACGAAGGGCAGCGGATTTTTCCAGACGGTATCGAGCGCGCTCCAGTCGGGCGCGAGCAGTTTCCAAGTCGTCTGCGGGACGGTGCGAATTTCAGCGGTGGCGTTCATCGTTTGGTCAGTATGCGCCTTTGCCGAGCACCACGGCGGGCACGGTTTTGAAAAGCAGTTTGATGTCCAGCCAGACGCTCTGCGATTTGATGTATTCCACGTCGAGCCGCACCTGCCCGTTGAAGTCGATCTCGCTGCGCCCGCCCACCTGCCAGAAGCACGTCAGGCCCGGCTTCGCGAGCAGCCGCTGGCGGTCCTCGACGGTGTATTCCTGGACCTCGCGCGGCACTGGCGGGCGCGGGCCGACGAGCGACATGTCACCCTGGAGCACGTTGTAGAGCTGCGGCATTTCGTCGATGGAAAACTTGCGCAGATACTTCCCGATGCGCGTGATCCGCGGGTCGTTTTTCATTTTGAAAGTCACGCCGCCCTGCATCTCATTTTGCTTGAGCAACTGATCCTTGAGCGCGTCGGCGTTCAGCACCATCGAGCGGAATTTCCACATGCCGAATGACCGCCCGCGCAGGCCCACGCGCATCTGGCGGAAAAAGATCGGCCCGCGGTCTTCAAGTTTGATCAGCGCGATGACGGTCAGGAGCAGCGGCGAAAGCGCGAGCAAACCAGCCGTGCCGGCGAGGATGTCGAGCCCGCGTTTGATCGCCAGCGAGCCGGCGATGACGCCGCGCCAGACCGCGGACTTCAGCCACAGCCGCGCGTGCAGGAGCGCGCGACCGCGGCGGGTGCCGGCTTTGGACCAATAGGCGACGAGTTCTTCGGACGACGGGTTCATAAAACGGATTCCTGGATTTTGCGGAGCCACTGCTGCGGAAAGCCGCGCTCTTCGAGCGGCCGCCAGACGGTGCGCGCGCGCGCCGCCGACGGCGCGACGAAGCGGTCGTGCATCGGGCGGACGAAGGTTTCGTAAAGCCGCAGCGTCTCCTCGAGATCGATCGCGCGGTGCGCTGCGTCGCGCCGGATGCGGCGGGCGAGGCGCACGTCGGCGGGCACATCGACAAAGACGGAATCGTCCAGGCGCTCCGCGAGCCGCGCGTCGTGGAGGACGAAGAGACCCTCGACGATGAGCACCGGCGCAGGCTCGACGGGCCGCGTCTCCGCGCTCCGGCGGTGCGTGGCGAAATCGTAGAGCGGACTCGCCACCGCCTCCCCGCGGCGCAGCGCCTCGAAATGGCGGAGAAAGAGCTTCGACTCGATGGCGTGCGGATGATCGAAGTTCAGTTTTTTCGCCGCGGCCGCATCCACGCCGGTGCGATCTTTGTAGTACCAATCCTGCGCGAGCAGCGTGGCGCGGCGTCCGAGCTTTTGGCGCAGATGCGCGGCCAGCCAGCTTTTGCCCGAGCCGCTCCCGCCGGCGATGCCGATGACGCAGATGTCCGTCTTCATGCGGCGCGCAACCGGCTCCCACCCGCGGCGGTCTTTGCAAAAACATTTTCCAGCGCCGCGATGTAGCGGTCGAAATCGAAGTCGCGCGTCACCCGTTCCAGCCCGCGTTCGCCCATCACGCGCGCCCGCGCTTTGTCGCCGAGCAGCTCGTCGATCCGCCGCGCGAATTGCGCCCGATCCATCCACGGCACGAGGAAGCCGTTCTCGCCGTCGTGCAGCCACGCGCTGATTCCGCCCACGTCGAAAGCCACGACCGGCAAGGCCGCGCGCATCGCCTCGAGCCCGACCAGGCCCATCGGCTCCGGCCAGACCGAAGGCACCACCACGACCGAGGTGTCGCGATAGAATTCCTGCAATTCCGCCGTCGCGAGAAAGCCCGTGAATTTCACTCGCCCGGCCAGCCCGAGCTTGCGGCTCAGCCTTTCGCACGCCGCGCGATGATGCCCCTCGCCGACGATGACCGCCTCAAAAGGACTGCGCACCTGCGCCAGCGCGCCGAGCAAAACATCCACGCCTTTTCCCCGAATAATCTGCCCGGCAAAAAGCAGCCGGTTGCGCTCCGAGAAGCTGCTGCGCAGCGGCTCCGCGGGCCGCGGCACCGGTGGGATGATCTCGATGCGGCTTTCGTCGAATCCGTTCACCCGCAGTTCGCCCTGCATGAATTCCGTGGCCACGATGTTGCGGTCAAAGCGCCGGCTCAGCGCGAGTTCGCGCTGTTTGGCAAAGTGGCTCGCCCAGCGAATCGGCAGCACGCCGCCGCGCTGGCGCTTCACCGGCGCGAGGCACGGGACCACGCAGCGCCAGCCCGCCGCGCGGGTGCAGGGCTGGCGGGTGACGGGGTTGTAGCGGTAGCTCCGCAGGCAGTAGATGTCGTGATCGTGAACCATCCGCACGACCGGCGTCGCGCCTTGCACGAAGCCTTCGAGGCTTTCGAGATCCTCCCACTTGTGCATGTAAATGACCTCCGGCTGGAACGCCGCCACCGCCCGCGCCGCACCGTCGCGCAGCCAGAAAAGATCGCCCGCAAACACCTCCTCCCACGCGCTCTCGCCGCGGCCCGTCCTTTTCTGCGAAAGCAGCCCCACCCGATGCCCCCGCCGCCGCAGTTCCGTCGCGGTCGCCAGCGCGTTGCTTTCGGCACCGCCGAAACTTCCGCAGGCTTCATGGACGAACAAGATATTCATTGCGGAGAATTGTGGGTTTTGCCAGCGTGCGGCTCTTCTCAGCAAATCGCGTGCGCATGCCCAATACCCTCGAAGAAACTTTTGAAAACGGAACCCTCCGCCTCCGCGTGAAAGTGCCCCGGCTGGACGCCGCCGCCGCGCGCGAATTCAAAACCGAATGCGCCGCCGCCTGGCGGCCCGATGTCGAGCGCCTGACCATCGACCTGGCCGCGGTGGATTTCCTCGACAGCTCCGGCATCGGCGCGCTGCTCAGCGTGCATAAGCGGCTGCCCGCGGAAAAGCCGGGCGTGAAGCTCATCAACGTGCGCCCGCCGGTGCAGGCGGTGATCGAGCTGCTGCGGCTGCACCGCATCTTCGATCTCGAGAGTTGAGCATGGAGGCGGGCCGGTATTTCCCCGGCGAGCACCCCGCGCTCGCGGAAAAACTCGATCGCTTTCTCGCCCGTCTCGCCGCCTCGCTCCGCGCTCAGCCCTTTGCGGGAAAGACCGCGTTTCTCCTGCTCGCGGGCGGCTATGGCCGAGGCGAAGGCGGGATTTTCCGCGCGTCGGAAACGGCCCCGGCGGAACTCTACAACGACCTCGAATTTTACCTCGTGCTCCGCGAAGCCGCCGCGGAGCGCGAAGCCGCGCGCTGGTGCCACGACGAAGCGCATCTCGGCGAGGAGGAAACCGGCATCGAGGTGGAGTTCAAAGTGCTCACGCTCGCCGCGCTGCAAGGCGCGGGCCCGTCGATGTTCTATTACGACCTGCTCGCCGCGCACCGCTTCGTCTGGGGCGAGGCCGCGCTCGTCGCCGCGCTGCCGCCGCGCCTGCGCGACCCCGCGCTCATCCCCGCGCACGAGGCCGCGCGGCTGCTTTTCAACCGCGGCACCGGGCTCTTTTTCTGCCAGCGCCAGCTCGCCGATTCCGGCGCGGACGTGGACAGCGCCTTCATTGAGCGCAACCACGCCAAAGTCCGCCTCGCCCTCGCCGACGCCGTGCTCACGCTGAACGGGCGGTATCATTTTTCCTGCCGGGTGCGCCACGAGCGGATCGCGGAAACACTCGCACAGACGCCGCCGAACTGGCCCCGGCTCAAGGACTGGCACGCCTCCGCGGTCGAATTCAAACTCCACCCGAGCCACGAAAACCCCGCCCGCGAAACGCTCCATGCCCGCCAGACCGAACTGACCGCCGCCTGGACCGAGGTGTTTTTATGGCTCGAATCCATCCGCCTCCGCCAAGACTTTCGCGCTCCCGCCGACTACGCCGCGTGGCCCGGCCGGCTCTTCCCCGAGTTTCCGCCCGCGCGCAATTTTCTCCTCCACCTCCGCGACCGGCTCCGCCGCGGCACCCCGCCGCGCGGCTGGTTCGACTACCCGCGCGCCGCCCTCCAGCGCGCCCTCGTCCTGCTCCTCCAGCCCGCGCCCGCACCGGCGGTGCCGCAGTTGCTGGCGCTTTCGCCGGGCGCTTCCGCGGAAGAAATCCACGCGGCCTACCGGCATTGGTGGAGCTGTTACAATTAAGGTCTGAGAGGGTGTGCCGAAATTCCAAACCGACAGCTTTTTGACCGCGGATTGCACAGATTTCACGGATTTCTGATTCCTAAAAAACCGTGCAATCCGCGCAATCCGTGATCAAAACTTTCCCGTGACGAGTTTCGGCACACCCTCTGAGTGACTGTGAAATAAGTCGTGAGGCCAGGCTGCGCAGCAGCGGTAGGGACGGCACTCCGTGCCGTCCGGGGCGAGCGCAGCGAGGCGGCGCGTGGAGGTGTGCGGCCTCCATTACGCCTCCCGCCTCGCTCACGCTCGCCCGGCGGACGGCACGGAGTGCCGTCCCTACCCGGCTCCGCCGACTTCTTTCACAGTCTCTGAGGCCGGCCCCGTCACCCCACGTTCACCGGGAGGAGCGTCATGGTGTCGTTGCCGAAGATGTCGATGACCTTCACGGCCACGGTGTAGCGACCGGGCTTCGGGTAGGTGTGAAGAGCGGAGGTTAGCTCCAGGTCGCGGCTCTGGCGGGTGCGGAAGCTCTGCCATTCGTTTTCGAAGATGTAGGCGCCGGTCCAGCGTTCCTCAAAATCAATGAAACCTTCGCCGGCGTGGGCCACGGCGGGGGCATGGGACGAAGAGGACGGATGGGACTCGGTGCCGAAGTCCTTTGCCACTTTGATGATTTCCTTGCGGCTCTCGTAGTCGAAATCGACCGCCCAATAGTCCACCCAGTCCGTCCATTTCTTGGTCAGCACGTCGCGGGTGATGATGCCTAGCTTGTCCTTGCTCACCTTGATGAGTTTGCCCTGCTCGCAGACGACTTCGCTCTTACCTTCTTTTAAGTCGGCGGCGATGGCGTCGGCGATGCCCTGGGAGTAATAGACGGAGAAATCGGTGAGTTCCACGGACACGGCGAGCGCGTTCTTCTTATCGTAACGTGGGGCGACCTCGATGTAGGCCACGTCGGCGAAACGCACCTGGCCTTTTTCCACGGCGCGCTTGTCGAAGACTTCCGGCGGGATGGTCTTGGGGGCGAGGTCGATGCCCTTTTGTTTCGCCTCGTCCAGCACGGCGGGGAAGAGACCCATCTCAAACTCGAAGGCCAGCACGTCCACGCGCGACGCGCCGCGCTTGCGGCATTCCGTGATGACTTCCTCCACGAAGAGCCGCCCCACGGGCAGGTTGATCGGGCCGACGACTACGAGCCGGTTGCCGTTCTTGCCGTGGAAGAAGGCGGCGTACGGCAACGGCTCGGCCTACGGGTTGAACTCAGGGATGGCTCGAATCATGAACTCGTCAAACAGAGGCACAGTGAAAGCCATGTCTCCGTGTGCCGGACTGTAGATCATCCCTTTCTTGATCAGCTTGGCGCGCACTGGCCCGAGGCTGCTGATCTTGACTTCCAGCTTATCCGCGATGTCGCCAGTGCGTTGCGACCCCGATCCAAGCGCGGCGATGGCGCGGAGGAAGTTCTTTTCGCTTGGAGTGAGGCGGTCGAAGCGCACACGGAAGAAATTCTGGTCGAGACGTGAGATTACTTTCGCGGTGGCATCCTGGACAATGGGCAGCGTGATCGGGCTGGCGGGAGCCAAGTTCCACGACTGGTAGCCCCATTCTTGCAGGAAATACGGATAGCCATTGGTCAGGCGGAAAACTTCGGCCAGGGCCGGAACCTCAAAAACGACTCCGGCCGCTTGGGCCGGTTCGCGGAGCGCCTTGGCGGCGTCTGCTTCCGAAAGGGCACCAATGTTCGGAAAGCTGAAGAGCCGCTCGGCATACGATTTGGATTCACCCGCCAGGCCGGGAAGGATGGGCAGACCCGCGCCCAAGAGCACCAGGGGAAGCTGGCGTTGCTGCACCTTGTGCATGGCCATGATGAGCGCGCCCAGTTCCTTTTGATTGAAGTATTGAATCTCATCAATGAGCAGAGCGACCGCGCTCCGACGTTCTTCGGCAGCTTCGGCCACCGCGACGAAAAGGTTGGGCAAATCAATCTCGATGTCGCCGCTATCGGCAGATCCTTTTTCCGGGTCAATGTCCAAACCGAACGTAACCTCGCCCACTTGGACCTTGAGCACACCAATGAAACTCCGCAGGACGGCCAATCCCCGTTTAGCCTTGTCCCCCGCTCCAGCCACCCGATCCAGTTCGTAAAGGACCGTCCTCAAGTAAGGAGCGATCAGCGGCCCCAACGGCTTGTCCTCGTGAGCTTCGATCTGGATGGTTCGATACTCTTCCGATTTGGCGATGCGCTCGATTTCGTTGAGCAATACGGTTTTACCCACTCCACGCAGGCCAGTGAGCAACATGCTTTTCTCGGACTTCTTTTGCTTCACACGACCGAGGAAAACACGGGCTTGGGCGAGAATGGGATCGCGTCCAACGAGTTCGGGAGGAGGCGACCCGGCACCGGGAGCGAATGGGTTTTTGATGGGGTCCATATTCGATTTGTAACAACATCTACCCATTTATACCTGAAAATAAGTATATTTTACTACAAATTCCAAAAACGGCCTCTCCCCAGATTTCTGCCGTCAAATCGCGCATAAGGATGAGGCGTTCGTAAATCATGGCGATGAAGGAATCCGCGCCGCGCCCCCAGGTGTCGCGGTAGGCGATCTGCTCCAGGATGTTGGGTTCCTTGTGGAAGGTCTCGCCGCCGATTTCGATGTCCATGCTGAAGTCGGCCCCCACGTCGAACGGCGGGTCGATGTAGATCAGCTTCAGGCCGCCGGCTTCCTCGATCTGCTCGCGCAACGGGCCGCTCTTCAGTGAACTGAGAATGAGCTTGTTGTCGCCCCAGATCAGCTTGTTGGTCCAGCCCTTGGTCTGCCGGCCGCGCGCATCGAACAGGTCGGGCTGCAGCGACGTTTTCGACTCGACGCGCGGCTCGTCCACATGCTCCAGCGTCTGGAACGGCAGCACCGTGGTGCAGACGTCGCGCGTCTTGCCGTTCCACACCAGCTCG
>JAYWEP010000157.1:0-4399 GCA_043779205.1 Chthoniobacter sp. | reverse complement strand
GTAATCGTCCACATCGCGTTTCGGGTCCACGACCGCAGCCTCGCCATCCGCTCCGAAAAGGTAGGAAGCGTGCGCGAGTCCTTCGACAAAGTAGCGTTTGAGAAACATGGGAGTGATGAGGTTGTCGGGTTGGTTTAAGAAAAGACGGCCCAATTTTTCGCGACGACAAAGGTCGCGATGGCGAGGACGAACCAGGCGAAGGCGCGGCGCAGATGCCCGACCGCCACGCGGCCGGCGAAGTGTCTGCCCGCCAGCATTCCCGCGAGGGCGACGCCGAGGAACATGCCGGCCACCCGCCAGTCAAACATCGTCTGGCGCAGATGCCCCGCGAGCCCGGCGAAGGAATTCACGGCGATGACCACGAGCGAGGTGGCGATCGCCGGCTTCAAGGGCAGATGCCCAAAGAGCACCATCGCCGGCACGATGAGGAACCCGCCGCCGACGCCGAGAAAACCGGTGAGCACGCCGACCACGAGGCCGGTGCCCGCGCAAATCGGCCAGCGGCAATGCGTCGCCGGATCGGGCGCGAGATCGGCACGCCCGCGCAGCATCAGCACCGCGACGGCGATCATCAGTCCGGCGAAAAGCAGCATCAGCACAGGCGCGGCGACGAGGTGCGTGAGCTGCGCGCCGCCGAGCGCGCCGAAGATTCCGGTGACGCTGAAGAGCACCGCGGCCTTCGCGTGAACGAGTCCGCCCCGCGCATTCATCACGCTCGCGGCGAGGCTCGTCCCGCCGACGACGGCCAGCGACATCCCGACCGCTTCCGCCGCCGGGACGCCCGCCGCATAGACGAGCACCGGCAGCGTGATGATCGACCCGCCGCTGCCGAGCAGCGCGAGCGAAAAGCCAATCGCCACCGCGAGGATCAGCGCGAGGATCAAGGGCGCGTCTCCTTCAATGAGCAGGCCGGCGCGGAGCGGCGATTCCACGGCAGCTTCGCCAGCAGCATTCCCATCGCGCACGAGTCGGTGACCGCCGCGAACACGAGCCCGGCCGGCACGAACCACGCGAGCGCGATCGCCACCGGCCAGACGTGCGAGAGCCCGAGCCCGAGCAGCCCGAGCAGCCCCGCGGCAAGCCGCACCTGCCGCTCCAGCGCCCACGGCGCGCGCGCATCGCGCTCCAGCGAAAGCCCCGCCTGCTCCCAGGCCGTCACTCCGCCGCCGAGGCCGCTCACCTGCGAAAAACCGAGCTGCCCGAGCTTCGCCGCCGCCTCCGCGCTGCGCCGCCCGGTTCGGCAGACGCAGACGATCTCACGATCCCGCGGCAGTTCACCCGCGCGCTGCTCCAGCTCCGCGAGCGGCAGCAACCGCGCGCCCGGCAGACGGCCGCCGGCAAATTCGGGATATTCGCGCACGTCGAGCACCAGCGGCGGCGTGCCGGAGGTGAGCTGGGTCTGAAGTTGCTGCGGAGAGAGCGTGCTGGCGGTGGAAGTATTCATGGGCTTGCGAAGGTGGGAGACGTGGGGTTTACTGCGCTGCGATACAGCCATATAACCGCATGGTTATACAGGCAACGGAAACTTTTCCACCCACCCTCATGCCTCGCAAAAAAAAGCTCCTCCCGACCGCCCTCTCTCCCGAAGCGCTCGAACTCGTGGCCGCCCGTTTCAAGCTCCTCTCCGAGCCGATGCGCCTCCGCCTCCTCCAGGCGCTACACGACGGCGAGCTGAATGTCACCCAGCTCGTCGAGGCCAGCGGCGCCACGCAGGCCAACGTCTCCAAGCATCTCGGCCTGCTCTGCGACGCCGGCATCCTCCGCCGCCGCAAGGACGGGATGCACGTCTTCTACGCCATCGCCGACCGCATGGTCTTCGAGTTGTGCGACCTCATCTGCCACCGCCTTGAGCAGGAGTTCGCGGAGAAGTCATCGCACTTTCGCTGACGGGCTCACTGCGGCCCGCCACGGACGGCCCTCTTTGCGTTCCGTGCAGTTCGCCTATTCCACGTAACGCTCCAGCACGGTGAGCAATTCCCGCAATTTCCTCCGGGCTTCCGCCGGGTTTTGAGCGCCTTCGATGCAGTGATGCGCGTGGGAATGGATCAGCTTTTCGGCCAGCGATTTCAGCCCGCGACGGGCGGAGACAATCTGTGTGAGGATTTCCGGGCAGTCCCGGTCTTCGTCCAGCATCCGCTCCACGGCATTGAGCTGGCCGGCGATTTTGCGCACGCGGACAATCGAGGCGCGGCGCTCCTCTTCGGGATGGTGGTGATCGTGTTTAGGCACGGCGGGAGGATAAGCGGCGAAAGCCGAAGCGTAAAGAATTGGCTTACGAAGGAGGGGCATGGGGGCATAATGCGACGCCAACGACTGATGCCATCTTCGCCGCGCGGGCAATAGCCATCCTGCGGATTTAGTTCTTGTCCGTATGGGGGTAGGGGCCATAGTCCACACCATGACCGACTTCTCGCAAGCGCTCCAGCACGGCACCGCTCACGCGTGGCTTTTCATTCCCACCGCCATTTTACTCGGAGCCTTGCACGGCCTGGAGCCGGGGCACTCGAAGACCATGATGGCGGCGTTCATCGTCGCGATTCGCGGGACGGTCTGGCAGGCGGTGTTACTCGGCTTGTCGGCGGCGTTTTCGCACTCGCTCATCATCTGGGCGCTCGCGGCGGTGGCGCTGAAATACGGCAGCCAGTGGAACGCGGAAACGACCGAGCCCTATTTCCAACTCGCTTCGGCGGTCATCATCGCCGGACTCGCGCTCTGGATGTTCTGGCGGACCCGGCGTGATACGAAGGCGGCTGCCGCGCATGAGCATCACGAACACGGGCACGACGACACGAAGCTCATCAATACCGGGCACGGTGCGGTGAACCTGTCCGTGTTTGAAACCGGCGTGCCGCCCGTATTCCGGCTCGCCTTTACCGAGCACGGCAAGGCGTTCCTGCCTGAGCCGTCGAGTGTCGTCATCGAGACGGTGCGGCCCGGCGGTGTGCGGCAGACTTTCGCGTTCGTGAAGAAAGTGGGCTTTCTCGAATCGACCACGGACATCCCGGAGCCACACGAGTTCGACCTCACGCTCACGCTTTCCCACGACGGCCACGCGCACACGTATCCCGCGCAGTTCCGCGAGCACGACCACGGGCACACACACGATCACGACCACGGCGACCTGCCCGCGGGCAAAGAGTTCGAGGACGCGCACGAAGCCGCCCACGGGCTCGATATTCAAAAGCGATTTATGAATCGCACCGTCACGACGCCGCAGATCGTCCTCTTCGGGCTCACCGGCGGCCTGCTGCCGTGTCCGGCGGCGTTCAGCGTTCTCATCGTCTGTATGCAGGTGAAGCAATTCACGCTCGGCTTCGCGCTCGTCCTGGCGTTTAGCTTCGGGCTGGCGCTCACGATGGTGACGGTTGGCGCGGTCGCCGCGTGGAGCGTGGGCCATGCGGAGAAGAAATTCACCGGCTTTAGCAGCGCGATGCGCAAAGCGCCGTATCTCTCCTGCGCGCTGCTCCTCGTGCTCGCTACATATATGGCGTGGCACGGTTGGCAGGGTCTGCCAGCCCGCTGACATTCGCGGCGGCATGAATCTCTCGGGTTCGTGCTGCCCGACTACCTCGCGCACCTGCTCTACTTGCTCAGCATGATCTTCAAGCACGGAGGAAAACTTATGAGTCACGAGCACGGTCACTCACACGAGGATGAGTGTTGCGGTGGTCACGATCACAGCAAGCCGGCGAAGGAACGCGCGGTCCTGAACGAGGACACCAAGGGAAACATCGAAACCACTTTGCGCGTGGTCGGGATGGACTGCGCGGATGACGTCGAGGCGCTGGAGCAGGTCTTTCGCCCGCTCAAAGGCGTGCGCGAAGTGCGCGTGAATCTCATGGGCGGAAAGGTCACGCTTTTCCACGACGAGAGCGTGACGCCGCAGCAACTCATCGCTGCGGTCGCGAGCACCGGCATGAAAGCCGCGCGCGACGGCGAGGATGCGGCGGACTTGGAGAGTGCGAAGCGGATGCGGCAAATTTCAGTCGCGGCGTCCGGCGTCTTCACGGGGCTCGGCCTGCTCTTGCAGTGGATGAAGTTCGGCCCCGTGTTGGTCGCGAACACCGCGTTTGCCATCGCCATTGTGGCGGGGGGCTGGTTCATCGCACCGAAGGCCTGGCGCGCGGTGCTGCGCCGGTCGCTCGACATGAATGTGCTGATGACCGTGGCCGTCGCGGGCGCGATGGCCATCGGCGAGTTTTCCGAAGGCGCGGCGGTTACATTTCTCTTTGCGCTCTCGGAATTGCTTGAAGCCTTCAGCCTCGCGCGGGCGCGCAAGGCGGTGCAGGCGCTCATGCAGCTCACGCCTGAGACGGCACTGCTCAAGGACGGCGACAACTTTCGCGAAGTGCCGGTGGAGCAAGTCAGCGTCGGCGCGACCATCGCCGTGAAATCCGGC
>JAYWEP010000156.1:0-35371 GCA_043779205.1 Chthoniobacter sp. | reverse complement strand
GCCGCCGCCGGTGAAGACCTGCTTCACCTCGTAGCGGTCGAGAATCACGTCGCCGACCTGCCAGACCGGCGGCACGTTTTCAGGATCGTTGCAGTTCATCTTTCATCCTTCCCATCTCCCCCTTCATGGCGTCGGCGAGTTGTTTGGCGGTGGGGAGCTGGCCTTTGATGTCGGCAGGGAGCCCGCGCTCCAGACATTTCGCGAAGAGAGCGTTTGAATTTTTCTGCTTCATACTAGGCACTACGTTTGTGCCGGAAAATCGTCAACCGGGCGAGGAGAATGACGGTGCGGAAAAATCGACTTTTTCCTCGTGCCCAAGTTGAGGACTTGGGCACGTACTTGCCGGGGCAATTGCATTGCGCGGCGCAAAGGCGAGGGCTTCGAGTGCGCCGAGGATGATTGGCCTGGACTGCGCCAGCGACAGACGGCCGCTGTTCTTGAGCGGGACTGCCGCCACGAGAAGCTACGCGACTTCCGCACGGGGCATGAGTTCGGTGCGGGTCATCCTTTTTTCTGTCTGGAGATCCCGGGTGGACGGCGTTGGAAGGGATCGAAAGTGCCGCCGTAGAGCGCGAGGTTCATCGGCTCATTTCGCCGGTGATTTCTCCGCCAGGCGCCGGCCCGGCCGCATCGGCGGCGCTCCATCTGGCAAAAGGAAACGGATGCCGCTGGCTGTTCGCGTGGTTGGGATCGGCCACGGTGATCTCCGGGCGGCCATGGAGCAGCCGCTCGACGATTTCCACGCCCTGCATGAAGGAGTGGTCCTGGTTGCTGACTTCGTATTTCCACGCGCCGAAACGGCCGC
Organism: Chthoniobacter sp.; assembly: GCA_043779205.1. Classification (GTDB taxonomy): domain Bacteria; phylum Verrucomicrobiota; class Verrucomicrobiia; order Chthoniobacterales; family Chthoniobacteraceae; genus Chthoniobacter. Next base: position 34,566 of record JAYWEP010000156.1, on the reverse strand, counting down.
GCGAATAGACGCGGTGGGCCTCGAGATGCGGGAGGATTTCCGCGAGCGCCTCGTCGCGGTGCAGGCCGGGCGTGGGGTAGCCGTAGGCGGCGCGGAAAGACCACGTCGAGACGATCCGGTCGCCGTCGCCGATGAGGCGGGTGCGGCGCAGGCCGTCGATCACGTCGCGCACGAGGGTCTCGCGGTTCACGGGTTTGTCCGCGGACTCGGAAACCTCGGCCATGAGCGACCAGTGGCGCGCACTGTCGGGGACGTTGTGCGGGGAGTAGTTGCTGAAAACGGTGACGCGATAAAACGGGCAGTCGGCCTCGGGGAAATACATCCAGCATTTGGTGCGGAGCGCCTCGGGCACCTGGCCCTCGAGGCCGATGCCGACGATGTTCGAGGAAGAATGGAGCAGTCCCTTTTCCGCGACGGCGGCGAACTGCGCGAGCCCGGCGGCGCGGATCAGCTCGGTCAGGGGAATGGTGCTGATGAGGGCGTCGTAGGCGATCTCCTCGCCGGTGTCCGTCCAGAGCCGGCGGCCCGCGAGATCGAGCCGGCGCATCGGCGTCTGCCAGCGGAAACGCGCGGGCGGCAGACTGCGGGCGCACGCTTTCCAAATCGCGCCGGTGCCGCCGCGGGCGGGAAAACCGAAGGTCGAGTTCGGGCCCCACGGGACGTCGTCCTTGGCGGCGGCGAAGCTCCGCATCAGCTTGTCCAAATCCGGCGGGGCCACGCGCTCGCCGACCCAGACGGCGTTCATTTTTTCGGGCGGAAAGGCCCAGACCTTCTCATTGTAGGGCACCATGAAAAGCTCGCAGAGTCCGGTGCCAAAGGTGCCGAGCATCCACGCGCGGAAGTCCGCGGGGCGGGCGGGCGGCTGGTCGCGGAGCGCGGCGAGCCCCTGCACGCACCGGTCGAAATCCGCCTTCGGCAAATGATGCGCGTGGTTTTGCAGCGGGTAGGGAATGAAGCGGTCGCGCATCCAGACCCAGGCCTCGCGCTGGTGGCGGAACCAGCCTTCCGGCCCGAGAAATTCCTGCATCGCGCGGTCGAAATATTCGTAATGCGAAAACTGGACGTGCCCGCCGATGTCCCAGGTGAAACCGTTCGCGTCCTCGAAGGAAGTCGCGAGGCCGCCGGCGTAGTCGTGCGCTTCGAGGAGCAGCCAGTCCTCGTGCCCGAGTTCGTGCAAACGGCGCGCGCTGCCGAGGCCGGTGGGGCCGCCGCCGAGGATGACGATTTTCACGGGAGGAGCGCCGCGGGGGAAAAATGCGGCGGCGGATTCGGCGGTTGGTTCATCGGATAATTGTGGGATTGCAGGGGCGCGCTGGCTACGCTGCGCTGCCTATATGGAACCTGCCTCCCTCGGTCAATTACTCCTCACCGGCGTGCCCGGCCCGGAACTCGATCCGGCCACGGCCACCACCTTCCGGCGCATTCAGCCGGGCGGCTTCATCCTTTTCGGGCGGAATATCCGGACGCCCGCGCAACTGCGCAAACTCACCGACGACCTGCGCGATCTGAGCGCGGTCGAGCCGATCATCACCATCGACCAGGAGGGCGGGCGCGTCTCGCGGCTGAAGCTGGTCGGCAATGAGCCGCCCAACGCCAACCAACTCCGCGACCGCGGCGACCTCGGGCTCATCGCACGGCACGGCACGATCACCGCGCGGCTGCTGCGCATCTTCGGGTTCAATCTCGACCTCTGCCCGGTGCTCGACATTTCCTTTGACGACGAGGCGGACAACTCCCTGCGCGGCCGCTGCTACGGCAACGATGTGGCGCAGGTCATTCGCAATGCCGGGGCTTTCAACGAGGCGCTGCGCGCGGCGGGCGTCGCGAGTTGCGGCAAGCACTTTCCCGGCTACTCCCGCGCGGCCATCGACGCGCACCACGAGCTGCCGACGATCAATCTCACGCGCACGGAACTGGACGCGCACGAGCTGGCGGTCTTCCGGCATTTCGCCGGCCAGGTCGATTCCATGATGATCGGCCACGCCTTTTATCCGGCGCTCGATGACTCCGGCGTGCCGTCGTCGCTCTCGCGCAAAGTGATCGCCGGGCTGCTGCGCGAGGAGCACGGTTTTCGCGGGCTGGTGATGACGGACGATCTCGACATGGGGGCGATCCTCGAACCGTACGGGCTGGGCGAGAGCGGGCTCGCGGAGGTGATCCGCCTCGCGATCACCGCGGGCAACGACCTCGCGATGATCTGCCACCGCGTGGAGATGGTCGAGCGGGCGCACGGCTACCTCGCCGCGGTGCCGCGCGCGGAGCTCGACCGGGCGCTGGAAAACGTCGCGCGTTTCAAAGCCGCGATGAGCCCGCCGGACGCGTGGGACGAAGCGGAGTTCCGGCGGCGGGATGCGGAGGTGTGGGAGCTGCGGGTGGCCACGCTGGGCGCGGAGGCCGCCGCCGAGCGCAGCCGGGAAGATGGCGCACGCTCACCGGTGGAGACTTATTGAACCCGTGAACTCAGAACCGAAAGACCTCGGCGCGGAGCTGCAATTTCAGGCCCGCCAGGCCGCTCAAGTGAACGTCACGGCGACGCCCCAGGACGTCATTGACCGCTACCGCCATTGCCGCGGGTGGCGGATTTTTCGGAAGGAATATTGCTTCAAGCTCCTCCATGAATGCCGTCCGGTCGCGGTGCTCGATTTCGGCTGCGGAACCGGCGAAAGCAGCACGGAGCTGGCGGTGCTGGGCTATGCGGTGACGGGGATCGACGTGTCGCCGGATTTGATCCGTCTCGCGGAGGAGAGGGCCCGGTTGGATCGGGTCGCCGGGCAGGCGACGTTCCTCACCGTGGATGGGACAAACGCCACGCTCCCCGGCCAGGTTTTCGACATGATCCTGGTGCAGGCGGTGCTGCATCATGTGGACCTGCCGGCGTGTCTGGAGACGCTGGACCGGCTGGTCAAACCGGACGGCTTTCTCCTCATTGTCGAACCGGTGGCCTACTCGCGGGCGCTCCAGTGGTTGCGCGATGTGACCCCGGTCGAAAAAGACCTCAGTCCCAATGAACGGCAATTGCACCGCGGAGATCTGCGTCTGATCGCGGAGCGCTTCGCGATTGTGCAGCGGCGGCACTTTAACATCGTGGGACGCCTCGGGCGGTTCGTGGGCGACGGGACCCGCTGGGGGGTGCGGATGTGGATCGCGCTGCAATGGATTGATTATGTGCTGTTGCACATTCCGGGGATGAGCTATTTCGCCGGCACCGTGGTGCTGCTCTGCCAAAAGCGCGCGACCGCCACGCCTCGCCCGTAAAATTCCGCCCCCACTTTTCGTGTATCGCATCACCGCCGTCCTCAATCCGCTGCTCGAATCCGCGGCGGTCTATTATCTCTACACCGGCCTGCTCGAACTGGCGGACGAGGGCAAAATCCAGCTCGCGTGGCGGACCAAGGGAACGTGGGAGGATTTCGCGATCTTCATGGAAATCGAGCGCGTGGCGGACGGGGCGACGCGCCGGATCTGCTTCGACATTCACGACCGCAGCTACCTCTTCAGCGAACGCCTGCTCGCGGAGTGCGATGTCTATTTCAAACGCGACCACTACGGGCCGGATGTCGCCAAACTGCCGGCGGAGGCGCGGCGCAAAATCCGGCCCTTCGGCCCGATCTTCGGCCCCGGCAGCCGCGCCGCGCCGCTGGGGATGCTCGCCGGCTGGGCGCGCTACGCGGCGGTGCGCCCGAAGCGGGCGTGGCGGACTTTCCGCCAGTTGACGGACTACCTGCGGCTGCCGCAGACGGGCGAGTTTGAGCGCGGCCCGGAGCACGAGATGCCGCCGCGCGTGCTGCTCCAGACCCGGCTGTGGACGGAGGACGAAATCACCGGCGCCCCCTTCGCGCCGGAGATCAATGCCGACCGCGTGGGCCTGGTCCGCGCGCTGCGGAAAACGCTCGGGGACCGGTTCGTGGGCGGCGCGCTGCCGACCCCTTTCGCGCTGCGGGAATTCCCGGACGTGGTCTGCCACTGGGACACGCGGCGGTCGGCGTATCTCGGCACGATGAAGGGCTGTCTGGTGGGCATCTACACGATGGGGCTGCACTACGCCACGGCGTGGAAGCTCGGGGAATATCTCGCGGCGTCGATGTGCATCGTGGCCTCGGGGCTGCGCAACGATTTCGAGGAGCCGTTCACCGATCCGCGCAATTACCTGGGCTTCACGACGCCGGACGAATGTGCGGAAAAGTGTGTGCGCCTGCTGGAAAATCGCGATGAGGCGCGGGCGATGGTGCGGGCGAATCACGCCTACTACTGCGCGCAGGTGCGGCCCGCGAAACAGCTCCTGCACTGGATCGGGCTGGCTTTCGCGACCGCGAAAACGTAGGGAGGAATCGGCGCGGCACCGATTCCAACACGCGGGGCGCGTGCGCTACCCGGACTCCCGCGCCCGCCGCTACGCCGGTTCGAGATCAAAGGCGCGCGGCGCTTCCGAGGGCGCGGGCGGAGGCACGGTCTGCGCGCCGCTCAGGCGCACCCATTCCTGGAGCGTCTCGGTCTCCGTGACCGTCCGCGTGGCCGGGGCCGCGCCGCCGGTGAGGACGATGCGCACGGTGTCGAGCAGGATGAAGACATCGAGAAACAGGCTCATGTGCTTCATGTAGTAGAGGTCGTATTCCAGCTTCCGGCGGCCATCGGCGACGGACGCGCCATACGGATAGCTGACCTGCGCCCAGCCGGTGATGCCGGGCTGCACCATGAGCCGCTCCTGGTAGTAGGGAATCTCGGTCGCGAGCATCTGGATCAACTCGGGCCGCTCGGGCCGGGGGCCGACAAAGGACATGTGGCCGCAGAGCACCTGCCAGAGCTGCGGGATCTCGTCGATCCGGTAGCGGCGGAAAAAGCGCCCGACGAAGGTGACGCGCGGATCGTTTTTGCCGCACCACTGCACGCCGTTTTTTTCGGCGTCCACGCGCATCGTGCGCAGCTTCACCATTTGAAAATCCCGGCCAAACCGCCCGGCACGCGTCTGGCGGTAGAAAATGGGGCCGGGCGAGGTGAGGCGAATGGCGAGCGCGGCGAGGGCCAGGACGGGCGCGCCGAGGATGAGGCCGAGAGTCGAGCAGACGATGTCGAAAAGGCGCTTCACTTTTTTGATGTAGAGGAGATGCGGCTCGCCGCTGGCGTTGAGCAGCCACTCGGAACCGATCAGCTCCAGCGGCACGTACTGCTCGATCTCCTCGCAGAGGATGACCAGCGGCATGACCGAGATGCCGGAGTAGCGGAGCTTGCAAAAGTGCCGCGTGAGGGTGGCGTCGGCGAGGCTCTTGTTGGTGCAGAGGACGCGGTCGATTTTCTCGCGCTTCACGATCTCGGCGAGGTCTTCGACTTTGCCCAGAATGCGGGCGTGGCCGGCGGGCTGGTAGCCGTTGAAGGCGACGACGCCGGCGAGTTCGAGATTGTGCCCGCCGAAATTTGCGAAGAGGCGCGTCTCCACTTCGTCGAAGGCGCTGGTGACGATGTAGGCCACGCGCTCGCGGGCGGTGCGGAGCGCGTGCAGGAGAAAGACGTGATGCACGAGGATGACGAGGTAGGCCGCGCCGGCCCCCATGAGCATGACGCCGCGGCCGAGCGGGCGAGCGGAAATCGCATACGAGCCGCCGATGACCACGAGCACCGCGGCCAGGGTGCAGCCGAAGAGGATGAAGGATCGCTCGAACGTCCCGCGATGCGCGCTGTGCGTGGAGTAGAGGCCGACGATGTAGATCATCGCGGAGAAAACGACCCCGCCGAGCGCGAGCGTGGGCCAGTAGGTGCCGAAGGAATTGTCCGCCTCGTCGCCGAACCGCAGCAGGATGGCGGCGACGAACGCGAGATAGAAAAGCACCGCGTCGGAGACGAAATGCAACGACACATGGAACCAGTGTTTGCGGAGAATTCCGTTGCTGTTCATGCGAGGCGTGGTGGTTCGGAAAAGTTTGGGGGCTCTGGAGGGAGAGCGGGGGGCTAAAAACTTTATAGCGCGGATGAAATTGGGGGGGATCGCGGCGTCTGGCAAGCCCTCTTTTGGACGAATTGCGGGTTTCACCTGACGGCCAGTTTCCCGCTTGCCCCGCGGGCGGTCCGCGGCAAGCCTCCGCACGCCGATGCCTCATGTGCCGCCGCTCCTCATCCCGCTCCTCTCCGCGCTCGGCTACGCCCTCGCCGCGCTCATGCTCAAGCGCGCCACCGAAGGCGGCGCGGGCCCGTGGCGGGTGAGCTTCCTCACAAACTGGGTGCAAGCCACCCTTTTCTCGCTGCTCTGGCTCATCCCGGCCGAGCACCCCGTCACGGCCACGCACCTCGCGCACGCGGTCATCTCGGGCACGGTTTTTTTCGTCGGGCAGGTCTTCACTTTCCTCGCGCTGAGCCGCGGCGATGTCTCGGTGGCCACGCCCGTGCTCGGCTCGAAAGTCATCTTCGTCGCCCTTTTCACCGTGCTCCTCGGGGCCGCGGTCCTGACCCCGGCGATGTGGGTGGCGGTGGGCCTCACGGCGGTGGCGGTGGCGCTGCTCGGGGCCAGCGGGCGGGTGAAACGCGGGGCGCTTTTCCGCAGTCTGCTTTACGGCTTCAGCGCGGCGGCGGCGTTTGCCTTCACCGATGTGCTCCAGCAGCGCTGGGTCAAAGCGTGGGGCTTCACGCACTACGCTGCCACCATGTTTCTCACCGTCGCGGTGCTGTCGTTCGGGCTCATCCCGTTTTTCCGCGGCAGCCTGCGCGCGCTGCCCGCGGTCGCGTGGCGCTGGGGGCTGGCGGGCGGGGCGCTGCTCGCGGTGCAGGCGCTCGGCATCGCGTGGTCCATCGTGACCATCGGCGCGACCACGACCAATGTGCTCTACAACTCGCGCGGCGTCTGGAGCGTGGTGCTCGTCTGGACGGTCGGCCACTGGTTTGGCAACACCGAACGCACCCACGGCCGCGCCGTCATGCTCCGCCGGCTCGCCGGCTCAGCCCTGCTTTTGGCCGCCATCGCGCTCATTGCGAAGCAGCGCCCCGCTTGACCGGAAGATCGGCTGGAGAAACGGCGCGGTCTCGGAATCCGGCACCGTGGGATGATGCACCCTCGGCTTCGCATGCGGCCGGGCCTGCGGCTCGGCATGCGGCCTTTTCACCGGGACGATGTTTTTCGCGTCCGGCCCTCTCGCCACGGGCGCGAGTCCGCTGGTCACCGACACGACGCATTTGAAAACCGGCGCGCTGCCAAACGGCTCGCGCCGCGGGCTGGTGTACCAAAGCCGCACATCCACATCGCCCCCGCCCACCGCCTGAAAGACCCACTTCTCCTGCCCCGCACTCGTCGCCGTGGCCGGCAGATACTCGCTCGAAACCAGCGTCAGCACCGTGCCATCCGGGATCTCCGCCAGCCGCCAGGCGAAGCCGCTTTTTTGATTCGACGAGAGCCAGATCGTCAGCGTCCCATCCGGCTTCAGCGCCACGATGTTTCCCGACTGCGAATCGTACAGCTCCGCCTTCTTCACCGGCGACGGCAAAGCGATCGGCGGCAGCTCGCGGTTGGTGGCCGCGTATTTTTTCCCCTGCGGAGCGCTGCAGGCGGCGAGGGTGAGGGCGAAGAGTGCAAATGGGAGAACGGTTTTCATAAGCGAGAGGAAGGTTGGAGACTGACCACGCCCGTTTCTGAAACACCGCGCGCGAAAAGTCCAGCCCCGTACTTAGAAACTGTAAAATGAATCGGCGAAGCCGGGTAGGGACGGCACTCCGTACCGTCCGCCGGGCGAGCGCAGCAAGGTGGTGGGCGCTGCGGATGCCGTGCCCATGCCACCCGCCGCCTCGCTGCGCTCGCCCCGGACGGCACGGAGTGCCGTCCCGACCGCTGCCGCGCAGCTTACGGCGGCGTCCCGGCTTCGAGCGCTTTCCTCCACTCGTCGGCGAGTTCCTCGACGGTGTGGCCGGTGCGCTTTTTCCACAGCTCCGCGTCGTAGCGCCCCTCGCGCATGGCGGCGTTGAGTTCCTTGATGAGATCCTTGTCGTATTTGCCGATGACGAAGTTGAGAAAATTCGCCGAGACGCGGTAACTCGCGTCGTAGCGCGCTTCGGCGGCGTGTTTCGGACTGATCTCGCAGCCGCGCGACTGCGGCTCGTAGAGATACCAGCGGATGTAATCCGGGATGCCCTCGGTGAGCCACCCCGGCGGGCGCACGGCTCCGGGCTGGCGCGCGTGACCGTACTGCTGCGCGACGTGGACGAGCTCGTGGACGAGCGAGCCGATGGCCTCGCCCTTGAGCTGCCCGCGATACCAGCCGGGCGAGCCCTCGATGCGGTTGCCCATCGTCGCGGCCACGCCTTTGTAGCGGTCGGTGAAAGTGATGCTGAAGGTTTTCGGCGCGGTGTAGCCGTCGCTCGGGAGCATTTTGACGATCAGCGGGTACCACTTTTGCAAAGCCGGAATCAGCTCGCGATGCGACCACTCGGTGAGGTCGGGCGTCTCCGTGGTATCGACGGTGAAACGCTGCGCGCCGCCCTCGGTGGCGACGGACTCCACATGCTCGACCACCGGCGCTTCGGCGACCGCGGGCGCGGCGCGGTCGATGACGTCGATCTCGCTGAAAAAAGTCTGCCCGAAAGCGTCGGCGTCTTCGGTGCGGGCGATGTCGAAGAGCAGGTAGCGCGCGGAGCCGGGATCGGAAATGCTCACGCCGTACTGTCCGCCGGGCGGGCCGTCCTTGGGCCGGGTATCGACGCTCGCGACGAGCCGCCAGCCGACGGTGGCGGGATCGGCGGGGCGCTTTGGCTGCGCGGAAAAACCGGGCGCTTTCCCATCGCTCGCGTAGAGCCGATAGACCTGCGGGCCGCGCGCGGCGGTATGCCACGAGAAGGTGTTGACCTGCCGGAGGTCGATGACGCTGCCGAGGTCCACGAGGACGTGCCCGCCATCGGTGCCGGCGCGGAAAAAGAAGTTGGCCGCGGGCTCGTCGCCGGTCGCGGGGAGCAGGCCGTCGTGGAGTTTGTCGAGGTCGCCGCCGTTGCCGTCGCGCTGGCCGTCGAGGAGGGTGAAGGCGGCTTTGGCGGCGGCATCGCCGCGGAGCGGTGCGGGGACGTGGGGGAATTTGAAGCCGGCGGCGGCGTGCTCATTGTCGAGCCGCTCGGCGACGACCGTGACCTCGGCGCGCGCGCGCGTGGCGAGGGAGACGAAGACGGTGAGGAGCGCGAGACGGGTGGTTTTCATAGACGGGAAAGCGAGGCAGTCGGGAGAAACGTCGCCGCGGGTGAAAATCGTGTGACTGGGCTTCGCGGAGCGGGAGATGGTGCGCGATGCAGGGTTCGAACCTGCGACTTCTTGCGTGTGAAGCAAGCGCTCTACCACTGAGCTAATCGCGCGTTTCCGGGAAAAAACGGAGCGGCAGGATATGCAGCCGGGAGGGAGATGCCAGCGGAAAAAGCGCGCTCACGCCCCGAGGGCGATGGCGCTGGCGACGGCGTAGTGGTCGGAGTGGCTGAGGCTGAGACGCAGCTCGCGGATGCCGAGGCGCGCGGCGGTCTCGGCTCCGGTGCCGTGCAGCCGGATGGAGGGTGCGCCGCTCTCCGCGCGGCAGACCTCGATGTCGTGCCAGCCGAGCTGCGCGCCGATGCCGGTGCCGAAGGCTTTGGCGACGGCTTCCTTTGCCGCGAAACGGGCGGCGTAGCAGCGCACGGGGACGCCGGCCTGCGCGCAGTAGGCGCGTTCGCTTTGCAAAAAGACGCGGTCGAGAAACGGCTCGCCGTGCCGGTCGATGGCGGCGGCGAGGCGCGCGGTTTCCACGATGTCCACGCCGAGGCCGAGGACGCTCATTTGGCGCGGCCCATGAGCGCGAGCATTTCGGCGACGGCGCTTTCGAGGCCGGTGAAGAGGGCGCGGGAGACGATGGCGTGGCCGATGTTCAGCTCGACGAGGTGCGGGATTTTCACGATCTCGCGGATGTTCGTGCAGTTGATGCCGTGGCCGGCATTGACCTGGATGCCGAGGCCGTGCGCGTGGGTGGCGGCGACAATGAGGCGCTGGGTCTCGTCGCGGCGTGCGGGGCCGGTGGCGTTGGCGAAGGCGCCGGTGTGGAGTTCGATCATCTCGACGCCGAGCTGGTGCGCGGCTTCGATCTGCTGCGGGTCGGGTTCGATGAAAAGCGAGACGCGGATGCCGGCTTTTTGCAGGCGGGCGACGGTGGGCGCGAGGGCGCGCATCTGCCCGGCGGCGTCGAGCCCGCCTTCGGTGGTGATTTCCTTGCGGTTCTCGGGGACGAGGCAGACGTCTTCGGGCAGGACTTGGAGCGCGATGTCGAGAATCTCGGGGGTGTTGCCCATTTCGAGATTGAGCTTCGTGATGATGCTCTCGCGCAGGCGGAAGACATCGCGCTCCTGAATGTGGCGGCGGTCGGCGCGGAGATGGACGGTGATGCCGCTCGCGCCGGCGCGCTCGCAGGCGGAGGCGGCGAGGAGGAGATCGGGCTCGCAGTTTGGCGACGACGGATCGGCAGCGTAGCGCGCCTGCCGGAGGGTGGCGATGTGGTCGATATTGACGCCGAGGCGGAGCATTTCGGATTTAAGATTTAGCATTTAGGATTTGGTCGCTGCGCGAAAGCAATCTCAGCGCGGAAATGCTAACTGCTAATTTCTAAATGCTAAATTTCCCTAGTGTTTGAAATGCCGCACGCCGGTGCAGATCATCGCCATTCCCCGCTCGTCCGCGGCGGCGATGACTTCGGGGTCTTTGACCGAGCCGCCGGGCTGGATGGCGCAGGTGGCACCGGCTTCGGCGGCGGCGATGAGGCCGTCGGGGAAGGGGAAAAAGGCGTCGCTGCCGACGGCGCTGCCTTTGAGCGAAAGACCGGCGTCGGCGGCTTTCCAGATGGCGATGCGCGAAGCATCGATGCGCGACATTTGCCCGGCGCCGATGCCGAGCGTGCGGTCGGCGGAGGCATAGACGATGGCGTTGGATTTCACATGTTTCACCACGCGCCAGGCGAAAAGCATCGCGGCCAGCTCGGCTTTCGTGGGCGGGCGGGCGGTGACGATTTTACTTTCGAGATCGGTCTCGGGCGAAGCGTCGCGGCTTTGCACAAGGACGCCGCCGGTGACGGAGCGGATAAGCATCGGCTCCTCGTCGGATTTCGGCAGCGGGCGCGGGAGCTTGCGCATCAGCCGGAGGTTTTTCTTTTTCTGCAAAAGCGCGCGCGCTTCCGCATCGAAGTCGGGCGCGATGATGACCTCGCTGAAAATCTCGCTGATCGCGCGGGCGAGCGGCTCGGTGATCGGGCGGTTGCAAATGATGATGCCGCCGAACGGCGCCTGCTTGTCGGTCGCGAAGGCTTTGTCCCACGCGGCGCGGAGGTCGGCGTCGCTGCCGATGCCGCACGGATTGGTGTGCTTGAGGATGGCGACGGTGGGCTCGCTGAATTCCTCGATCAGCTCGGAGGCGGCGGTGATGTCGAGGATGTTGTTGTAGGAAAGTTCCTTGCCGTGGAGCTTTTCAAAATGCTCGTCGAAGTGGCCGTAGAGTGCCGCGGTCTGGTGCGGGTTTTCGCCGTAGCGGAGTCGGGCGACGATGGGCATGGAGAGGTTCAGCGAGCACGTAGTTTCCTGCTCCTTGTTGAGATAGTTCGCGATCGCGCCGTCGTATTTCGAGGTCGTGACGAAGACTTTGATGCCGAGCCGCTCGCGCAGTTTCAGCGTGGTCGCGCCGTCATTGACGCGGATGTTTTCGAGCACGGCGGCGTAGTCCTCGGGATCGACGACGACCGTCACGGAGCGGTAGTTTTTCGCCGCGCTGCGGAGCATCGACGGGCCGCCGATGTCGATTTGCTCGATGGCTTCTTCGAGCGTCGTCTCGGGCTTGGCGATGGTCTTTTCAAATGGGTAAAGATTCACCACGACGAGGTCGATGGGCTTGATGCCGTGGGCCTCGGCCTGGGCGACGTGGTCGGGGTTGTCGCGGACGTAGAGGAGGCCGCCGTGGACTTTGGGGTGGAGCGTTTTCACCCGCCCATCGAGCATCTCGGGGAAGCCGGTGAAGGCGGAGATTTCGGTGTTGGCGATGCCTTCCTGCGCGAGCAGTTTCGCGGTGCCGCCGGTGGATATGATCTCGATGCCGAGCGCCACGAGTTCGCGGGCGAAATCGACCAGCCCAGTCTTGTCGGAGACGGAAATCAGTGCGCGTTGGATTTGCATGAGCCGACGAAGCTAGGACACGCGGCGCGCGGAGGTCAACCGTCCGCACGGCCCGCGGACTGCGCTTTGGGCTGGCTCTGAGGCCGCTCGGGCGTAAGACTCTGCGGCGATGCAATGGCTGACCTCCAACTGGCACAACCTCGTCCCCGGCCCGTGGCTCGATGCGCTCCTCGCCCTCGTGGCGGCGCTCTGCGGCGCGCTCGTTGGCACGGAGCGGCAGCGCCGTGAAAAACCCGCGGGCATCAGGACGATGGCCCTCGTCGGGCTCGGTGCGGCGGTCTTCACGATGATCGGGTTCGTCTTCGCCGGGGCGAATGGCGACGCGGGCCGCGTGGCTGCGCAGATCGTCACGGGCATCGGCTTTCTCGGCGGCGGCGTCATCATGCGCGGGCCGGGCAGCGTGCTCGGCACGACCACGGCGGCGACGATCTGGGTGGTGGCGGCGATCGGCGTCATCGTCGGTGCGGGCTACGTCGGGCCGGGCCTCGGGCTGGTCGCGCTCGTGCTCGGGGTGCTCGGTGGCGTGGGCCGTTGGGAGCACAGTCTGCAAGGCGGAGGCTGCGAGGCGCACATCGTGATCCTCTTCGACCCGGCGGGCGGCAAAACGCTGATCAAACTCGAAAAGGTGCTCGACGAATTCGCCGTCTCCTTTCGCCCGAAAGACCTCGCGGCTCTCCCTGATCGTCGCATGCGGCTGCGCATCGACTACCGGCTGCCTGGACACCGTCATTTTGAGTTTCTCAATCAGCTCGCGGCCCTGCCGGAAGTCCTGGAACTCGAACGCTGAAACCCCAGAATTAGGTGGAAAAAGTGAACCGCGCGGCCACCCAAGACCGCGCGGTTCTTACCAACCCATGACAATCACCCTGAAAGAAAATACGCCCCGATTTTCCGCATGCAAATGACGGGCGAAAATATATCCCGGCGCATCCGGCGCGCGGCGCGGCGCGGATCGTTTGGAGCAGGCGATTGACTTCAATCCGCCGCGCTCCTAACCTGCCCTTGTGAAAAGTTTCACAACCCTAGAAACCACCGCGGACAAAACCCAGGCGCTAAAGGCGTCCCTCGAACTGATCAACTCCCAGCTCTACTCGGTGGAGGAGCGCATCCGTCAGCAGGCGCGGGCGTTTGACCCGGCGGTGGAGGGCTACGTGGCCTATGCCATCGAGAGCAATGGCAAGCGGCTCCGCCCGGCGCTGGCGCTGCTCGCGGGCGGCGCAACCGGCAATATCAACACGAGTCATTTCGACCTCGCGGTGGTCGTGGAACTCATCCACGCGGCCACGCTCGTGCATGACGACATCCTCGACGGCGCGGACAAGCGCCGCGGGCAGCCGACGGCCAACGCGAAGTGGGGCAACGCCATTTCCGTGCTCCTTGGCGACTGCCTTTTCGCCCACGCGCTGAAGCTCTCGACCGGTTTTCCGAACGGCGAAATCAGCCGTCGCATCGCGCATGCGGCGAGCGACGTGTGCAGCGGCGAGATCATCCAGACGCAACGGCGTTTTGATCTCAAGCTGAGCGTGCCGGACTATTACAAGATCATCGAGATGAAGACCGCGGCGCTCTTCGCGGCGGCGTGCGAACTGGGGGCGTTCATCAATGAAGCCTCGCCCGAAATCATCAGCGCGCTGCGCACCTTTGGCCTGCGGCTGGGCACGGCGTACCAGATTTACGACGACGTGCTCGACCTCGCGGGCGACGAGACGAAAGCCGGCAAAAGCCTCGGCAGCGACCTGCGCAAAGGGAAGCTCACGCTCCCCATTTTGCACCTCCTGCAAAACGCCGGTGCCGCCGAGCGCCACCAGCTCAGCGAGATCATCCTCAGCGGCGATGAAGACTCCATCCGCGCCCTCGCCGAGCGCGCCATCGCCGCGGGCGCGGTGAAAAGCGCCGTCGCCACCGGACGCCGGATGCTCCGCGAAGCCCACGCGCAGCTCGAGATCGTCCCCGCCAACAAATACCGCGACGCGCTCGCCAATCTCGTCACCACGCTCGACGCGATGATCGCGCAGTTCGCCAGCTAGGCGGGCGCGCGCATATCGCCGCTAAGGCCCGGCGCAGACGCTGGGTTACACCCGAGTCCCCCGCCTCCATCATCATGTCTCCGCGCCTCCTTCCCGCCCTCGTCTCCCTCGTCCTCAGCGCGTCCGCTTTTGCGCAAAAACTCGATCGTCCCATGGGCTTCGCCGGCGTCCCATTCGGGGCCACGCCGGAGGAGGCCATCCGCATCCTCAGCGCGCGGCCCGGCCTCATCATCCCCGAGGCGCTGCCGACGCTCGTGGAAAAGCTCGACCTCACCGGCGGCAACTTCGCCGCGCAGGAAGTGCTCAAATGGACGGTCGAGTTTGCGGACAAAAAATTCGCCGCCGCGACCGTCATCCTCAAACCCGACGGCAACGGCCTCGCTGTCTATCGCGACCTCAAGCAAAGCCTGACCGCCAAATACGGCCCGCCCACCGGCGAGCGGAAGCCGGGCATCTCCGATGCCGACAAGAAAGCGCGCCAGCAAGGCAGCGGGAAAAAAGCCGACAGTTTCGGCAATGTCACCTACTGGAAATTTGGCAAGACGATCGCGGACAAGGACGTGAAAATGATCGTCTGCGAAGCCGCCGGGCCCGATGGCAACGAAGTCACCGACGAAGCGAAAATCCAGGTGACCATCCACTATCGCGACGAAACGCTAAAGCCGCTTCCGGCCAAGGGCGGCGTCGGCACCGTGTCGAAGAGCAGCACGCCGGTTAAAAAGGAAGACCTCTAGCCGGAGGCAAGTTTCCGCTTTCGCCGCCGCGCCCGGCCCGCCTACAAAGGCGGCTGCATGGCCACGCTGAAAATCCAGGAACTCCCCGCGCAGGATCGGCCCCGCGAAAAACTCGCGGCCCTCGGCGCGGGCGCGCTCAGCGACAGCGAACTCATCGCCATCCTCCTTCGCACCGGCATGGTCGGCGCGAACGCCATCGACGTCGCCCGCCAGCTCCTCAAAAAATACCTCTCCCTCGGCGGCCTCGCCCGCTGCACCGTCGCCGAGCTGGCGGAGATTCCCGGCGTCGGCCCCGCCAAAGCCGTGCAGCTCGCCGCCGCCTTTGGCCTCGCCACCCGCCTCGCCCGCGAACAGCTCATCAAGCAAAAGCTCGATACTCCCGAACTCGTTTATGCCCTCCTCGGCGCGGAGATGCGCGCGCTTTCCCGCGAATCCCTGCGCGTCGTCCTCCTCGACACCCAGCTCCAGCTCATGCGCAGCGAGGAAGTCTCCAGCGGCAGCCTGAATGAGAGCGTCGCCCATCCGCGCGAAATTTTCCGCCCCGCGCTCATCTACGCCGCCTTCGCCATCATCGTCGTCCACAACCATCCCTCCGGCGACCCCGCCCCGAGCGACGCCGACCGCCGCCTCACCGTCCGCCTCGCCGAAGTCGCGCGCCTGCTCCAGATCACGCTCTTCGACCACGTCATCATCGGCACCGGCGACAATGGGCGGAGGCCGTATTTCAGCTTCCGCGAGATGGGGATGCTGTAAGAAAGAATGAAGGCGGAAGGCGGAAGGCGGAAGAAAAAAGCCGTCCTCGCAACCGCACCTCTTCCGCCTTCATTCTTCCGCCTTCCGTCTTTCCGCATGCTCCACCCCACCGCCATCATCCATCCCGGCGCGCAGCTCGGCACCGGCGTCACCGTCGGCCCGTACGCTGTCATCGAGGGGGCCGCGCGCATCGGCGACGGCTGCGCGATCCAGGCCCACGCCATCATCGGCGCGCACGTCGTCATGGGAAAAGACAACCTCATCGGCTACGGCGCGATCATCGGCGGCGACCCGCAGGACTTCGCCTTTCAGTCCTCGGTGCAAAGCGAAGTCCGCATCGGCGACGGCAACAAAATCCGCGAATACTGCACCATCCACCGCGGCACCACCGAGGGCAGCGCCACCGTCGTCGGCAGCGGTTGCTTCCTCATGGCCGGCGCGCACCTCGCGCACAATTGCCACCTCGGCGACCACATCGTCATCGCCAACAACGCCCTCCTCGCCGGCCACGTCGCCGTCGCCGATCGCGTCTTCATCGGCGGCGGCTGCGTCTTTCACCAGTTCGTCCGCGTCGGGCGGCTCGCCATCTGCCAGGGCGGGTCCGCCTTTAGCAAAGACGTGCCCCCTTTCACCACCGCCTCCGACCTCAATGGCATCGCCGGGCTCAACATCGTCGGCCTCCGCCGCGCCGGATTTTCCAGCGGCGAGCGCGCCGAGGTCAAAGCCGCCTTTTCCCTCCTCTACCGCAGCGGACTCAACACCACCCAGGCTCTCGCCGCCGCCCGCGAACGCCCGTGGGGTGAGGCCGCGCAGGGCTTCTGGGATTTCGTCGCTGGCGCGAAAAAGCGCGGCCTTTGCAATCTCCTCGCCAACCGTGCCGGCGCACGGCGACCCGATCCTGAGCCGTGAGAAAAGGGGTTGTCCCCGCTCCCATCGCCGCTTAGAAACCGCGCGTCCGTTTTCCCCCCCATGAAAACCCACCTCCATCCCGCACGCCACCGCCTGCCCACCACCATGCGCCCAATCCTCTGCCTCCTTTCCGCCCTCCTCCTCGTCGGCTGCGCCACCTCCACCGCGCCCAAACCCTCCACCGCCGTGTCCGCCACCCGCCCGCTCCACCGCGGCGAGCGGCTCATGGTCCGCACCACCGCCTACACCCAGACCGAGCCCGGCGGCTGGGCCAACGGCATCGGCGGACGCCTCCGCTACAATATGACCAACAGCAGCGCCGCCAGCGACTGGTCGTGGCTCCCCGTCGGCACCCGCTTTCGCATGTGCTGCACCGGGCGCAACTACGTCATCGAGGACTACGGCAGCGCCCTCGTCGGCCGCCGCACCATCGACCTCTTCTGCCCCAGCCGCGGCCTCATGCGCCAGTGGGGCATGCGCCATGTGGAGATCGAAATCCTCGAATGGGGCAGCGCCCGCCGCAGCCTCGAAGTCCTCGGCGACCGCCGCCGCCACCCGCAGGTCCGCAAGATGGTCGCCTCCCTCACCCAGCAGGCCCGGGGCTACCCCGAGCAGTTCCACCGCATCACGGTGAACTGAGCGAAATTTAGGATTTAGCATTGAGGATTTAGCATTCGTCAAAGCGCGCCGCTTTCCCCA
The DNA here is from genome assembly GCA_043779205.1 of Chthoniobacter sp. Lineage (GTDB taxonomy): Bacteria > Verrucomicrobiota > Verrucomicrobiia > Chthoniobacterales > Chthoniobacteraceae > Chthoniobacter. The sequence continues at coordinate 17,315 of JAYWEP010000156.1, read as the reverse complement.
AATGCTAAATCCCTAAATCTTAAATCCTAAATTTCACCATGCACATCCTCGTCACCGGCGGAGCCGGCTACATCGGCAGCATCTGCGTCGAGCAGCTCCTCGACGCCGGCCACTCCGTCACCGTCTTCGACAACCTCACCGAGGGCCACCGCCGCGCCATCGACCCGCGCGCCGCGCTGATCGTCGGCGACCTCCAGCGCGCCGCCGACATCTCCGACGCCATGCAGGCCACCCGGCCCGACGCCGTCATGCACTTCGCCGCCAACGCCCTCGTCGGCGAGTCCATGGAAAATCCGTCGAAATATTTCCGCAACAACGTCACCGGCGGCCTCCACCTCCTCGACGCCATGATCGCCTGCGGCGTCAAAAAATTCGTCTTCTCCTCGACGTGCGCCACCTTCGGCCCGCCCGACCGCCTCCCCATCGACGAGACCCTCCCCCAGCGCCCCATCAACCCCTACGGCGAATCCAAACTCATCTTCGAGAAAATCCTCCGTTGGTACGATGAAATCCACGGCCTGAAATTCGTCGCGCTCCGCTACTTCAATGCCGCCGGCGCCAGCCCCCGCTTCGGCGAAGACCACCGCACCGAGACCCACCTCATCCCCAACGTCCTCAAAGTCGCCCTCGGCCAGCGCGACAACGTCCAAATCTTCGGCACCGACTACGAGACCCCCGACGGCACCTGCATCCGCGACTACATCCACATCCTCGACCTCGCCGCCGCCCACATGCTCGCCCTCGGCGCGGAGACGAGCGCCTTCTACAACCTCGGCACCGGCGGCGGCACCAGCGTCCGCGAAATCATCGCCACCTGCGAACGCGTCACCGGCAAAAAAATCCCCATCGTCGAGCAGCCCCGCCGCCCCGGCGACCCCGCCCGCCTCATCGCCGCCAGCGAAAAAATCCACCGCGAACTCGGCTGGACTCCGCAGTTCCAGAGCATCGAAAAGATCATCGCCAGCGCGTGGGCATGGCACGTCCAACACCCAAACGGCTACGGAGACTAACTTCTTGGCAAACCCCGCTCCGGCCGAACCCGGCCTTACCCCCTTTCTGACCTGGCGCTGGTTTGGTCTTCACATCGCCCTGCCATTTGTCATCACGCGGCTCCTCCTCATCGCCGCGTGCTTTGTCGCGCTGAACCAGCTCACCACCACTCGCGAAATCCACGTCTGGCAAATCGCCTCCAACGGTCAGGCCGAAACCCTCGATCTCCGCCCACCCTCCACCAGTCTTTCTTCCGGCCACTACTGGCTCCTCAACAGCTTCTCCCGGTGGGACGCCGAATGGTACCTCGACATCGCCAAACACGGCTACCACTACGAAGAAGGCCGCGGCCTCCGCGCGAACACGGCCTTCTTTCCCCTCTATCCCGCCCTCATCGCCGTCCTCGCCCGCCCTTTTGGCGATCGCGACGCCACCTATCTCCTCGCCGGCCTCGCCATCTCCCACCTTTCCCTCCTCATCGGCCTGACCTTTCTCGCCGCCCTCATCCGGCTCGAGTTCGACGCCGAAACCGCCGCCCGCAGCATCCTCTACCTCCTCGTCTTTCCCACCACCCTCTTCTTCTCCGCCGTCTATACCGAATCCCTCTTCCTCGCCCTCAGCGTCATCGCCTTCTACTGCGCCCGCCGCGGCGGCTGGTGGCTCGCCGGCCTCGCCGCCGCCGGTGCCACCCTCACCCGCCCGCCCGGCATCCTCGTCTGCGCCGCCCTCGGCCTCGAATACCTCCACCAGCGCCAATTCCGTCTCCGCGCCATCCGCGCCGACATCCTCGCCCTCGCCCTCAGTCCTCTCGCGCTCCTCCTGCACTTCAGCTACTTCGCCTGGAAATTCGGCAACTTCTGGCTCTTCTTCAAAACCGAACACGACTGGGGACGCCCCCTCGCCAGCGCCACCGGACGCCTCGCCGCCTTTCTCCATTTCTCCGGCGGCGACCTCTTCGTCACCCTCCTCGCGCTCGTCCTCATCCCCCTCGCCTGGCGCCGCCTCCGCCCCAGCTACAGCCTCTACGCCACCCTGGCCTTCCTCATGCCTCTCGCCAGCGGCACCCTCCTCGGAGTCGCCCGCTACAGCGTCATCATTTTCCCATTTTATATCCTCCTCGCCCGCGCCGGACGCCACCCCGCCCTCGACCGCTCCTGGCTCATCATCTCCACCAGCACAGCCATTCTCTTCATGGTCATGTTCTGCCGCTGGCGCTTCGTGGGTTAAAGGTGGGGCGCAGCATTGCCGCCGGTCGGGCGCGATGAGACATTGCCCCCATGCCCATCGCCGGTCTCGATCTCGCGGAAGAAATCCTCGCCCTCAAACGCGAGCGCCACGCCGTCATCCTCGCGCACAATTACCAGGTGAAGGAAATCCAGGAGCTGGCCGATTACGTCGGCGATTCCCTCGGGCTCTCGCGACAGGCGGCGGACACGGAGGCCGATGTCATCGCCTTTTGCGGCGTCCATTTCATGGGCGAGACGGCGAAAATCCTCAACCCCGGCAAAACCGTGGTCATCCCCGACATGGACGCCGGCTGCTCGCTCAGCGACTCCTGCCCGCCGGAAAAACTCGCCGCTTTTCTCCATCATCACGCGGCGAAAAACTACCACGTCATCGCCTACATCAATTGCAGCGCGGGCGTGAAGGCGCTGAGCGATGTCATCTGCACGAGCGGCAACGCGGTGAAGATCGTCAACGCCGCGCCGAAAGACCGGAACATCCTTTTCGTCCCCGACCAGAATCTCGGCGCGTGGGTCACCGAGCAGACCGGGCGGCCCATGGAGCTGTGGCGGGGAAACTGTTACGTCCACGTCGAATTCACCCGCGCGTCCATCGAGCGCGCCCGCGCGGAGTGGCCGGACGCGCCCATCGTCGCGCACCCGGAATGCACCCACGCCGTCCGCCTGCTCGCCGACGAGGTCTGCTCGACGGAAAAGATGATCAGCTACTGCCGCGAATCGCCATCGCAGGCGTTCGTCATCGTGACCGAAAGCGGCATGCTCCACCGCCTGCGGCGCGAAATGCCGCACAAACATTTCATCCCCGGCCCCACCGACCACTGCGCCTGCGCCGACTGCCGCTACATGAAGATGAACACCCTCGAAAAACTCCGCGACGCGCTCGCCAATCTCGCGCCCGAGATCCTCATCCCCGAGCCCATCCGCGCCCGTGCCGAGCTGCCCATCCGCCGGATGCTGGAGCTGAGCGCGTAGCCGAACGCAGTGCGGCGTCTGTAGGGGAAGCTGCCAGCTTCCCCTACAGATGCCGCACTGCGTTCGGCTGCATATGCGCGCTTGCGCGCCGCCGCGCGGCCCGCGATGTTCGCGCCCTTTTTTCCGCCAATGCTCACCCTTTCCCAAGTCTCCAAAGCCTTCGCCGGCCGCACGCTTTTCAGCGACGTCTCGCTCCAGGTGAACCGCGGAAACCGCATCGGCCTCGTCGGCCCAAACGGCGCGGGCAAATCCACGCTCTTCTCCCTCATCCTGCGCGACGCCACGCCGGACGACGGGCGCGTGATTTTGGAAAAAAACGCCACGCTCGGCTTCCTCCCGCAGGAAACCGCACCCGCGGGCGACGAGACGGTGCTGGAGCTGGCCTGCGCGATTTCGCCGGAGATGGCGAAAGTCCAAAGCGCCATCAAGCGCCATGAACTCGCGGGCACTTTCGACGAGGAGGAATACCACGACGCGCTTGCCACCTTCAGCGAACTCGGCGGCTGGCAACTCGAACCCAAGGCCAAGCAAATCCTCAAGGGCCTCGCCTTCCGCGAGACGGATTTCGACCGCCAGGCGCGCACGATGAGCGGCGGCTGGATCATGCGCGCGCACCTCGCGCGGCTGCTCGTCATGGAGCCCGATCTGCTCCTGCTCGACGAGCCGACCAACCACCTCGACCTCGAATCGCTCTATTGGTTTCAGGAATATCTCCAGTCGTATCCCGGCGCGATTCTGATGATCTCCCACGACCGCGAATTCCTGAACGCGCTCGTCGATTCCATCCTCGAAATCTCCCACCAGAAGCTCAACCGCTACCGCGGCAACTGGGACAAATACGTGGTCGAGAAAGTCGCGCGCGAAGAGCAGCAGCTCGCCGCTTACAAGAATCAGCAAAAGGAAATCGCGTCGCTCCAGCTTTTCGCCGACCGCTTCCGCGCCAAGGCCAGCAAAGCCTCGCAGGCGCAGAGCAAGCTGAAGCAGATCGACCGGATGGAGAAAATCGAGGCGCCGCTGAGCCAGGAAAAAACCGTCCACATGCGCTTCCCGCAGCCGCCGCGCTCGGGCTCGCGGTCGATCACGCTCAAGGACATCGACTTTTCCTACGGCGATCTCGCGGTCTATCGCGGGCTGGAGTTTGAGGCCGAGCGCGGCCAGCGCACTGTGCTCGTGGGGCCGAACGGCGCAGGCAAATCCACGCTCATCAAACTGCTCGCCGGCAACCTCACGCCCGAGCGCGGCACGCGCGAAGTCGGGCATAACGTGAAGGTCGGCTACTTCTCCCAGCACCGCATGGAGAGCCTGAACGCCAAGCACACCGTCCTCGAAAGCGTGCAGGACATGCCGAACCCCGTCGGCGAACAGCAGGCGCGCACCGTGCTCGGCTCGTTCCTCTTTCGCGGCGACGATGTTTTCAAACCCGTCGGCGTCCTCAGCGGCGGAGAAAAGACCCGCCTCGCGCTGGTCAAGCTGCTCCTCGATCCGCCGAATCTCCTGCTCATGGACGAGCCCACGACGCACCTCGACATCGGCTCCATCGACGCGCTCATCGGCGCGCTCCAGCAGTACGAAGGCACGCTCATCTTCATCAGCCACGACGTGCATTTCATCCGCGCCATGGCCCGCACCGTCCTCCACATCAGCGCCGGCAAGCTCACGCCGTATGCAGGCGACTATCAGTACTATTTGGACAAGTCGCGCGCCACCTCCGAGCGCGCCGCGCTGACTGCCGGCGAAAAGCTCACGAACGCGCAACCGGCCCAGGCAAAGGATTCCGCGCCCACCGCGTCCGGTGGGAACGCGCCGACGCCGCGCAAATCGAAGGAGCAGAAACGCGCGGAAGCCGAGGCGCGGCAGGCGATCAGCCGCGTGAAAAAGGAGCACGACGCGCGCGTCGCCTCGCTCGAAATGCAGATCGCCACGCTCGAAGGCCGGCAAAAGGAAATCACCGCCGAGCTGGAGAATCCCGCGACCTACGATGCAGGCGGCGCAGTGATGAATCTGAACCGCGAACTGATGTCGGTGAGTGCATCGCTGGAGCGTCTGACGGCGGAGTGGGAGACGCTGTCGGCGCAGAGCGTGGAAGGCTGACCGCGTCAGCTCACCGCCTCGATGCGGTCAGCATACACATTCACGAGCTTGTGCGCCGGCAGCAGCGCCTCCACCTGCGGCCAGATGCGGGCGAGGAACGCATGAAAATCTGCGCGCCGCAGGTTCCCGATGCGTAGATGCACCACCCACGGCGGAGGCTGCGCGAGGAGAATGCGGTCGGAAAAATCCGCGTCCTTTGTCACGATGACCAGCTCCCTTTGCAGCGCGCATTCCCACACCGCCGCATCTTCCGGGCTCGGCCCCAGCATCTCCACATGCACCACCGGACGCGAAGGGGTAAAGCGGATGCGCCGAGGCAGATTCTCGTCGAAGAGAAACCCCTTCACGCCACTTGGAGGAGCGTGAAATGGTTGCCCATCAGCCGGGACGAAAACTGCAGACAGGCCAGCACATCCTCGCGCGTCAGCACGGGATACTCCTCCAGCATGTCCTCGATCCCGTCGCCCGCGCCCAGAAACTCCAGCACCGTCTGCACCGCGATGCGGGTGCCTTTGACCACCGGGCGGCCGTTGCAAACCGCCGGGTCCACCGCGATACGGCCTGAATCATCAATCGTCGTCATGTTGGCGAAGATGCCAGAACTCCCGCGCGTCGCAAGACCCGCCTCACTTCTCTCAAGCTCCGGTTTGGGAACGCCCTTGCGAGCGAAACTCTGTTTCGCGTGGGCGGGGTGTCTGCGTGCCCGCCTCCCGCTCCGCCCCGCAGACACCCCCGCAGTGGGAAATGCAATTTCCCTCCTCATTGCATTACCAAACGGAGTTTGGTAACGAGGGGAAAAAAGTTGTCCACAGCCGGATTGCGGCCCATGCTCCCGACAGCCAAGCCTCCCACCACTATGGGACTGTTTTCACCTCCACCTCAGAAGATGATATGCGACTCGAACAATCATCCCGGTCGTACACCCACCATGTTAGGCGTTGCTCGCGCTCACCAGAGATGACCGACCATGCCAATCTTTTCCTACGCTGCACTCAACAACGTCGGTCGCGAGGAACGCGGCCAAGTGACCGCATCCTCCGTCAACGACGCAGTCACGCAGTTGCGTGAGCGAGGCTACTTTCCTACCAGTGTTGTTGAGGCTTCCGACATACCCAGCAAACCAGCACGCAGCCAAGCGCGTCCTACCGCTGGCACCGTGCCCGACATTCACGCCCATATCGAGATGAACAGGGCATTCCTCAAGCTGGGTTTTTCACCTTCGGAGCTACAGGGTGCAGACCCAACTACTTGGGAGGACACTCTCGTGATCTACAAGGTGCTCTTCGATTGGATACGTTCTCGTCGATGGGTTTTGTCCGCACAGGACATCCAGGATATTGAGTCCGCCATCCACGAGAAGATCCCCAACTACACGGCCACCAGCTTCGATCCGCCCACGCCCTAACTATGGACAACACGCTTTCACTACTTGAGCCATTTCCATTTGCTACCCGTTTTTACTGGGACGATTTCGAGCTTATCGCCGAGTTTCCAGATGGCAGGATGTTCTGGTTCGAGGGCGGAATGGGACACGAGATGGCACCAACCGAGTTCGCGCGTAATCGCGTGCCGACGGAACTCTCCGAAGCTGAATTCTTCAAGCGAGCTATACCACGACCAACCGATGAGGAACCATTCGCAACCTAGCAACTCTAATCGTCTAAAGAACTCAACCGCACCCTATAACCGCACAATCCATTTTCCCGATGAGCAACCCAAACACCGAATTCGTGAAGGTATATGATGTTGCCACACGCATCACCACCACAATTCCGGCATCTGAGTTAACCGCCGGGATGGTTCGCATTCAACTCAACGGCAGCGATGAGGTATTATGGGCGGACGCCGCAGAGCTTGACGCCGCACAGGGGCCGCACCGTCATCCACCATTTTCCGGCGCTCGCCGCGAGAAGGTTCTCTACATCGAGCAATCGCTCCGAGACGTTTATCCCAAGACCTACGAAGCATGGGAGGACGGCTTCCGCCAAGACCTTCATGTCGAGCAGGAGCTTGACCTTTGGGTACGCGTATCCCGATGCCTTACCGAGTTCACCGAGCGACACAGCCCAAGTCCAGACGAGCGGCAAGAGGCTTTCGAGGTTCTTGGCGCGTGCCTGAACGCGACGCCCACAACCGTATTCGAGACAGTTTCCGTGCGCCTTCTTGACCGAACCGTTGCCCAACAACTTGCAGATGCTTTCTTCTCCAATGACCGCGATTTCCGAATGAGCCAACCATTTATGCTGCCGAAACTTTCTGATTACTGGGACACCGCAAAAGACGCTATTCCACGCTTCGCCGCAGAACTTGCGGCGCAATCACCAACAGCCGCTAAGGAAACGACTACTGCAATTCGTGCCGCCGTTACCGAGCACCTTCGCGTTCTACCCGACCAGTGGTTGCCCCGCGTGGCCTTCGTCGTCGCGGAAGACCTCTATCGCGCAGCTAACACAATTACCGCTTGGAACGCTTCCGTTGCCGATTATCTCGCGTGTTCCGCCGCCACCTTTTTTGGCCTTCTGTCGCAACGCGGATACCGCTTGCACTACGTCATTGACAACAGTTTTCAGGAGATGCAACGTCCCATCCAGCTATTCCCATTATGGTTTAGAGCTTGTGGCATAGAGTATCAGTGCCCCCAGCTTGTGGAGTCCGAGTTCGGCCTTGAGCCGACGGAGTCACAGGGAGTTGTCTCTCAGGTTCTCCGAGGTTTTTTTGCCGATGGCAGGCACTATGTGGTGCTAGACACGGATAGCATCGAGTCGTCTTTCGACACCCCTTTGGAGCAGCGAGATACGAAGGGGGTTTTAACCGTAATCCGAACCGAAGCGCCCGGCCCCGGAAGCAAAGCATTGGTGTATCTCGCCGGTCAGCCCCTCACATGAGAATGACACCACACCACGAGCGGCACTGAGCCCTATGAATCCGTTTTACGCTCAGTCTGGAGTTGATTATGTCGGCATCGTTGTCTCACGTCAGGAGGCGGAGTCGCTCGACATCGCGCCCACGCTCAATGTCCTTGAGTCGCTTTTATACGACGCCGAGACCGTAAGAATGTTCCAAGGACAGGTAGGCTTATCCTTTCACGGCTACGACACCGACCCTCGGGAGTTATATCAGATTCCAGAGGTGCGGCAGTATTTAGCATCGCTCGACTCCAAGTTTCCGTATTGGTTTTACTTTCTCTCCACCGATGACGAAATCCTCAAGATGATTGCATTTTGCCTCTGCCGCACGCGAGAGATAAACGCTGGCTTGGCTTACCCCGACCCTGCGGATATGCAGGCATTTTTTCTGAGCCACATTGATGCCCTCAACCAGCTCTTCGACCGATATAGCCTCGACGAGGCAATCAACGAGGAGATTTCCGGCCTCGTCGCCAACTATTTTTTCCCGCCGAAGACCTAACACCAAATGACCGCAACGCCTAACTGTTGTACCTCGACACGTTGGCCGCGGTTTGAGCCCCTCGTTCCAAAACTGAGGGTTTGGGAGCGCAACTCCTGGGCGAAACTCCGTTTCGGCGGTGATGGCGACGGTTCGAGTTTCTGCTGGGGAAATGGGGCGCGGTCGGTGAAGGTTCGCGGCTCCGCCACCCAACCGGCATGACCTTTTCTCTCGCCGCCCAAACGAGCCTCGTCCTTGATCCGATCATTCCCATCGGCGCGGTGGTGATTCTTGGACTCATCCTCGCGGTGGCGACGGTCGCGATTTACACGCGCGCAGGATCGCGCTTGAGCCGGGCGCAAAATGCCGCGCTGCTCGTTTTCCGGCTGCTCGGCGTGGCGCTGGTGCTGGCCCTGTTGCTGCAACCTTCGCGGCTCGATGAAATCCCGCCGGTGGTGACGGATCGTGTGACGGTGGTGGCGGTGGATGACTCGAAGAGCATGGCGCAGAACGATGTGGCGCAGGGCACGCGGTCGCAGGCGGCGAAGTCGATCCTGACGGACGCGGGGGTGGTGGAGCCGGGCGGCGCGGTGGGCGATGCGAAGATGCGGCTGTTCAAGTTTGGCGAGGACGCGGTGGCGATTGCGGGCACGGCTTTGCTCGACACGAAAGGCGCGACGACGCGGACGCACCGCTCGATTTCCACGATGCTCGCGGCGCTGGGTGCGAATGAATCGGCGCGCGCGCTGATCGTGCTGAGCGACGGGCACGACTTCGAGCTGGTGAACCCGGCGAAGACGGGCTTCATGGCGCGGCAGCGCGGGGTGCCGATCTATGCGGTGGCGCTGGGAAAGCAGGGCAAGGTGCGCGATGCGAGCGTGCGGATCACGAGCTACCAGCCGTATTGCTACGTGAAGCAGAAGGCGCGGATCAGCGGGGCGGTGCGGCTCATCGGGTGCGAACTGGAGACGATCAATGTGGAGCTGCTGCGCGGGGACAAGGTGGTGCAGACGCAGCGCATCACCGGGACGGATCAGCCGGAGGTCGCGGTGAATTTCGATGTCACCGAGCCAGCGGTCGGGCAGTACGAATACGAGCTGCGCGTGACGCCGCTCGACGGCGAGACCGACCGGGAGAACAACCACGCGCTGACTTACCTGAACGTCATCGACCAGCAGATCCAGGTGCTCTTTCTCGAAGGTGCGCCGTACTGGGACACGACGTTTCTCCAGCGGTCGCTGCTGCGGAATGACAAGATGAATGTGGACAGCATCGTGCAGTACGCGGAGGGCAAAGCGCGGGTGGTGCGGAAGAAGGCGGGCGAGAAGGAGCTGAAGATTCCGAAGACCGCGGAGGAGTGGGGCCGCTACGATGTCATCGTGCTCGGGCGCAGCGTGGAAAAGCTGCTCGATGCCGATGGTCTGCGGCAGCTCGAAGAGTGCGTGAAGAACCGCGGCGGCACGGTGATCTTCAGCCGCGGGCCGGCGTTTGGCGGCGCGCTGGCGCAGAATGAACTCGAACCGGTGATCTGGTCGCAGCAGCCGGTGGAGCATGTGCGGCTGCAGGTGGCGCGCGAGGGGCAGGCGCTCGCGCCGTTCCGCGCGATCTCGGGGCCGGAGGTGGCGGAGGCTTTGCCAGAGATGATCGCCGGCTATGGCGTGGTGGAAAGGAAACCGCTGACCGCGACGCTCGCGGCGGTGCAAAGCGCGGGCGGCGGCGATCCGACGCCAGGGATGGTGCATCGGCGTTTTGGCGAAGGGCAGGTGCTGAGCATCGGCGTGGACGGGCTGTGGCGCTGGGCTTTCAACGCGAAGATCGAAGGCGTGAACACGATCTTCGACCGGTTCTGGGATCAGATGATCCTGTGGCTGATGGCCGGGCGTGATTTCCTGCCGACGCAGCAGTTCTCGCTGCGCGCGAGTTCGGCGAACATCCCGCTCGGCGAGAAGATTTATTTCCGCGCGGTGAAGCGCGACCCCGGTGTGAAGGTCGGCGAGGTGCCGCTGACGATCGCGGACGCGAACGGCGAGGTGGGCCGCACTGTGCTGACGGTCGCGGACGCGAATGCGCCGGAAAAACTCACCGCCGAGTTTCTCCCCGCGAAGCCCGGCAAGTACACGGCGACGGCGAAATTTCCCGACGGCACGGCGCAGTCCGCGCGGTTCATCGTCTTCGACGAAAACCTGGAGCAGACCGAGGTGGCGACGGACGCGGGCTATCTGCGGAAGCTGTGCGAGAGCAGCGGCGGGCGGCTGTTGCAACCGGAGGAGCTGGGGAAGCTGCTCGCGGAATTGAAGAACGAAAAAACGGACGTGACACCAATGCGGAAGCTGACGAGCGCATGGGATCGGGTGTGGGTTTTTTGGGTGATCGGAGGGCTGTTTGGCGGCGACTGGTATCTGCGGCGGCGGTGGGGGTTGAGTTGAGTTTCGGCAGGCGGGGACGCCTGCCGGACGACGACAGGCGAGACGCCTGCGCCACGACGGCGGCAAGCGGGCAGGCCGCGCTAAAGTCTTCTGCGCGGCGTGGAAATGGCTCTTTCAATTGGCCGATTCCACGCTCTCTTCCCGCGCCAGTGCCCCGCCACTTCTTCCTCACGCTCCTCACCGTCATCTCATTGGTGTACGGGGAAAACGCGTCCGCCCAATCCTATGGCCTGACCACCCGCCCGACGGTCGCGCCTTATCTCGACGGCGTGATGCCGACGCAGCCGCCGGTGATCAGCACGAACTGGTCAACGGTCGTGGCGTTTCCGAGTCTGACGTTTCTCAATCCGCTCGGGCTGCTGCCGCTGCCGGGGACGGCGAAGCTGGTGGTGTGGGAGCGCGAGGGGCGGATCTATTCTTTCGACAACAGTGCGGCGACGGCGACGAAGACGCTGATCCTGGACCTCAGCAATCAATGCCAGGGCTGGGACGACGAAGGGCTGCTCGGGCTGGCGTTTCATCCGAATTTCGCGGTGAACCATTACGTGTATGTCTGGTACAACTGGGTGACGCCGGGGACGGTGCTCGGCAATGCCACCACGCGCCCGCCGAACGGGACGAGCACGCATCAGCGGCTGGCGCGGTTCACTTACATCCCCGCGACCGGCCTGCTCGACCCGGCCTCGGAATATGTGCTCATCGACCAGATCGACCACAACACCTGGCACAACGGCGGCGGCCTGTTTTTTCATCCGGCCAACGGTTTCCTCCACCTGACGAATGGCAACGACGCGAACGGGGCCAACGACCAGACGATTAGCGGCGGTTTCTTTGGCTGCATGCTGCGGATCGACGTGGACAAAACCGGCGGCGCGACCAGCCACGCGCCGGTGAAGCGGGCGAATGAGGAGGTGGGGCCGAACTGGCCGAATGCCTATTTCGTGCCGAACAGCAATCCGTTCGTGGGCGTGTCGGGCGCGCTGGAGGAAATCTACGCGCTGGGGCTGCGCAGTCCGCACCGGGCGACGGTGGACGCGGCAACGGGCCGCGTTTTCATCGGCGATGTGGGCGAGGGTGCGCGGGAGGAGGTGGACACGATCGAGCCGAACGATCCGCCGGGGCTGAATTTCCAGTGGCACACCATCGAGGGCTACAACGGCGATCTGGTGCAGCCGTATTTCGGGGTGAACCGGCGGCCGATCATCGACTATCCGCATAACACGGACGGCAATGCGGTCATCGGCGGCTACGTGTACCGCGGCGCGGCGTTCCCGGAACTCGTGGGCAAATACCTTTTCGCGGACAACATCTCGAACCGGATTTGGTACCTCGACGAATCGACGCACACGGCGACGACGCCCGCGGGCAAGGTGCTGCTGGCGACGATGGCGAAGGGGCCGGGGCCGAACTCGGGGAGCGATTACACGGGCATCTCGTCCTTTGGCTACGATGCGGGCGGCGAGCTTTATCTCTGCCAGCTCAGCAGCACGGCGGGGCAGATTTTCAAACTCCAGCGCGGCGGCGCCGCGCCCGGCACACCGCTGCCGACGACGCTTTCGGCGACGGGCGTCTTTAGCAGCACGGCGGCGCTGACGCCGAGCGCGCGGCTGATCCCGTACGCGCTGAACCAGCCGTTCTGGTCGGACGGCGCGGTGAAGACGCGCTGGGCGGCGGTGCCGAACGCGGCGAACATCGGCTTCACGGCGACGGGCGAGTGGACGTGGCCGGAGGGCAGCGTGCTGGTGAAACATTTCGAGCTGCCGGCCGACGACACGAACCCGGCGGTGCGCAAGCGGCTGGAGACGCGCCTGCTCGTGAAGACGGCGACGGGCGTGTACGGCGCGAGCTACAAATGGCGCGCGGACAACAGCGACGCCGACCTCATGGACAGCGCGCTGACGGAAAACATTCCCGTGGCCATCGCGCCCGTGGGCACGCTGACGGGCGCGGACATCGGCTCGCCAGCGCTCGCTGGCTCGACCTCGCGGACGGGCGATGTGGTGACGCTGACGGCGGGCGGCGCGGACATCTGGGGGACGAGCGACCAGTTCCGCTACGCCTCCCAGCAGCGCACGGGGGATTTCGATATTTCGGTGCGCGTGGAATCGCTGACCCAGGCCGATCTTTACAGCAAGGCGGGGCTGATGGCGCGCGAGTCGCTCGCGGCCAACAGCCGGCAGATTCTGGCGCTGGATTTTCCGAGCAACGCGGCGCGCAGCAATAACAACGGCGGTTACGAATTCCAGTACCGCGACACCACGGGCGGCACCTCGGCGGCGATCTATCCCGCGCTGCCGCAGCCGCTGGTCAACTACCCGAACACCTGGCTGCGGATGCAGCGGACGGGGAACACGTTCATCGCCTATTCGAGCGTGGACGGGGTGTGGTGGAGCGAGTTCGCACGGCTGACGATGGCGCTGCCGAGCACGATTTATTTCGGGCTCGCCGCGGCCGCGCACACCACGGCCGCGCTGACCACGGTGAAGTTTGACCTGCAAAGCACGCGGCTCCAGCCGTGGTCTTACCCGAGCCGCACGGATTGCATGAGCTGCCACAACGCCAGCTCCGGCGGCGTGCTCGGGCCGAAGACGCGGCAGCTCAATGGCAACCTGCTTTACCCCAATGCCGTGACGGACAATCAGCTCCGCTCGTGGGCGCACGTCGGCCTTTTCAATAACCCGCCAGCGGAAAGCGCGATCCCCACTTTCGATGCGCTCGCCGCGCTCGGCGACACCACGGCGACGCTCGACAAACGCGCGCGCTCCTACCTCGATGCGAACTGCGCGCAGTGCCACCGGCCGGGCAGCGGGGTGCAGGCCTTTTGGGACGCGCGCTACGATACGCCGCTCGCGCAGCAGGGCATCGTTTACGGCCAGGTGAATGACCATCTCGGCGATCCCACTTCGTGCGTCATCGTGCCGCAGAATCTCTCGCGTTCCGTGCTCTACAAACGCGCGGGCACGGTCGGCGCGAACCAGATGCCGCCGCTGGCGAAGAACATGATCGACACGCAAGGCGTGGGCGTGCTCGCGCAGTGGATCGCGTCGCTCTCCGCCAATCCGCCGCCGACCGTGGCGCTGACCTCGCCGGCCAGCGGCGCGGTTTTCAACCAGTCCGACACGATCTCGCTGGCCGCCTCGGCGAGCGGGGCCAGTGGCATCGTGCGCGTCGAGTTTTACGACGGCGCGGCAAAGATCGGGCAGGACACCAGCGCGCCGTATTCGCTGGCGTGGAGCGGCGCGGCGCAGGGCGCGCACGCGCTCTACGCGGTGGCGGTGGATGGCGTGGGGAATACCGCGGTGTCGGCGACGGCGAACATCGTGGTGCAAAGCTCGCCGATCATCGGCTGGGCGCACGGCGATGTCGGCGCGGTGGGGCTGCCGGGCGATGCGAGCCTGCTCTCGGGCACCTTCACGGTCAGCGGATCGGGCAGCGACATTTGGTTGGCCGCCGACGCTTTCCACTACGTCTATCGCCCGCTGACCGGCGACGGCACGATCACCGCGCGCGTGGTCTCTTTGCAAAACACGGACGGCTGGGCCAAGGCGGGCGTGATGCTGCGGGAGACGCTCGATCCGGGATCGGCGATGGCCAATTCGCTCGTGAGCTACGGCAACGGCTCTCAACTGCAGTGGCGCGGCACCGCAGCCGCAAACGCGAATGGCGCGGGCGGGCCGGGGGCCGCCGCGCCGTACTGGGTGCGGCTGGTGCGCGCGGGGAACAACGTGAGCGCGTATGCCTCGCCGGATGGTTCGGCGTGGACGCTCATCAGCACGCAGTCGATCCCGATGGCCGCGACGATTTACGCGGGGCTCGCGGTCACCGCGCACAACAACGCGGCGCTCAATCAGGCGGTCTTTGACAACGTGAGTCTGACCACGCCTGCCCCCGCCGTCGCGGTGACTGCGCCGAACGCGGGCGCGACGTTTTACAACCCGGCCTCCGTCGCGCTGGCCGCGACCGCCACGCCGGGCGCGAGCGCCATTTCCCGCGTGGAGTTTTATGTGGATGGCACGCTGCTGGGGCAGGCGACGAACGCGCCGTACACCTACACTTGGACGACGCCGAGCTACGGCACGCACGCCGTCAGCGCGAAGGCCGTGGACACCGCGAACCGCACCACGCTCAGCGCGGATGTGCCCGTCACGCTGAACATTCCGAATGTCGCCGGATTCCGCGGCGAATACTTCAGCACGGCGGGGCTCACGAATCTGGTTTTCGTCCGCGCGGACAGCACGATCAATTTCAACTGGAACAACGCCAGCCCCGATCCGCGCCTGCCCGCCGGCCTCTACTCGGTGCGCTGGTCGGGAAAAATCACGCCGCGCTACAGCGAGACCTACACCTTTTCCGCGGTGACCGATGACGGCGTGCGGCTGTGGGTGAACGGGCAGCAGCTCATCAACCAATGGGTCGCCCAAGGCGCGACCACCACCACCGGGACGATCGCGCTCACGGCCAATCAGAGCTACGACCTCGTCATGGAATACTACCAGGGCGGCGGCGCGGCGTGGGCGCAGCTTTTCTGGTCGAGCGCCAGCCAGGCGCAGGAGATCATCCCCGCGAGCCGTGTCACCGTGCCGCCGCCGGTCAACGCCACGCCGGCGGTGTGGCTGAATGCGCCGCTCATCGGCGCGGCGTATTTGAATGGCGACACCATCCCGTTCAGCGCCAGCGCGACGGATTCCGACGGCACCATTGCGCGTGTGGAATTCTGGGCCGACGGCGTGAAGCTCGGGCAAAGCACCGCGGCCCCGTACCTGTGGAACTGGGCCGGCCCGCACGGTGCCGGCGCGCACACGCTCTGGGCCATGGCCTACGACAACGGCGGCGCTTTTTCGACCTCCGCGCAGATCGCCGTGCAATCGATGCCACTCGCGCTCGCGCCGACGAAAATCGTGCAGACGACGAGCCCGACGGGCGTGACCTACACGATGCAAACGACCGTGCCCGCCGGACGCACCTACGTCATCGAGTGGAGCGCCGATCTCACCACCTGGACACCGCTGCAAAGCGGCACCTCCGGCGGCGGCGCGATCCAGGTGATCGACGCGACCAGCGGGATCAGCAAACGCTTTTACCGCATGCGGATCACGAATTGAGGCGGGGCGCAGGCTTCACGCAAATGTGAAGTGACAACCGGCGCGCGGCTTCGCAGCATGCGCACCCGACGTATGAATCCCTCGAACTGGCCCGCGATCACCGACAAGACCCTCTCGATCATCATGGGCGGCGGCGCGGGCACGCGTCTTTTTCCACTGACCAAGGAGCGCTCGAAACCCGCCGTGCCGCTCGCGGGGAAATACCGCATCGTGGACATCCCGGTGAGCAACTGCATCAACTCCGGCCTGCGCCGTGTGTACGTCCTCACGCAGTTCAACTCCGCCTCGCTGCACAAGCACATCAACTCGTCCTACAAGTTCGACAATTTCTCCCGCAGCTTCGTCGAAATCCTCGCCGCGCAGCAGACCCCCACGGACACGAACTGGTACCAGGGCACCGCCGACGCCGTGCGCCAGAACCTCCGGGATTTCCTCCAGTACCCGTACGAGTATTACGTCATCCTCAGCGGCGATCAGCTCTACCGCATGGACTTCCGCGAAGTGCTCAAGCAGCACATCGAGACCAAGGCCGACATGACCCTCGCGACCATCCCGGTCGCCCGCGAACCCGCGCAGGACTTCGGCGTCATGCACACCGACGAGAATCGGAAGATCATCCGCTTTGAGGAAAAGCCGAAAGACCCCGCCGTGCTCGACGCCATGCGCATCCCGCCGGCGCTCTTGAAAGAGCTGGGCCGCGACGCCGACGCGGAGCTGTTTCAGGCGTCGATGGGCATCTACATTTTCAACCGCGAAGTGCTCGTGCAGGCGCTCGACAATGACTTCGTGGATTTCGGCAAGCACGTCATCCCCGACATGCTGAAAAAATTCCGCGTCCACTCCTACATCTACCAGGGCTATTGGGAGGACATCGGCACGATCCGCGCTTTTTTCGACGCGAATCTCCAGCTCACGAAACCCGTGCCGGACTTCAATTTTTTCGACACCGTCACGCCCATTTACACGCACGCGCGTTTCCTCCCCGGCAGCAAAATCAATGGCGCGACCATCCGCCACGCCATCATCTCCGACGGCTGCATCATCGACGACGCCCACATCGAGCGCTGCGTCGTCGGCATCCGCAGCTTCATCAAAAGCGGCAC
>JAYWEP010000155.1:0-31072 GCA_043779205.1 Chthoniobacter sp. | reverse complement strand
AGCTGGAGCGCGACGGAAAAGGCGGGCGCGGTTTTCTTGCGGAAAATATCGACGACCTCGTGCGAGCTGAGGGGCTGCGGATGCCGCGCCCAGACGAGTTCCGCGCCCTGGCCGCGGCAGAGTTCGCGCTGGCCTTCGGCGGCGACGCGGAGCATCTCGGCCTTCTGCTCGGCACTCGCGCGGCAGGTCGCGAGGAGGCGGTAGCCTTCGCCGATGAGCAGGTCGCCGACATTGAGCGCGACCGCGATGCCATGCTCTTCGTGCAGCGTTTTTTCCCCGTAGCGCTGCGCGTCGCCGTCTTCGATGTCGTCGTGGATGAGCGAGGCTTTGTGAAAGCATTCGATGGCGACGGCGACCTTGCGCAGATCGTCCGGCAGCGCCGCGCCAGGCGTGGAGCGGAGCGCCTGGAAACAAGCCACCGTCAGGAATGGACGCCACCTCTTGCCCGCGCGCCCGAGCCATTCGCGGCCGATTTTTTCCGTCTCGCCCTGCGCCGCGCCCATGATCGCGTCGAGGTTCAGCGGCGTGAACCAGAAGTCGATTTCATCGCGGAGCTGGCCGAGATCGAGGCGGCGCGTCTGGTCGTCGCTGGTCAGGTGGATGTAGTCCCAGACCCAGTCGAGATCGACATTCGTGTCCACGCAATCGTCCTGCAAAAGCGGCACCGCCACGCCGGGGATGGCCGCCGCTTCCATGTACGGAAACGCGCGCTCCAGCACGCTCAGGCACGACACGCCGACGATGGCCTCGATCTTCCCCGTCTGAATGAGCGACATGACGATCGCGCTCCCTTCCGCCACGAGCACCGCGTAGCCGAGCCGCTCCGCCTCGGCCTGCAAATCCTGGATCGTGCAAAGCCCGCACTGTTTGCACAGCAGCCCGAATTCATCGAACGGCGCAGGGCATTTTGCTTCCACGCGCAGGCATTTAGGCAGCAGTAGCAGGCGGCGCTCGAAAGGCACGGCGGCGAGCGGTTCGCGCCACATCTCGTTGTTCAGCAGCACGCCGATGTAGTCGCGGTAAATCGGCTCACACCCGAGCTGCGCGACGAGGCGGTCGGCGTGGACTTTCAACTCCTCCGTCGGCATCGGCGGCACCGGCGCGTGCTCGGCCACATAGGCGCGCACGCGCCCGAGGATGTGCTGCCGCTGGATGGGCGTCTGCGGGATGTTCTTTTTCGGCGGACGAATTTTCTGCGCGGGCACCGCGCGGGGAAAGGCGATGGGCGCGGCGGGGAGGAGCGTGGTCGTCGGCATGGGCAGTGAGTATTGGCGCGAAAGGGCAAACGGCAAGGCGCGGCTGCGGCATTTTGCGAGGCCGCGCGCGGGTTTGGGAAAATAACCCGGCGTGTTCGCGTTTGTTGGCACCGACTGGAAAAACGAAAACCGGCGCCCGGAAAAGACCGGACGCCGGTTTCGGCAAAATCGCGGGGAACGCGCTTAGGGCTTCTTCGGGGCCGGCGTGGCTTTCGCCGCAGGCGCGGTTCCGGCGGGAGCCGCGGCCTTCTTCTCGGTCTTCGGGCCAAATTTGGTGATCTTCACGACCTCGTATTCGGTCTCGCTCTTTTTCAGGCGCGACCCGCTCACGTAGTCGCCGACCTTGATGTCTTCAAGCTTTGCGGCGGCCTCGCCGTTTTTGATCTCAGTCGTGTCGGTGATGACGAATTTCACTTCCTTGCCGTCCTTGTTTTTATGCGTGAAGGACTTGCCGGCGGCATCGATGGTGGTGACTTCCGAGTACATCGCCATGGGCTTGGCCACCGCGGCTTTCGGTGCGGCGGCTTTCGCCGGTGCTGGAGTCGCGGCGGGTGCGGCTTCTTTTTTTGGAGCCGCGAAAGTGGTCGCCGGAAGGGCGGCAAACGCGGTGAGGGTGAGGATCGTGAGGAGTTTTTTCATGGTGCTGATTGCTGGCTGGTCTGGGTTGATTTGATTGGCATCCGCGCAGCCTGGGTTTTCTAAGCCACGCCTGCCGTCTGCGTGGCTAGCCAAACGCCCGCCGCCCGTCAAGCCCCCATCCGCTTTCCCGCGTGACGCTCCGGCGCGACCACGCTAAATCCGCCGCCATGATCCTGACCTGTGCCGAGATGAAAGCCCTCGAAGCGCGCGCCTTTGCCGATGGCATTTCCGCGGAGCGGCTGATGGAGGAGGCCGGCGCGGAGATCGCCGCGGCGGTGCGGCAGTTTTTTCCGCATCCGGGAAAATGCGTGGTCGCCTTTGGCAAAGGCCACAATGGCGGCGATGCGCTCGTCGCCGCGCGGCTGCTGGCGGCACGCGGCTGGCAGATCGAGCAGCGGCCCGCGTTTGAGCCCGCCGTGTGGAGCGCGCTCACGGCGCGGAAACATCGCGAACTGCTGGACGAGCGGCCCGAGACCACGGCGCTCGTGCGGCTGGGAAAAGGCCAGGCGCTCATCGTGCTCGACGGGCTGCTCGGCATCGGCGCGGGTGGCGCGCTGCGCGAACCGATCCGCGGCGCGGCGCGCGAGATCAACCGGCTGCGGGCGGAGGAAAACGCGCACGTCTTTGCGCTCGATCTGCCCACCGGGCTCGGCGGCGACAGCGGCGCGGCGGACGCCGATTGCGTGGTCGCCGATTTCACGCTGACCATCGGCTTTGCCAAACGCGGCCTGCTCGCCGATGCAGCCACGCGCTTTGTCGGACGCCTGGCGGTGCTGCCGCTGGCGGAGTTGAGCGCGCGGGCGGAGGAAAACAGCACGCGCGAGATGGCCGTGACGGCGCGGGAATTGGCAGCACTGCTGCCGCGGCGGCATTTTGAAATGCACAAGGGCGAGTGCGGGCGGGTGGGGATCGTCGCCGGTTCGGCGGGGCTGACGGGCGCGGCGGTGATGACCGCCGAAGCCTGTGTCCATGCGGGCGCGGGGCTGGTGACGCTTTACGTAACGCCGGAGATTTGGCCCGTCGTCGCGTCGCGCATCGCGCCGGAGGTGATGGTGAAAGCAGTCGCATCCTACCGCGAAGCAATCGACGCGCGGCACGATGTCCTCGCCATCGGCCCCGGCCTCGGCACGGGCCGCGCGGAGGAAGTGCTGGAGCTGATCGAGCGCGCGCCGCAGCCGATGGTCGTGGATGCCGACGCGCTGAACATTCTCGCCACGCGCCCCGACCTGCTCGCGCGCTGCGCGGGCCCGCGTCTGCTCACGCCGCATCCCGGCGAAATGGCGCGGCTCGATCCCGCGACGGCGACGCGCCCGCGCGGCGAGACCGTCGCGGATTTCACCGCGCGTTTTCCCGCAACGCTGCTGCTCAAAGGCGCGCGCACGCTCATCGGCGAACGCGGACGCGCACTCAGCTACAACACCACCGGCAATCCCGGCATGGCGACCGGCGGCATGGGCGATGTGCTCACCGGCGTCTGCGCGGCGCTCGCCGGGCAGGGGCTCGCGCTCTACGACGCCGCGCGGCTCGGCGCGTGGCTGTGCGGGCGCGCGGCGGAGCTGGCGGTTTTTTCCGGCGTGGAATCCGAGGAATCGCTCTCCGCCACGCACGTCATCGCGCGGCTCGGCGAGGCCTGCAAAAATCTCCGCGCGGGCTGCTGGTAAGCCCGCGCGCGCCCGCTACATTCGCCCGCCATGTTCACGGGACTCGTCGAAGAAACGGGCGGCATCCTCGCCCTCGAACGCTCCGCCGCCGGCGCGCGCCTGACCGTGCGCGCCCCGCTCGTCTCCAGCGATGCGCGGCTCGGCGACAGCATCGCCGTGAACGGCTGCTGCCTCACCGTGACGGCGCGCGAAGGGACGACGCTCGCCTTCGATCTCCTCGCCGAAACGCTCGACCGCACGAACCTCGGCGCGCTCGCGCCCGGTGCGCCGGTGAACCTCGAACGCGCGCTCGCCGCGCACTCCCGGCTCGGCGGGCACTTCGTCCAGGGGCACATTGACACCGCGAGCCGCGTGCTCAGCTTGGAGAAGGTGAACGCCGATCACCGGCTGGCGATCGAGCTGCCATCGGCGTTCGCGGGCTATGTCGCGTTCAAGGGCTCGATCGCCATCGACGGCATCAGCCTGACCGTCGCGGAAGTGGGCGCGGCGAGTTTCGCCGTCTGGATCATCCCGCACACGCTCGCGATGACGAACCTGCGCACGAAACGCGCGGGCGATTTCGTGAACCTGGAATTCGACCTCCTCGCGAAATACGTGGAGCGGCTGCTCACCGTGCGCGGCGCGAGTGCGGCGCGACTGTAGGGGAAGCTGCCAGCTTCCCCTACAGTCGCGGCCGCGCTCGCGGGCCCGCTTCACGCCGCCAGCGCGAGCGGCTCCGGCAGGTCGGCGGCGGCGAGGATGGTGTCGCGCCGGGCGCGGGCTTCGGTGAGCGATTTCGTCCCGAGCGAGCGGCGGATGCGCTCCTTCGTGAAGGGCGTGGGATGGACGACGTAGTGGATGAACCAGGTGCCGTTGTTATTCCAGAGGTGATGGTTGGGATTCGCCGGGTTCACCCGGAGCGAGAATTGAAACATGATGCGGGGTGCGGTTGGGCAGGGGCATCGCGGGAGATTTTGGTTCGCTCCCGGCGGAATTGCCGGTGCGCACATCGCGGGCGACCCACTCGGTCGCTCGGTTCCACCTTGGTTTCTCCAACCAGGTTGGCAGCCCGGCGGCTGTCGCCGGGCACTCGTGATGCAGTTGCGTTGTTTTGAAAAGAACTGAGGCGCGGAAAGTAACGGGGCCGCGCGGGGCGGCAAGCGCGGATTCGCGTTATGACACGGCGGCGGAAATCACGCGCAGGACTGGTAGGGATGGCACTCCGTGCCGTCCGCGAACGGGAACCCGCACCCGCCGCCTCGCGACGCTCGCCCCGGACGGCACGGAGTGCCGTCCCTGCCATTCTTATGCGCGCGGTTTGACGAAGATGCCGATGAGCGGACGCGGCGAAGGCTTGAGCGAAACGAAGTCGCTGACAAAACCGAGCCGCGTGCGGAACTCGACATGGCCCGCGCCGCGTCCGCCATAGACGAGCACCGAGCCGATGGGCGCTTTGTAGGGATTGGTTTCCTTGATCCGGCGGAAGCCGTAGCTCGTGGTCAGTTCCGCCGCCGCCTGCCT
The DNA here is from genome assembly GCA_043779205.1 of Chthoniobacter sp. Lineage (GTDB taxonomy): Bacteria > Verrucomicrobiota > Verrucomicrobiia > Chthoniobacterales > Chthoniobacteraceae > Chthoniobacter. Next base: position 26,016 of record JAYWEP010000155.1, on the reverse strand, counting down.
GGCGTAGCCTGATTTCGGCCTGGTATCGACGATCTTCGCCGCAAGCAGCGCGTCCTTTACCGAGCGCCAGCACCAGCTCGTGGAATGCGCGCGGGCGCGGGCCGAGGCGATCTCGGCGGCGTGAACCATCCGCTTGTCGTATTTGAATTTCCCGGCCTGCGGGCCGAAGAGCGAGAACTTGCTGACATCCAGTTTCTGCGCGGTCTTCGGGTTGTAGAGCGAAGTTTCGGAGGCGGCGTGCATGCCGGGCGCGAGCCACGCCAAAGTGGCGAGAAAGAGGCTGAGGTGGAGTTTCGTAGGCATGCGGTCGCGAAAGGAAGCGCGGAGACTAGCGGCGGAACCGGGTCGGTCAACCGGCTTTTCCCGCGCGCCAAACCCTCCCCTTTAAGCAGGAATCCGGCCCGCGCTGCGCGGATTTGCTTTGCCTGCGGAGCGCGCGCCCCGGCTAAGTTGCGCGCGTGAATCTCAACACGCCGCTGACCGAATTGGAGTGGATCGCGCCGCCCCGGCAGCGGCAGCTCGACCGTTTCGGGCTGGCGACGGTCGGGGCGCTGCTCACGCATTTTCCGAAGCGCTATGAGGATCGCACGCAGTTCGACCGCTTCCCAACGGGCGACACCGCCGAGCCGGTCTGCGTCTGCGGCATCGTGAAAAAGACGAGCGTGCGGCGGATTCGCGGATCGCAGAAAATGTTCGACGTGCTGCTCGAGGAGGAAGCCGCGCACGCGCTCAGCCAGCCGCTGGTCTGCCGGTGGTTCAATGCGCACTGGGTCGAGAAGATGATCGTCAACGGGCAGCGCCTCGTCGTGTACGGCAAGCCGAAGTGGAGCGGAACGGGCGTGGTCATTTCACATCCCGAGTTCGAGGTCGTGGAGGACGACGCGGAGGTTTCCATCCATTTGAAACGGCTCGTGCCGATTCATCGCGCGACCGAGGGGCTCTCGCCGCGCGTGCTGCGGCAGCTCATTTGGGACGTGCTGGAAATGCTCTGCGATGACGAGGTGGAGCCGCTCATCCCGGCGGCGCTCGACGCCACCCCGCGCGCCTGGGCGCTGCGGCAGATTCATTTCCCCGACTCGCGCGCGACGCTGGCGAAAGCGCGCCGGCATCTCGTGCTCGATGAGTTTTTCGCCATGCAGCTCAGCATCGCCGCGAAGCGCGCCGAGCAGATGGCGCAGCCCGGCGCGGTGCATTGCGCGGCGGATTCGCTGATGCGCCGGCTGCACGCGGCGCTGCCTTTTTCCCTCACGGGCGCGCAGCTCCGCTCGATCGCGGAAATCCGCGCCGACCTCGCCGCGCCGCGCCCGATGAACCGCCTGCTCCACGGCGACGTGGGCAGCGGGAAAACGCTCGTCGCCCTGAGCGCCATGCTCCTCGCCGTCGAAGCCGGCTACCAGGCCGCGCTCATGGCCCCCACGCAGATTCTCGCCGAGCAGCACTACCTCACGCTGCGCCACCTCTGCGAACCGCTCGGCCTCCGCGTCGCCCTCCGCACCGCCGCGCGCACTGAACAGAGCGGCGCTCTCCCGCTTTTCGATCCTGCCAGCGGGAGCAGCGAAGAGCCGCACATCCTCGTCGGCACGCATGCGCTGCTTTATGACGGCGCGGGGTTTTCGCGGCTGGGGCTGGCGGTGATCGATGAGCAGCACAAATTCGGCGTCATGCAGCGGGCGCGGCTGCGGGACCAGGGCGTCGCGCCGGATGTGCTGGTGATGACGGCCACGCCGATTCCGCGCACGCTGACGATGACGCTCTACGGCGATCTCGATGTGAGCACGCTCGATGAGCTGCCGAAGAACCGCGGCAAGATCGTCACCGCCGCGCGCGATGCGGCGAAGCTGCCGGAGGCGGTGAAATTTCTGCGCGGACACCTCGAAGCGGGGCGGCAGGCCTACATCGTCTATCCGCTGATCGACGAGTCGGAGAAGCTGGAGGCGAAAGCGGCGGCGGGCGAATTTAAGAAGTGGCAGGAGCTGCTCGCGCCGATGAAATGCGAGCTGCTCCACGGGCGCATCGCGCCGGAGGAGAAGGACGCGATCATGGAGCGTTTCCGGCGCGGTGAGTCGAAGGCGCTCATCGCCACGACGGTCATCGAGGTCGGTATCGACGTGCCGAACGCCAACATCATGCTCGTGGAAAACGCCGAGCGCTTCGGCCTCGCGCAACTCCACCAACTGCGCGGACGCATCGGGCGCGGGGAGCACAAGAGCTACTGCATCCTGCTCCGCTCGGCGAAGGCGGAGGGCGAGGCTTTGGAAAAACTGCGCCTCCTGGAAGAGACGTCCGACGGTTTCAAAATCGCCGAGGCCGACCTGCGGATGCGCGGCCCCGGCGACATCCTCGGCACCGCGCAGAGCGGCCTGCCGCCGCTCAAGCTCGGCGACCCGCTCGCCGACCACGAACTCATGCGCCTCGCGCGCAACGCCGCCTTTCTCCTCTTCGACCGCGACCCGCAGCTCACCGCGCCGGAGAATGCGCGCTACCGCAGCGTGCTTGCCGAGGGGCGCAAGCTCATGCTGTCCCAAGTCAGCTAACACTGCGCCCGCAGCAAAATCCCCATTCCGTAATTTGGAAAAATTCCGTAATTCCGTTTCCTCCGTTCCGAGAAAGGCAGGACGGAATTACGGAATTTTTCCAAATTACGGAATGATTGGGCCGGCCCAGGAGCGACGCGAAAAGCGGCCTGTGCGCGGTTTCTTTCTTTCGTGCCCTTCGTGTTTTTCGTGGACTCCCCTCTAGTCATGCGCCGCATCCTCTTCATCGTCCTCCTCGCCGGGCTCGTCGCGTTCGGCATCTTCCGCTGGCAGCGGCTGAACTCTCGCGCGCAAAGCGGCCCGCCCGGCGGGAAAAAATACACGCCCGCCGTGGGCCCGCGCATTGCCCCCGAGGACGTGCAGGTGCTCACCGCGCTCGATGCCGAATACACGCGCCTCACCGCCGCGGTCATGCCGTCCGTCGTCAGCATCGCCACCACCCGCAGCGTCTCGCTCTCGCCTTTTCTCCCGCCGCGCGAGGAGCGTTCGCTCGGCTCGGGGGTCATCGTTTCGCAGGAGGGCCACATCCTCACCAATCACCATGTCGTCGCCGGCGTGGAAACCATCGTCGTGCAGTTGATCGACGGGCGGCGGCTGCCCGCGCAGTTGATCGGCACGGATGAGGTCACGGACATCGCGATTTTGAAAATCACCGCGCCGGACATCGTGCCGCTGCCGCTCGGCGACAGCGACGCCGTGCGCGTGGGGCAGATGGTTTTCGCCGTGGGCAATCCGTTCGGCTTCCAGGCGAGCGTGACGCAGGGCATCATCAGCGGCCGGGACCGCCGCGCGTCGGAGGACAGCGGCGTCGATTTTTTGCAAACGGACGCGGCGGTGAACGAGGGCAATTCCGGCGGGCCGCTGCTCAATCTGCGCGGCGAAATCATCGGCATCAACAGCCGCATTTTTTCGCGGGCGCAGCAGACGGCGTGGCTGGGGATCAGCTTCGCCATCCCGTCGAATGTGGCGCGGCGGGCGCTGGAGAGTGTGCTGAAAACGGGGCGCATCGTCCGCGGCTACCTCGGCGTGAGGACGCTCGCGCTCACGCCGGAAACCGTGCGCGAACTCGGCCTGCCCGACGCCCGCGGCGCGCTCGTCGTGGAAGTCTTCCCCGGCTCGCCCGCCGCCCTCGCGGGACTCCAGCCGCTTGACCTCATCCGCGCTTTCAATGGCCGATCCGTCTCCGACATTTACGCGTTGCGCGAGCGCCTCGCCGAGACCGATCTCCCCGCAAAAGTCACCCTCGGCATCCTCCGCGAAGGCCGCGAGCAGACGCTCACCGCGGAGATCGTGGAAGCGCCGGCGCCGCCAAAGTAGCTTGGGCTTCAGCCCGAATTCCGCACCAACTTTGCGCTGAAGCCCGCGCTCCTTTCACGACCCGAATTTCACCGACGGCAGATGCGTCTCCGGCACCATGCGCCGGATGAAATCCTGGATCAGCGCGTCCGTTTCCTCCTCCGTGCGGCCGTTTCTTTTCATGCCCTTCGTGATCGTGGCGGCGACCGTGAAGTAAGCCCAGCGCTGGTTGTAGCCGTGCAGCAGCCGGTCCTTGATGTCGATCCGCGTGCGCTCCAAATGCGACGCCGTGACGTCCGTGCAGCCGGTGAACCAGTAGTAGTTGAGGTTCGTGTAAGGGAACTGCTGCCCATCGTCGGTCGGCACCATTTGCACGACCTTCAGCTTCGTCGTCGCGAGCACGCCGCGCCCTGGCACGTCGATCTTCACGACCGGCGCGCTGACCTGCGTCCAGCCCTGCGCCTGGAGGCAGCGCTCGGGGCGGTGGATGCTCGTGTTCATGTCGTGCCCGGCGAGCACGATCGTCGCCTGCAATTCATCGCCGCGCCCGTTCGTGTAGGACTTGCGCGCAAACTCCGTCTCCTTCCCGAGCGTGTAGATTTCCTTGTCGGTGATCTTCATGTCCGCGCCCTTCCATTCGCCGACCTGCGCGGGCAGTTCGAGCTTCACGCCCATCGGCTGTTCGAGCGTCTGCCTGGGCAGGAAAAAGACCGCGCTCATCGTGAGCAGCACCGCGAGCAGGGTGGCGAGGCGGCTAGTAGTCATAGGAAACGGGCCCTTTGGATTTTTTGCCGGCCGGCGGCGTCTCGGGCTTCAGCGAAGCGGCGGCGACCCGGCGCCAGTCGAGGTTCAGCAACTTGGCAAAACCGACCATCGCGCCGACCGCGATGGGGAAAAAGACGAACCCCGAGTAGTCGTGGTAAAGCCCGCCGGCGATCTTTTCGCTGATGAACCGCGCGACGACGACGACGCTGAAAACGCGCCCGACATTGCCAATCAGCGCAAAGACAATCGAGCCGCCAAAGATGACCCACTGCTTCCACGTTTCGCGCTGGGTGAAGTGAACGTAAAGCGCGCTGAGCGTGATCATGGCCATGAGCGAACGGATGCCGCTGCACCCCTCGGCGATGTCGAAATTGAAGCTGCCATCCAGCGCCCGCAGCGTGGTGCCCACGGCTTCGATCCGCACGCCGATCAGGGAGGAGAGCACCTTGACCGCCGAGGAGACGAACAACTGCAGACTCACCGTGCCCTGCACAAAGCCGCCGACCGGCACCATGAAAAGCAGGAACAGGCACGGAAAGATGAAGACACGCCCCGTTTCCCGCCCCCACAGGTAGCGCACGCCGCCGTAGAGGAGCAGCGGGAGGGCAAAGATGGCGATGCGCGGCTGGAGCGTGCGCACCGCGAGGATGAAAATGAAGACGCCCGCGGCGACCCACGCGAGCCCAGCATTCGACGGCTCCTTGCGCGCGCGCTGGAGATTCTCGCGGTGATGCCACACGAGCCAGAGGGTGATCGGCAGGATGAACCACGAATGCTCCTGGTTGTTCTCCGAATTCCACGCCTCCGAAGCCCACTGCGCCGCCGAAAGCCGGCCATTGGCGAAAGTGCGGAGAAAGCCGAGGAACCAGACCACCGTCGCCCCGCAGCCTGCGAGCAGCACCGCGGCGGCGGGCTTTGCGGCGCACCATTTTCCGAAACGCGAGAAAGCCTCGCCGGGTTCGAGCGGCGGGACGGGTGGGAGCGGGGTTTCCGGCATGTCCGCGGAATGTAGGGAAGGCCGCGCGGTTTGCAAACCGGCGTCTCCTGCTCCTGCTCCTGCTCTTGCTCTTGATCCCCCTGTGGCACCCAGCCCTGGGAGCAAGAGCAAGAGCAGGAGCAGGAGGAGGAATTTCTGCCTGCTTTCCGCCGCCTTGCCACCCCGGCGCACGCCCTCTACTTTCCCGCCCGCTTTGTCCCACGAAACTCCACCCGCCATCCCGCGCTTCAATGTCCTCGGCGTCGCCCTCAGCGCGATGAATCTCCCCATCGCCACCGACGCCGTGCTCGCGGCCCTGCGCGCCCGGCGCAAAGGCTACGTCTGCGTGACCGGCGTGCATGGCGTGACCGAGGCGCAGGACGACCCCGCCTTCCGCCGCATCCTGAACGCCGCCTTTCTCAACACCACCGACGGCATGCCCCTCGTCTGGCTCGGCCAGCACCACGTCGGCGGAGCCGTCGATCGCGTCTATGGGCCCGACCTGATGCTGGCGATATTCGCGGCTACGCAAGCCACCGCGTTCCGGCATTTTTTCTACGGCGGAGCGCCGGGCGTCGCGGAGGAGTTGAAAGCGAAGCTCGAAGCCCGGTTTCCGGGAGTCACGATCTGCGGCACCCATTGCCCGCCCTTTCGTCCGCTGACCGGCGCCGAGCAGACCGCGTTCACCGCGCTCGTCCGGGAGAAAAAGCCGGACATCATCTGGGTCGGCCTGAGCACCCCGAAGCAGGAGCGCTTCATGGCCGAGTATCTGCCGCGGCTCGACACCACGCTGATGTTCGGCGTCGGCGCGGCCTTCGACTTTCACTCCGGCCGCGTGCGCCAGGCCCCGCGCTGGATTCAGCGCTCGGGACTGGAATGGTTCTACCGCCTCTGCTCCGAGCCCCGGCGGCTGGCCCGGCGCTATCTGGTGAATAACCCCCTCTTCCTCTGGCGCATCGCCGGACAGTTGCTCGGCGCGCGCAAATATCCGCTTGAAGAAGCCCCGTCGCCGTAGAGAGTGACCGCTCGTTTCACCCAACCCCACACCTATCTCCATGAATAAGATCCTCGTCTGCGGCGCCGGTGGCTTCATCGGCGGCCACCTCATCGCCGACCTTCGCCGGCAGGGCCACACCCACCTGCGCGCGGTCGATAAGAAGCCCTTCGCCGAATGGTACCAGCGTTTCGATGACGTGGAAAATTTCCACCTCAATCTCGAATACCTGCCCGACTGCGAAAAGGCTGTCGAGGGTTGCGACGTGGTCTATAACCTCGCCGCCGACATGGGTGGCATGGGTTTCATCGAACTGAACAAGGCGCTCTGCATGCTCAGCGTCCTCATCAACACCCATCTCCTGCTGGCCGCAAAAAAGTTCGCCGTGCAGCGGTTCTTCTTCGCCTCCAGCGCGTGTGTCTATAACGCCGACAAACAGCGCGACCCAAATCACACCGCGCTCGTCGAGGCCGATGCCTACCCGGCGATGCCCGAGGATGGCTATGGGTGGGAAAAACTCTTCAGCGAGCGCATGTGCCGCCACTTCCGCGAGGACTTCGGCCTCGCGACCCGCGCGGCCCGCTACCACAACGTCTATGGCCCGAACGGCACCTATGACGGCGGTCGCGAAAAGGCCCCCGCCGCGGTTTGTCGCAAGGTGATTGCGGCGAAACTGAGCGGTAAGAAAGACATCGAAATCTGGGGCGACGGACACCAGACGCGCAGCTTCATGTATATCGACGACTGCCTGCACGGCACCCAGATGCTGCTGAATAGCGACTTCATCGAACCCATTAACATCGGCAGCAGCGAAATGGTCTCGATCAACCAGCTCGTGGACATTGTCGAAGACATCGCCGGGATTAAGCTCCAGCGGAACTACAAGCTCGACGCGCCCAAGGGTGTGAATGGCCGCAACTCCGACAACACCCTGATCCAGAAAGTCTTTGGCTGGGAGCCGGGCACCAAGTTGCGCGCCGGATTGGAAATCACCTACCGCTGGATCTACGACGAGATGATCCGCGAACAGGCCGCCGGCGGGAAGTCAGTCGTCAATCGTTCGTGACAGCTTCGCGCTCCGCGCCGCCGCTGTAGGGGAAGCTGTCAGCTTCCCCTACAGCGGCGCGGAGCCTGCCCATCCGCTCTTCACCGGGTGGATGGTCCACGCCCCGTTCTCTCGCGCCTCCGCCACTTCCGCAATGCGGTCGCCGAGGTGGCGGACAAAACGCGTTTGCGGGCCGTAATCGCGAACCCGAAATCCGAGGTGGTGAGCCAGCGTGGGCGGAAAGATTTCCACGTACATGGGATGCGGTTCGGAGATTGCGGCCACGGCGTCAAACGCCTCGCGCGTCCAGCAGGAGCCCGTGGCGATCATGCTCAGGACGACGCCCGGATCGCGGCGGCAGGTGATTTTTTTCCAGAACGGAAAAAACCCAGGCTCGGCGGCGTGGGCGAGGTAATGCGCGCAGTTGGTCTCATCTACTCGCCGGACATGAAATCCGATGACATCGGCTCCGTCCGCTTCCATCAGGCTGCCTTGCCGCTCATTTAAGTCCCCGACCAAGGGCAGATGATCGTATTCCGCGAAATGGACATGGCGGTAATCTCGATTTCTCATCCACGACGCGACTTCCCGGAAGACCGCTCCATAGCTCTGCCTTTCCCGCGGGTGATCCCTCGTGCGCAGCCGCGGGTCGTCGATGAATAACTTCGGCGCGAAGGTGAGCGCCTCGAAATCCTCCCGGCTCCCCCCGTAAGCAACGACGATGCTTTCCCGCGGGACACACCTGGCCCACCAATCCACCATCGCCGCCACGGCGTTACTTCGCTGGTGGGTCAGGAGGACGTTGAGGACTGGCTTCATGCGGAAAATCGGGCGGCTGCTGGACGGTGAAACCGAGGTCCTGCTTCCAAAACGTCAGCCGCTTTTGAGTTAAGAAGACCGGCTTGACCTCGGCTTCGAGACCTATGACCGCGATCTTACCCCGCCACGGAAAGAGAAATGCGCGCCCCAGCACCCGGCCAGTTTCCGCGTCCGTGATTTGCGAGCCCACGCTCCGAGCGAGAGCGAGCACGAAGCGGCGGAGAAAGGTGGTATGCAAAGCCATGCGCGGAGATCAATCCTTGCCCGTCTTACGCAGCTTGGTCTTCTCCTTGTCGTATTCGTAGAAGGGCTCGCGGAACAGGTAGAGGAGCCAGTGGGCGAACCCGGCGAGCGGGGAATGGTAGCCGAGCCAGGCGAGGAAGGCGTTGTTGAAACAGATGAGTCCGGGGTAGTCCGTCCACTTGCGCACGAGGAAAAACTTTTCCTTTTGAAAGCGCGCGATGTCGTCATTGAGCACGATGTCCTCAAACGCGCTCCACCAGCCCCGCGACCGGAAGTATTGCAGATACTTCACCCGCGCCTCGTCGATCTGCATGATCCGGCAGCAGACGCGGTCGGCGGCGACAAGGTCATTTGAGCCGAGGACAAAGTTCATATCGACGACATCACCGAGCATCGGCCCGGTGCGGTTCAGGCCGTAGCGTCCGTCGATGATCGAGTAGGCCTGCGGCAGGCGGCTGTTGAACTCATACATGACCTCCGCAAAGTAGGGATGCAGCTTGAGCCGCACGGTCGGCTCCTGGATGCAGCCCCACTGGTTCTTGATCGACATGGAGACCTGCGTGTTCATGTGAATCTTCGGCACCGGCAGGGTGATAAAGGCGTCGATCTCCTGGGTCAGCAGCCGCGGCACCGGCACCCGCAGCCGCCGCCAGCCCGCGCGCACCTCGATCCACTCCGGCTCGGTGAAGCTCACGTTCACAATCTCCGCGCCGGTCTCCGCAGCCAGCTTGTCGATACCCATGCCTTTGAAAACCTCGTCGATGGAAAAGCGGTTGTAACCCCCGCTGTCCGCCTCGCCGATGATCACCTTGTACCCATGCCCGATCAGGCAGACTGTCACCGCGCGGAGACAGTCGAGCGAGGTCATCACGCCGGGACGAAACTCGGGAAACGTGAGGTTCGGCTTGAGAAAGACCCGCGCACCCGCCGGCACCGTTTTGAAAAAGCCGATCTGCTCCAGGGTCTCCTCGATCACCGGGCCATAGGCCGAACCTTCGAGGTGCTTCAGAACGACGATGGGGTTCTTGGTCATTTCCGGTGGAGGCACTCTTCGTAAACGCCCTCGATCTTTTCAACCATCTTTTTGAGATCGAACCGCTCCTCGATCCGCCGCTGGCCGGCCGCGCCGAACCGCCGCCGCAACGCCGCGTCGCCGAGCAGCAGCTCCAGTTTTGCAGCGAGTGCGGGCGCATCGCCCGGCGGCACGAGGTAGCCGGTCTCCCCATCCGCGACCTGCTGGACGGAGCCGCCGATATTCGTCGCGATGACCGGCAGCCCGAGGCACATCGCCTCCATGACCACGCCGCCAAAGGGTTCCGGTTGCGCCGATGGCAGCACGAACACATCCATCGCCGCGTAGGCGGACAGCGGGTTTTCCAGTTCGCCGGTAAAGACCACGTCGGCCTCGAGACCGTGCTCGCGGATGATCGCGGCGAGTTCATCGAGGTGCCATTCGTTGCCCGGAAAAGGCGCGCCCACGATGACGTAACGCGCCCGCACGCCGCGCTGCTTCAGCAGCCCCGCCGCGCGCAGGAGCACTTCCTGGCCTTTGCGGATGAGCTTGATCCGCCCGACGCAGCCCACGACCGGCCCATCGCCAAGACCGTACTCCGCGCGAAACTTTGCGCCTGCCGCGGGATCGCTGAGGGCAAACTCAGCCAGCTCGAAACCGTCATGCACCACCATCGTCCCGAAGCTCGGCGGAAACTGGCCGGCGACCGCGTCGGACACCGCGAGAATCCGCGATGAAAAGGCGTGGATGTAGCGGGAGTAGAATTTCCAAAAGAGCGGGAATTCGAGGAACCAGTCGCGGATGTGCCAGACATTCGGCACGCCAGCCAGGCACGCCGCGAGGCCCGGCGAAAGCATCACGCCGGTATTGGTATGCACGAGGCCGATGTGCTGCTCTTTGAGAATCCGCCGCAGCCCAATCACGGACAGCGGAAAATTCAGCATGAAGCGCACGAGCCCTGCCGGGTTCAGGATTTTCCGCTCGATGACGCTCAACTCCGGGAAGATGACCGTCCTAACCTTTGCGCCCCGGAGATCGTTTTCCAGCGGGCCGTGTCCGGGCATCAGGACGATGGGTTCAAACCTCGTCCGGTCGAGCAGCTTCACGAGCCGCAGCAGGCAGCGGCTCGCGCCGTAAATATCGGCGCTGTTGTTCACGAGCAGGATGTTCGTCGGGGCGGCGGGCTCCGCTTTTTCCGCTGGCGACGGACCGAGGCACTGGTCGTAAACGCCGGTGATTTTCGCGACCATGCCCGGCAGCGTGAACTGCTCCGCGACCCGCCGCCGGCCCGCCTGCCCGAAGCGTGTTCGCAGGGCTTCATCGCGCAGGAGGAGTTCCAGTTTATCCGCCAGCGCCACGGCATCGCCGGGCGCAACGAGGTAGCCCGTTGCGCCGTCGGCCACCTGCTCCACGGAGCCGCCGATATTCGTCGCGACCACCGGCAGGCCCATGCACATGGCCTCCATGACCACGCCGCCAAACGGTTCGGGCTGGGCGGACGGCAGGACGAAAACATTCATCGCCGCGTAGGCGGGCCGCGGGTCGGCGAGCTCGCCGGTGAAAACGACATCCTCGCCGAGGCCGCAGTCGCGGACGATCTCGTGCAGTTGTTCGAGATGGGATTCGTTCCCAGGATAGGGTGCGCCGACGACGAGATATTTTGCGCGCACGCCACGCTTTTTCAGCACCCCCGCCGCCTGCAGCAGCACCTCCTGGCCTTTGCGCTGGAGCTTGATCCGCCCGACGCAGCCAACCACCGGCCCATCGCCCAGCGCGTGCTGCTGGCGAAAGACCTGGCCGGTTTGCGGATCGCCCAGCTCGAACTCGGTGATGTCGAAGCCGTTGTTAATCACGCCCACTTTCCGGCGGTCGCTGAACTGCCCGGCGATGGTTTCGGAGACGGCGATGATGCGCGTGGAAAAAAGGCGCATCCACGCTTCGAGAATCCGCCAGAATCCTTTGAACTCCTGGAACCAATCCCGGATGTGCCAGACATGCGGCACCCCGGCCAGCCACGCGGCGAGACCGGGCGACAGAATCACGCCGGTGTTCGTATGCACGAGCGCGATTTTTTCCCGCCGCAAAATCCGCCGCAGGGCCAGCGCGGAGAGCGGCAGCCGCAGCGCGAAAAGGAGCAGCCGCCATGAATGAAAGACCTCGCGGGTGATGACGCTAAGCTGCGGGAAGACGATCACCGGCACGGCCATGGCGCGGAGTTCCGCGGCCAGCGGGCCGTCCGCGGGCAGCAGCACCAGCGGCGAAAAACGCGCGCGATCCAGCGTCCGCAGCAGGCGCACGAGCGAGCGGCTGGCCCCGTAGATGTCGGCGCTGTTGTGGACGAAAAGAATGCGGGTGGAAAAATGTCGCATCGGAGGAAGCGCGAAATAAAGTGGGCGCCCACCGTGAAGGCAAACCGTTCCACCGTCCATTAACTGATTCATGTGCGGCCTTGCCGGATACATCGAGCGGCACAGCGGCCCTGACCCCCGGATTCTCCGCGCGATGGAGGCGAGCATCGTGCATCGCGGCCCGGATGAAGGCCACGTCTGGACGGACGGCGTGTGCGGGCTGGTGCATCGGCGGCTGCGGGTGATCGATCTTTCCGCCGCCGCGGCGCAGCCGATGAGCAATGAAGACCAGTCGCTGTGGGTGGTCTTCAACGGCGAGATCTACAACTTCGCCGAGCTGCGCGAGGAGCTGCTGAAACTCGGGCACATCTTTGTCAGCCATTGCGACACGGAAGTGCTCGTGCATGGCTTTGAGTCGTGGGGCACCGCGCTTTTCGAGCGGCTGCGCGGCATGTTTGCCGTGGCGCTTTGGGAGAAAAATCCACGCCGTCTGACGCTGGCGCGGGATCGCCTGGGCAAGAAGCCGCTCTTTTTCGCGACGACGGAAAACGGGTTCGCGTTTGGCTCCGAGCTGCCGGTTTTCAAAAGCGTGCCGGGCCTTTCGCTGTCAATTTCACGGGCCGCTTTCGCGGAGTACATGGAGTTCGGCTACGTCCACGCGCCGCGGACGATTCTGAATGAAGTGCAGGCGCTGCGTCCCGGTCATTATGCGGTCTGGAGCGCGGACGGATTTGCGACGCACGCGTACTGGCAATTGCCGGAGAATCCAGTCACGACGCGGCGCGACGACAACCCGGAAACGGCCGCCGCCGCGCTGGAAGCACCGCTGCGCGACGCCGTCGCCAGCCGGCTGGTCAGCGACGTGCCGCTGGGTTGTTTCCTCAGCGGCGGCATTGATTCCAGCCTCGTCGCGGCGCTCGCGCAGCAGTCGCTCGGACGCCCGCTGCAAACCTACACCGTGGGTTTTTCCGATTCGCCAATGGACGAGGCCCGGCACGCCGCGGCCATCGCGCGGCATCTCGGCACGGAGCATCACGAGCTGATGATCGCGGCGAGTTCGATCGCCGGTGAGTTTGTGGAAATCCTCACGCGCCTGCCCGAGCCGCTCGGCGACGATTCCTTCATCCCCACGTTCGCCATTTCCCGCGAAACGAAACGGCACGTCACCGTGGCGCTCTCCGGCGACGGCGGGGACGAGTCCTTCGCCGGCTACGCGAAATACCGGCAGTTCCAAAGCGCGCGAAAATGGCAGGGGCCGTTTCCGCTGGCGTGGCGCGCGCTCGCCCGCCTGCCGCTCCCGGATCGCGCGAAAAAAAGCCTGGAGGCGCTCGGCGCGGAGAGTCCGTGCGAACTGGCGCGCTGGCTTTCGACGCTGTGGAAAAGGCCGGAGCTGGACGCGATCCTCGCGCGCGAAAACCGCGGCGCGGAGGACGGCGATTTTTTCTCCGCCGCATGGAACCGCCGCGCCGGATTTGGCGAGATCGAGCGCTTCATGCTCACGGACATCGAGACGTATCTCCCCGACGACATCCTCACCAAAGTGGACCGCGCGAGCATGGCCGTGGGGCTCGAAGTGCGCAGCCCCTTCCTCGACCAGCGGCTGATCGCCGCCGCGCTGGAATTTCCGTCCCGCACCGGCCTGCAAAACGGCGGCAAGGACGTGCTCAAGCGCATCCTCGAAAAGCATGTGCCGCGCGCGCTTTTCGAGCGTCCGAAACAGGGCTTCGGCATTCCCATTGAAGCATGGTTCCGCGGCCCGCTGCGCGATGTGCTGCTCGAATACACCAGCGCCGAGCGCACCCGCCGCCGCGGCCTTTTGAACCCCGATGCGCTGGCCTCCTACGTGCGCGCCCACCTCGACGGCCGGCGAAACTTCGCGCGCAAGCTGCATGCGGTCGTGGCCTTCGAGGTCTGGGCCGACTGCTTTTTCGGCACGAATTGATTTTATGAAACAAGCCCTGCTCAACCTCCTCGCCTGCCCGCAATGCCGCGGCGACCTGACGCTCGCCAACGCCACCGGCGATGCGGAAATCCTCACCGGCGAACTCCGCTGCGCCGCGTGCGCCCGCAGTTTTCCGATCGTCGGCGGCATTCCGCGCTTCGTGCCGGACGAGGAATACGCCGGCTCCTTCGGCCACCAGTGGCTCAAATACGCGCGCCTCCAGCTCGACTCGAACAACGGCTCCACTTTTTCGCGCGACCGCTTCTATTCGATCACCGAATGGTCGCCGGAAAATCTGCGCGGTCGCCGGGTGCTCGATGTCGGGTGCGGCTCGGGACGCTTCGCGGAAATCGCGCTCGCCGCCGGGGCCGAGGTGGTGGCGCTGGACCTGAGCCGCGCCGTGGATGCGTGCCGGGAAAATCTCGGCGCGAGTGGCCGGCTGGACTGCGTGCAGGGCTCGATCTTCGAGCTGCCGTTCAAGGATTTCGCCTTCGATTACGCGTACTGCATCGGCGTGATCCAACACACGCCGGACCCGGAGCGGGCAGTGAAGAGCATCGTCAAAAAAGTCGCCCGCGAAGGTCAGGCGGGCTTTTGGATTTACGAACTTTGCTGGAAGTCATTCGTCGGAACGATCGGCTTTAAGTATCTGCTCCGGCCCATCACGAAGCGTCTGTCCATCAGCCAGACCGAGACATTTTCGATCTGGATGGAAGCGCTCTGCTGGCCGGTCAATTGCGTGGCGCGGCACATGGGCACGCTGGGCCGGCTGGTCATGCGCATGCTGCCGGTTTCCTGCGCGCACCTGCAGGGCATCCCGCTCAGCGCGGCGGATTTCCGGGAATGGGTGCGCCTCGACACCTTCGACATGTATTCACCCGCGCACGATCATCCGCAGCGCTTCGAAACCGTCGCCCGCTGGCTGGAGGACGAGGGCATCGCCGTGGCTCCGCGGCATCCGCACGGGGCGGTTTCCATCACCGGGCGCAGGCGGCAGGCGTAACCTTTTTTTCACTTTCGATTTTGAAAATCGCGCTCGCGCAAATCAACACGACCGTCGGCGACCTCGCCGGCAACGAAGCGAAAATCCTGAGCGCGTACCGGCGTGGCGTGGAGGCCGGGGTCGAGCTGGTGATGTTTCCCGAGCTGGCGGTCAGCGGCTATCCGCCGCGCGATTTGCTGCACAAGAGCCAGTTCATCCGGCAGAACCTCGCGGTGCTCGACCGCCTCGCGGCGGCGAGCGGCGCGACGGGTTTGCTGGTCGGTTACGTGGGTGCCAACGACCTGCGCCCCGGCCGCGAAGCGGTGAACGCGGTCGCTTTGCTCCAGCGTGGAAAAATCCTCGCGACGCGCGCGAAGACGCTGCTGCCGACCTACGATGTCTTCGACGAGGACCGCTACTTCGAGCCCGCGCAAGAAAATGCGGTCGTCGATTTCAGCGGGCGGAAAATCGGGCTGACGGTCTGCGAGGACGTGTGGAACGACGAGGGCTTCTGGCCCGACCGCCGCTACCGCCGCAACCCCGCGCGCGAACTCGCCGCCGCCGGGGCGCAGATCATTTTCAATGTGTCCGCCTCGCCGTGGCATCTCGGCAAAAACCGCACGCGCCACGAGATGCTCGCCAGCCTCGCCGCGACGACAAAATGCCCTCTCGTCTATTGCAATTCCGTCGGCGGAAATGACGAGCTGATCTTCGACGGGATGAGTCTGGTTTTCGGCAGCGGCGGACAGCTCCTCGCGGAAGGCGCGGCGTTCCGCGAGGACTTCATCCTTGTCGAAACGGACGACGCGACCGCGATCACCGCGGCACCCATCGCCGACGAGGAAAAGCTCTACCGCGCGCTCGTGCTGGGCCTGCACGACTACCTGCACAAGTGCGGTTTCAAGTCCGCGGTGCTCGGCCTCAGCGGCGGCATTGATTCCGCGCTCACCGCGGTCCTCGCCGCCGAGGCGCTCGGCGCGGAGAATGTGCGCGGCGTTTCGCTCCCCTCGCAGTACTCCTCGCCGGGCAGCCTCGACGATGCGCGCGCCCTCGCGGAAAACCTCGGCATCCCGTACGACGTGATCCCGATTCAGCCGATGTTCCTCGCGGCCAAGGCGCAGCTCGCCGGCGTCTTCGCGGGCCGCGCGGAGGACACCGCGGAGGAAAACATCCAGGCCCGGCTGCGCGGCGTGATCCTCATGGCGATGTCGAATAAGTTTGGCTCGCTGCTGCTCACGACCGGCAACAAAAGCGAACTCGCCGTGGGCTACTGCACACTCTACGGCGACATGTGCGGCGGCCTCGCCGTGATCAGCGACGTGCCGAAAACGATGGTCTATCGCCTCTCCGAGTGGATCAACCGCGAGCGCGAAATCATCCCGCGCGACACCCTCACCAAGCCGCCTTCCGCCGAGCTGCGGCCCGACCAGACCGATCAGGATTCGCTCCCGCCGTACGACGTGCTCGACGCGATCCTCGAGGCGTATGTCGTCGCGGGAAAAGCGCCCGCCGAGATCGTGCGCGCAGGTTTCGACGAAGCGACCGTCAGGCGCGTGGTGCGGCTCATCGACGTGAACGAATACAAGCGCCGCCAAGCCGCACCAGGGCTGAAAGTGACGAGCAAAGCCTTTGGCGTCGGCCGGCGCATGCCCATCGCGCAACGCTATCGCGAGGCTTAGCGCCCGATCACCGGCGCGACGGCGAGGCGTGCGCGCCAGAGCGAGGTCGGCTTGGCGACCGTGAATTTTTCCCGGCGCTCCGGGCTGCTCCGGCGGTAGATCGCGTACTCCATCCTGCGCGCCCAGTAGAGGCCCCGGAGCAGGCGCTTCAGCCGGTACTGCGCGACCCAGAACCAGCGCAGCCTTTGCGCCCACGCCGGCGCGGAGGCGATGAGCCGCCGCTGCTCGACCGCCGCGCTGGAGTCGAGGCCGAGGTTCGCGCCCGTCTCCGTGAAAGCCGTGGTGAAGCTGCCGAGCACGGCCATGGGAATTTTCCGCCGGAGGAGTTCCATGATCCACAGCGCGTCGCCGATGACGCGCCAGTCGTCGGGGAAAAAAATCCCGTGCCGGTCGATGATTTTGCGTCGGAAAAAAGTGGCCGCAGTGAAGACGCCGAGCGTGCAAATCCAAGTGTGGTAGAGATGGGGCGGCAGCACCTCGCGGCTGCACAGATATTCCCCCGCCTCGTCCACCACGACGACATGGCCAAAGACGACATCGACCTCGGGATGCGCCTCGAAAAAATCGGCCACGCGCGCGAGCGTGCCGGGCAGGTACTGCTCATCGCAGTTCAGGTAGGCGAGAATGTCTCCCGTGGCGCGGCGCAGTCCGCGATTCACCGCGTCGTACATGCCGCGGTCTTTCTCGACATGCAGCTTCAACCCCGGCTGCGCCGCCGCCCACGCCTCGAGTTCCCCGCCGGTGCCCGCGTCCTGGACGATGTGCTCGACCTGCACGCCGTCCTGGTCGGCGATGGAGGCGGCGCAAAGTTTCAGCCAGTCCAACTGGCGGAAGCTCGGCGTGATGATGGAAAAACTGGGTCGCATGAGAGCGGCGAGACATAGCGGAAACCGGAAAGCGCGCAAGGTAACGCCCGTGGCAAATGCGCACGCCGGAGGCGTTTCCTTTCCGCTTTACCGTCCGCGCGCAGTTCCAATACCGTGCGCGCTCCCGGCTGCTGCCGCCCGGAAAAACGGCCTTCCACATCACCTCCAAGTCTCCGGCCCTCCTAGTTTATGAACCCAAGGTTTGTTCTTTCCCTGCTCATCATCAGCATTGTTCTGCGTTGCCTCGGCATTGAGCGGCCGCTGCTCGATGCCCACAATTTCCGGCAGGTTCACACGGCGATCCTGACGAAGAACCTGATCGAAGACGGCTACCCATACCTAAAGACGCGGGGTGATTGGAGGGGTCTGGAAGACTCAACGGTGGTGCTCGAACTGCCGCTGCAAATGCACCTCGCGGCGCGTCTCTCCGCGATCACCCCGAATCTCGAAACCGCCGGGCGGCTGACGGCCATCGCGTTTTGGGCGGGCGCGTTCCTGGTGTTCTGCTGGCTGAGCGGTCAGTTGCTCGGGGCGGCCGCCGCACGCTGGGCGGTGGCGATCTTCGCGTTTTCGCCGTTGAGCGTCTTTTTCGGCCAGTCCTTCCAGCCAGAGTCGCTGGTCCTTTTTCTTTCTCTCGCGATTCTTGCCTCCTTTCTCCGGTGGTGCGAAACCGACCGACCCATCTGGGCTCTGACCCTGGCTGGCGCGCTGGCGCTGGGCTTGGTGTTAAAGAGTAATGAGATCGTCCATCTCGCCGTGCCGCTGCTCATGGTGGGATGGGCACGGAAAGGCGCGGGATTTTTCCTTCGCTGGGAAATGTGGCTCGTGGGTGCGGTGGGTCTGATCACGGTGATCGTGTGGTCAAAGGTGATTACCTATTACAACATCCAGAGCTTTCCCGGCTTTTCGGCGGCGGCTGTGCTCCGCGACTTTATCGGCACTCCGGCGGACCGGCTGAGCGTCTATTACTATGCCAAGCTTATCGGTTACATGGGCATTCTCGGACTGACTCCGGTGCTGGCGGTCTTCTGGCTGCGCGGCCTGTGGATCGAGGGTCGCGGTCGCCGCGATCCGATGCTGCTGGGCTGGGGGCTGGGCATCGCGCTGTTCTATCTGCTCTTTGGTCCCGGCGGGCCGGTGCGGCACAGCTATTACCACCTCGTCGCGCTGCCGTGGTTCTGTCTCGTGGCCGCGCAGGGGCTCGCGGCGTCTTTGGAAAAGGACGGCTGGCTGGGCCGGAGCCGGCTGCTGCAGGCGGCGGTGGCGCTGCTTTGGCTGGCGGGGACGGCGCTGGGGCTGATGAATCTTTACCACCCCGACCGCCGCGCCTACGACGCCGCGCACGCGCTCGCGGCGCTGCATCCGGCGCGCGATGAAGCGGTGGTTCTCGCGGCGGATCATCGGGAGGATGCGTCCGGGTTCGACATGTATCCGACAATTTTTTTCTACTCCGGCACCCGCGGTTACAACCTCCCCGCCGGCGACCGGACGCCGGCGCTGGCGGCGCTCCTCGCCGCGCACCCGGAGGTGACGTGGGCGGTGCAGACGCATGCGGAAGAGGACGGCCGATGGGCGGCCTGGCGAAAGCGAATTCCGTTTTTCTCCCGCACTGCGCGACCGCAGCCGCTGCTGGACGAGGCGCTGCTGGCGCGCGGCTTTGTCGAAATGTCCGCGACGCCCGGCTGGACGATTTTCCACCGCGCCCGGCAATAAAGAGCTTTCGATTGCCCTGTTCGGGCTATATTTCCGAACTTCCCTTCCACGCATGTTCAGCCTCATCGAAACCGCCAAAATCGCCAAGGCGATGCTCCTCAAGGATCGTCCGCTCTACGTGCAGTTCTACATCACGGCGCGCTGCAACCTCGCCTGCCAGCAGTGCAACATCATCTACGCCAACAGCGACGTGCGCGAGGCGACGCTGGATGAGATTAAAAAGATCGCCGACAACCTCGCCGAGATCGGCACCTGCGTGGTCCTGCTCACCGGCGGCGAGCCGTTTGCGCGCGCGGATCTGCCGGAGATCATCCGGGCCTTCACCGAGCGCCACGTCCATGTGCGGATGCAGACCAACGGGCTGGCCAGCGAGGAGGCGCTGACCGCCGCGGTCGAGGCCGGCGGGCACGACATCTCGATCTCGCTCGATACGCTGGTGGGCTCGAAGCAGGACTACCTCAACGGCGCGGTGAAAAACTCCTGGGCCAAGGCCATCAAGACCATCGCCACGGTGACCCGCGTGCTGCCAAAGCAGCACTCCTTTGCCTCGCTCGGCTGCGTGCTGAGCCACCGCAATCTCTACGATGTCGCCAACGTCCTGCGCTTTGCAAAGCGCATCGGCTGGTATGTCTCGCTGGTGCCCGCGCACATCGCGCAGCCGCACGATCCGCGCGGCTTTCGCAGCTACGATCAGTCGCTCGTTTTTCCGCCGGAAAAGTACCCCGCCCTCGAGCGCGAGATCGAGAACCTGAAGCAGATGAAAGCCGACGGCTTCCCGCTCTACGATTCCACGATCTACATGGACGACATCGTGAACTTCATCGAACACAAGCCGCTGAAGTGGCGCAGCAAGAATGACGGCGTGTGCGACTCGCCTTCGCTTTATTTCACGATCATCCCGAATGGCGATCTCGCGGTCTGCTGCGATCACCGCCTGACCAAGCGCCTCTCCACTTTCGCGCCCGATTTTCCGCGACAGTACAAACAGGGCGCGGCCCACAAGGAAGTGCTGCCGATCACCCGCGCGTGCGACGGCTGCCTCTACGGCAGCTACCCGGAAATCTCGACCACCGCCCGGTTCTTTTCCGCGATGTGGGATCACGCAAAAATCCTTCTCGCCAGCACCCGGCTCGAGAAAAACTGGCCGCTCACTGCGGAGGAAATCTTCGCCATTGCCGACGACATCCTCGCGCAGCATCCGCCCGTCGATCAGCCCGCGGAAGTATTGGCATGAACCTCGACGACGCGCTGCGGTGCCTATTCCTGCGAAACCTGCGCGGCGACCGGCTCGAAGCCGAAGCGGCGGGCAATACCCAGCTCGCCGCGCGGCTCGAGAAACTGGCGCGCGCGCTGGCCGTCGAGCGCGACAAGACGACGAAGGAATACCGGGTGACGCTCACCGGCACCTCGCTGGCGTGGAGTTTTCCCGACACGGAATTCACCTTCTACACGCGCGGCGATCGGGTCGCGGCGGGCACGCCCGCGGTCATCAGCCTCGAAGACGCCCAGTACGAGCAGAACCTCGCGAACGCCCGCCGGTGGCTGCAAACCTTCCGCGACTCGTTCGATGCGTGAGTTGGAATCGCTCTCCGTCGTCGTCCCCGGATTGAACGAGGCGGAGACGCTGCCACTGCTCCATCGGGAACTCATCCGCGTGCTCGGCGGCGGCCCGTGGCGGCTCGAAATTCTCTTCGTCGATGACGGCAGCACCGACGACACGGCGCGCATCTGCGCGCAGCTCCATCGCGACGATCCGCGTTTCAACTACCTCTCGCTCTCGCGCAACTTCGGCCATCAGCGCGCGCTCACCGCGGGCCTCGATCATTGCACCGGGCAGGCCGTGGCGGTCATGGACGCCGATTTGCAGGATCCGCCCGAGGTCGTGCTGGAAATGATCGCGCGCTGGAAAGAAGGCGTGGATGTGGTGTACGGCCAGCGCCGCTCGCGCGCGGGCGAGACGCCGTTCAAGAAAATCACCGCCGCCGCGTACTACCGGCTCATCCGCTTTTTCTCCGGCATGGCGCTGCCCGCGGACACCGGCGACTTCCGGCTCCTCGACCGGCAGGTGGTCGAAAGCCTCGGGCACGTCCGCGAGCAGGGCCGCTTCATGCGCGGGCTCGTCCATTGGGTCGGCTTCCGGCAGGAGGCCCTGCTCTACGACCGCCACCCGCGCGCCGCCGGCGAGACGAAATATCCCCTCTTGAAAATGGTGCGCTTCGCCTGGGACGGCATCACCTCGTTTTCCACCATGCCGCTGCGGCTCGCGACGTGGGTGGGTTTCGGCGTGTTCGCCGCCGCCGCGGTGCTCATCGTTTTCTACTTCTTCCGCAAAGTGGTTTTCCACGACGACCTCGTGCCCGGCTGGACCGCGCTCATCATGGCGGTGCTCGCGTTTGGCGGGCTGCAAATGTTCTTCATCGGGCTGCTCGGCGAATACGTCGCAAAGTGTTTCGAGGAAGCCAAAAACCGTCCGCTTTACCTCGTCCGCGGAGGCAGCCTGCCACCTAAAAAATCCGCACCATGAGCAGCGAAACCATCCACCACCGCGAGGCCGACTTTCACGACGAATGGGCGGCGAGCACCAATCTGAAGGACGTGCGCGTGCGCGAAGCCTTCGAAGCGCCGACCGCGATGGAAAACGTCTGGATGCTGCGCAAGATGGGTCCGCTCGCCGGCAAGCGCCTGCTCGATGTCGGCGCGGGCCTCGGCGAATCCTCCGTCTATTTCGCCCTGCTCGGCGCGGAGGTCACGACCTCCGATCTTTCGCCCGGCATGGTGGCGCTCGCGGTGAAACTCGGCGAACTCCACGGCGTGAAACTCCACGGCATCGTCGCCGCGGGCGAAGACCTCGGCGTGCCGGAGAACCACTTCGACATCATCTACTCCGCGAACACCGTGCATCACGTCACGGACAAGGCGCAGTTCTTCGGGCAAATCCGGCGAGCGCTCAAGCCGGGCGGCCGCTTTTTCACCTGGGACCCGCTCGCCTACAACCCGCTCATCAACGTCTATCGCCGCATGGCCACCAAGGTCCGCACCGAGGACGAGTCGCCGCTGACCTTCGCGGACGTCGCCCTCGCGCGGAAGTTTTTCACCGACGTCGAGCACCGCGAATTCTGGATCACCACGCTCGTGCTCTTCTGCAAATACTTCCTCATCGACCGCATCCACCCGAACCAAAAGCGCTACTGGAAACTCATCTACGAGGAAACGCCGCGCCGGCTCTGGTGGTGGCAGCCGCTCAAGATGCTCGACGACCTGCTGACCCGCATCCCGCTCGTCCGCCGCCTCGCCTGGAACATGGTGATGACCGGCCGCAAGCCGGTCGATTGATCGCCCGACCCCGCGAGTTTGCATTGGTGGAAACGCGCGGTGTTTTGATGATCCCTTCGCCTTCGCGATTACGCATGCTGAGGTAGAGAGCGCCCCAGCCCTGTCCTTTCCACCACCCCCGCCACCCAAACGCCGTCCGCCTTTCGGCACCCCGCTCTCCATGAGCCCCGAGCAGGCCGAGATGACCTCGCACGACATCGACACGCGGTGCGACATCTACAGCCTCGGCGTGCTCCTCTACGAACTGCTCACCGGCAGCACCCCCACCGACACCGCCACGCTGCGCCGCGCCGGCATCGACGAAATCCGCCGCATCATCCGCGTTTGGTTCTGCGGTGTCGGTGGCGTCTTTTTTGCTGGAAAAACCATCCGCCTCGTGGGTGTCACGCAGGTAGTTAAAGGGCGCGCTCCTAACGCTGGCGCAACTATGGCCCGTTACGCCAAGGGCTTGCTCCAATCGGCGAGCAGACCGTCGAGCCGACCCGCAATCAAAGCCTGCTCTGCTTGGAAAATATCGAAGACTCCGGCGAGCAGCGGGTCATTGATGACCGGCTCATTGAAGGCCAGAACGGCATTGTAGAGATAGTGAAGATGGCGGTCAGCTATTCTCCATTCAGCGCCGTCTTGAACGAATGAGGGATTCTTGCCCCAGCGAATATCGGCGAGTTTATCGAAGTAATCGCCACGCATGAACAGTGGGTCGAGATTCGTTACCAAAGCGCTGCGAATCGGGAGGTCGGCATTGTCGTCGGCGTAGTAAGCGCCAAACTTCAAAAGCTGATAGGTGCCTTTCTTGATGTCGTCGGTTCGACCAAGACCGGGTTTCGTCTTGTTGGAGTCAATCTCGTCACCCCAGCCATTGACCAAGTAGGCGAGGACTTGGTCGCGTTTGTTCCGTTTCGTTTTCGGAACCGAGTAGGCATGGAACAGCTCCAACCAGGCAGAGAAGTATTCGAGCAAATTGTCGGTTTGCCGGAAGCAGCTAGCCGCAGCTTCGTAGGGCCAGTGGGTGTCGTTGCCGCGAGGAAGCGGGAAGCGGACTTTGCGATGTGGTAGAAATAGAAACAGCTTCTCGTAATCGACAGGGACATCCAAGAGGCTGTGCTGGCGGTATTCCTTTCGTCCATCGTCGGCTTCTGTGAAGAGCGGTTCCGGCAAATCCATGCCCACGGGAAACGTGACCATCGGGGATGCTTTCACCTCCAAAAGCAGAAAGAGATTATCGCGAAAGGCGACGGCATCGACGTCGTGCGATTGCTTGGTAATCACGGCCACCGCAAGTGGACTCGGCGCTGCGCTGATGACCACCTTGAGCAGCATGGCCATCGCCGTGGTTGTGATTTCGCCGATGTGATGACTTGATGGTTTGTGTTGCGCGCCAGCCAGTCGCGTTTCCAGCCCGAGATCGAGGCAGCACGTCGGGCATTGTTTGAGAAAGGAGTAATAGGCCGTCGGCTGAGACGCATCCTCCCGACGGCAATAAATCCACTTGGAATTTACCAGTCGCCCATGGACGTATTCGACATTGCAAGCCAAGTCGAAGAGTGCCGCCAGAAAGAGATGAAATCGCCGTCCTCCGGTTGTCGCCTGCTTGAGA
This sequence comes from Chthoniobacter sp., assembly GCA_043779205.1. Classification (GTDB taxonomy): domain Bacteria; phylum Verrucomicrobiota; class Verrucomicrobiia; order Chthoniobacterales; family Chthoniobacteraceae; genus Chthoniobacter. The sequence continues at coordinate 1,872 of JAYWEP010000155.1, read as the reverse complement.
AAAACATCCGACTCCCATCGCGGATCGGAAAGCGAGCCGACAAAGCCGCGCAGCGTTTCCGCGAGAAGCCGCGCCATGCCGCCGCCGCAGACATACTCGCTTTGCGCGAGGTTCGTTTCCGCCAGGCGTTCGAGATCGGCGATCTTCTCCTTGGTTTGGAGTTGCGAGTAATCGGGAAACAACGAGGCGCGGGGCATAAGCTGGCGAGTATCAAACCAACGCCAACTGCCCTTGCACGCCTGCCGAGGAGCGTTGCCTCGTGGTGTCGGGGATGAGTTGTTCGATGCTGTGCTCGACAACCCAGCGCACCGCCGGAACGCACACCGCATCGCCAAAGGCGAAACGGACATCGGTTTCCGAGCCGATCAATTGGAAATTCGGTGCGCTCTCAGGAAGACAGACACCTTGGAGACGCGCTGCTTCCAACACGGTTAGCCGTCGCCCGCGTAGCGCGCCTCTCTCGATGACGATGACGAACTGCGTCGAGGAACCCCCGCGCGGAGTGCGCAGGCAACTCGCCAGACTATCAAAGCGAATGTTAAAAATTTGCTCCCGCTTGCGCCGCCGCCGCAGTCGGCGAACGGCGGTAAAGACGTGATTCTTGCCACCCTTTAGCAGGCTTTCCAGCCGAGTTTTGTGGTCATGCTCCACGAGCGACCAAAAGTAATCAGTCTGCTCTTTGTCCCACCAAACGGAGCTTTCGTCGGGGACTTGCTCCAGCACATCGCGCAGCGAAATTCCGCGTGTCGGCAGGTTTGGAAAATCGAAGAAAAACCACGGCAGTCCGGGGTGTCTGCGATACATCTCCGCCAACTTGTGACGGCGCAGATGGTCGTTGGGAAAAGCCCGGCGGGGCACGGAATGACGTTCCAAATCCACGGCCACGATGAACACGCGATTGCGCGACTGCGGGGTGAAATGCTTCGCATCCACCTGCACCACATCGAAGCCGTAACGCAACTCGGCGAGCGTTCGAAGAATCTCTTCCAGAGCCGCGCCATCGTGAATCGAAAGCAAGTTGGGAACATTCTCGATCAACAGGAATTCCGCCTTTTTTCCTCCGGCTGTGAGCAGCGCGATCTTGTCCAGAAAGATTCTTACGAGACTGCTATGCGCACCGTTCAGGCCTTGCCGATTCCCTGCCTGGCTCAGATCAATGCACGGGAAAGACGCCGTCACCAAGCGTGGCGCGGGGTGCGCGCACAAATCCAGCAGCCTGACGTCGCGGTCGTCGAACGGCACATCAGGAAAATTCACACGGTAGGAGCGAGCCTTTCGCGAATCGTTGTCATTGGCGAGAATCGCCTGCCATCCCAGCGGTTCGAGCGCCTCGTGAACCAGTCCGATTCCCGCGAACAACTCTATGAAAGTTTTTCCACGCTGAGGCTGTGAGACGATCGTGCGTGTATTCTGCGCAGCGGAAAGCAGCGGAAAGGTCTGGAACGTGGTTGCGGTGGCGTTTGCCGGCATCGGTTGCGGGAGATTATCTGTCGGACGGTGCAGATACAAGGAAGCTCAACCATGTCCTCGTGTTCGCTGCCGCACAGCAGCATCCTGGGCACAGAGGAGAAGAAGGTGGCCGTGCCGCCGGGGGCGACGAAGATCGAGGTCAGAGTGACCCCGTTTTTCAACAATGGCACCGTGACCGGCCCCGATGCATTCACGGTGGACCCGGTGTCGGTGACGCCGGTGCCGTGAGCGGGCGGGGGGCGCCGGGCGCTTGCTTTCGGGGCCGCTGCGCGCGCATCCAAAAATCGCCGCGATGAGTGAAGTCACCCAGCATTTGGAATCCCTGCGCGCCGGGGATGAGCACGCGCGCACGGCGCTGCTGGAGTGCGTGTATGCCGAGCTGCGCCAGCTCGCGCGGGCGAA